>NZ_BAAGTD010000048.1:0-71418 GCF_054782095.1 Streptomyces capparidis | reverse complement strand
CACGGTGAGCACGGTGGAGCAGCACCTGACCCGCATCTACCGCAAGCTCGACATCACCAGCCGGGAGAACCTCCCCGTCGAGATCATCCTGGAGCCGGCCGTGGAGTGAGCCGCCTCCCCGCTGACGGGAACGGCACCACCGATCACCGCGAGGACCTCCGGGGCGCGCCACCGCCCCGGAGGTCCTCGCGCTGCCCACCGCGCCGATCGGCCCCGCCCCGGCCCGCCGCCCGCGTACGGGGTTCCGCCCCGCGTAATACGGGGGCGGCCCGCGTTTCATAGGGGTGGGCACCGGCGGAAACATGGGTGTTCCGCGGAAACGGTGCTGTGTACGCTCGACGAAGAAAAGCCGCGCCAAGAAAAACCGAACGACCGGAAGGCGGGTTCCGGCGCCGCACCGCGCACGGAATCCCCTCCCGGAAAGCGGTACGCGACGCACGGGAATCCCGGCGGGAAAAGGTGCCCCAAGCCCGTACGGCTGCCGGGTGCGCACTGCGGCCCTGAGCGCATGGCCCGGCCGTTCACGGCATGCCCCCGCACATGCCGAGTACGAGGTGAATCCGGTGAACACCTCGACGGGAACCGACCCCCATTTCGTCACCGGCAGGAGGATTCTCTCAATGGTTGTGCCCTCGCAGGGAAACGCCCCCCAGGAGCCGACGCAGGTGTCTCCGCTGCCGCTGATGCGGATGGCCACCGCCTTCTGGTCCTTCCGTGCGCTGGTCAGCGCGCACGAACTCGGCCTGTTCGACCGGCTGTCGGCCACCGGCGGCGCCACCGCCCCGGAGCTCGCCCGGGAGTGGGGCACGGACATGCGGCCCACGCAGATCCTGCTCACCGCGTGCACGGCGCTGGAGCTGCTGGTCAAGGACGGCGACCGGTACCGCAACTCCGAGATGGCCGAGACCTACCTCGTCCCGGACAAGCCGTACTACTTCGGCGGCTGGCTGATGATGTCGGAGAAGCTGATCCACCCGGCGTCCCTCAAACTGCTGGACGCGGTGCGCACCAACAGTCCGGTGATGACCGCCGACGACGAGCGGCAGTCCCCGTTCGCCGATCCCGACGAGCGGACCCGGACCCTGGTCTGGGACGGCATGCACGCCCTGTCCTCGTTCACCGCGCGGGCGCTGTCGCAGGTGGCCGACTTCAGCGGGGTGCGGCGCCTGCTCGACGTCGGCGGGGGCTCCGGCGCGTACGGCATCGAGCTGTGCCGGCGCCACCCCGGGCTGCGGACGACCGTTTACGACATCGCGCCCGCCTGCGCGGTGGCGCAGAAGAAGGCCGCCGAGGCCGGTCTCACCGAACGCATCGACGTGCACACCGGGGACTTCTTCCGCGACGCGGAGCTGCCGCGGGGCCACGACGCGGTGCTGCTCTCCCTGGTCCTGCACAGTTGGGCCGAGGAGCAGGACCTGGAGATCCTGCGCAAATGCCACCGGGCCCTGCCGTCCGGGGGCCGGGTGTTCATCAGCGAGCTGCTGCTGGACGACGAGCTGACCGGCCCGATCCAGCCCGCCCTGATGAGCCTGAACATGCTCACCCACACCCGGGGCCGCAGCTACTCCGGCGCGGAGTACACCCGCTGGCTCACCGGGACCGGCTTCACCGACGTGCGGGTCCTGCCGATGAAGGCCCTGGGCGCCAACGGGGTGGTGACGGCCGTCAAGCCGTGACCGGACCGCCCACGGGCCCGAGGCCCGCCGCTCCCGCCCGCCCCGCCGAACCGGGGCGGGCGGGGGCGTCCCCGGTGCGGCGCAGGCGTGGCGTGCCCACCGCCGAATGCGCCGGTGGGCACGCCACGCCGAGGTTCCACGCGCAACGCCGCTTCCCGCGTACCGGCCGATCCGGCCGGGCGGCGGCCGCGGTCGCCGCCGTTACCGGCGGAACGACGCGTAGCGGTTGTCCTTGCCCTGCTGCTTGTTGTAGCGGATGTCGTAGACCTCGATGTCGTTGACTTCCTGGGAGCAGTCCGCCTTCTGCTTGTAGCCCGACAGGACCACGATCGGGATGATCGGGACCTGGCCGCACGGGAAGAAGCTGTCGTTCTCGGCGTAGGTGAAACCGTTTCCGCCGGCGTGGGCGGCCGTCGCGCCGCCCATGACGGCGAGTGCGGCGATCGGCGCCACGAGAGCCTTCATCATCTTCATGGTGGTTTTCTCCAGGGAGAAGGGTGGATGGGTGCTGACTGTCGCATTCCGGCCACCGGGGTGTCCGGCGCACCGATGAGGCGGCCGAATTCCCGGCTGTCCTTTTCGCGGAGCGAAGAGAAGAGGAGAGGGCGGACAGTCGTGGTCCTGCCGTGACGGCGCAAGGAACCGGCCGGTACCGGCGCAGCGTGCCCGTGCCATCGGGGGGTCGAGGGTCGCCCTCGCGGACGGGAGGGTACGGTCAGGGGTGGGCTAACGGCGCCCGACCTGCTCGTTCCTCACGGAGTCCTCGGACTTGAAGTTCAGCAGCTTGAACGAGCAGTCGGAATGCTGCTCGTAGCGCGACAGGATGATGATGGGAATCACCGGCAGTTGTAGGCAGGGGAGGATCTGGAGGGTGCCGCCGCCCCCGAATTGCGCGAACCAAGGGCTCTGGTGAGCCGAATTCCCGGCTGCGGCGGCATGGGACGCGGAGCCGCCCACCGCCAGCACGGCAGCGGCAAGCGACACCGCGGCGGCCTTCAACATCATCATTTGCCGTTCCCTTCATCTCCGACCAGCCCGCCGCTCCCGAAGGGATGAACATCCCGTGAGCTCTGCTGATCTAGCGATGAGATTACAGGCGGGAAGTATGGATGCCCCGTCTGCTTTCGGTGTGTCAGGCTCAGCAGCCCGGACGGCCTAAAAAAATGACCGCGTCACCGCGGTGAGGACTTCGGGGAAGTCATGGCCAGGGCAGAGCGGATTCCCGCGGGAAAGCGGAACTCGGCCGCCGCGGCCGTTCCACCGCTTGCGCGGGCCGGTCGCGGGAAGCCCTCAAGGGCGCGGCGGCAACGCTCACTGCGGCTGCCGGTGCCCCTCGGTCAGCCGGTCGCCGAGGGAGCTGCGGCGGTACAGGACCTGGCGTCCGTCGCGGGCCCGGGTGACCAGGCCCGTCGCGTGCAGCACGCGCAGATGCTGGGACACCGCGCTCGGGGTGACCCCGAGGCGGCGGGCGAGCTCCACCGTGGGGAGCGGCTCCTCCAGCAGGCCGAGCAGCCGGGTCCGCGGTGCCCCGAGCAGCGACGTGAGGGCGGTGGTGTCGGCGGCGGGCGCCGTGGCCCACAGCGTGGCCACTCCCCGGCAGGGGTAGACCAGCGAGGGCGCCTGCTCCGGGCTGAGCGGGGGCGCCGGCTTGTGGGCGAACACGGACGGCAGCAGCAGCAACCCCCGGCCGGCCGCCTCGACACGGTGCCTGCTGATCATCTTGTCGATGTACAGCACGCCGTCGTGCCAGCGCAGATTGGGGTGCATCCCGGCGAAGAGCTGGCGGGCGCCGCCCAGGGCGAGCTGCCGGGCGCGGTAGGTCATGTCGGCCTCGAGCAGCAGCCGCATCCGCGGCCACATCGGCTCGACGGCCAGCTCCCAGTACCGCGCCAGGAGGGCGCAGACGGCGTCCCTGAGCCGGGCGACCGCCGCGTCGTCACCGGCGGCGGCGTCGCGCAGGGCCGCGGGCAGCGGATCCGGCGCGTGGGTGGCCAGCAGGTCGCGGCGGACCCGGCCGGGGGAGACCCGGCGGACGGCGGCCAGCTCCTCCTCGAAGCCCGGCGCGAAGACCTCGGGCCGCGGGGTCAGGAAGTCGGGCAGGGTGCGCCGCCGCGCGACCAGGGACATCAGCAGCCCGGTGTCCAGCCCGCCGAGCCGGCCGAGCACGGCCCTGCGCCACGGCAGGTGCAGCGCGGACAGGCCCGGATCCTGGAGCACCCGCAGGCTGAACAGGGTCTCGTGCAGGGGCGAGAGGGCGAACCGGGTGTCCGCGAGGTCCTCCACACCGAGCACAAAGCTGATCATTAAGCTCCACGCTACATCAGTTGGCGGCGGGCCCCCGGTGCCGTGGACTTCCCCGTATGACACCTGGAGCCCACGGGCGGCGCGCCGCCCCCGCCGCGGGCACGGCCCGCGGCATCCGCGCCGCCGCGGCCGGCCCCGAGACCGCCACCGCCCCCGGCCGGCCCCTCCACGCCGCGGACGGGCCGGTGGACCGCGGATGACCCGCCGGCTGCTCCTCGTCCTGAGCGTGACCTGCGCCGTCGCCGTGGGCAACATCTACTTCCCGCAGGCGGTGATCCCGCTCATCGCCGAAGAGCTGCACACCTCGCCCGACTCGGCCGCCTGGGCGGTGACCGCCACCCAGATCGGCTACACCGCCGCGATGTTCCTGCTGGTGCCGCTCGGCGACCGGCTCCCGCACCGCCCGTTCCTGGTCGTCCTGCTCGCCCTGACCGGCCTCGGGCTGCTCGCCGCGGGCTGCGCCCCGGCCCTGCCGTTCCTCGTCGCCGCCAGCGTCGCCGTCGGCCTCACCACCGTGGCCGCGCAGATCGTCGGCCCGCTGGCCGTCGGCCTGGTGCCCGCGGAGCGCCGCGGAGCGGTGCTCGGCACCCTGCTGAGCGGGTCGATCGGCGGCATGCTGCTGGCCCGCACCTTCGGCGGGGCGCTCGGCGAATGGTTGGGCTGGCGAGCCCCCTACCTGGTGGCCGCGGCCCTGGTCCTGCTGCTCGCGGGCGTCCTGTCCCGCACGGTGCCGGCCACCACCCCGCCCTCGCGCCAGCCCTACCCGGCGCTGCTCGCCGAGTCGCTGCGCCTGCTGCGCGCCGAGCCGGACCTGCGCCGTTCCTGCTTCTACCAGGCGATGGTCTTCGCCGGCTTCTCCGCCGTGTGGACGTGCCTGGCGCTGCTCCTCACCGGCCCCGCCTACGACATGGGCGCCCACGCGGTCGGGATGCTGGCCCTGGTCGGCGCGGCGACCATGCTGTGCACCCCGGCCGCCGGACGCCTGGTGGACCGCCGCGGACCCGACCGGGTGAACCTGGTGTGCCTGCTCGGGGTGCTGGTCGCGGCGGCCGTGCTCGCCGCGGGGTCCGGCGGCGGCGTGCCGGGGCTGGTGGCGCTGGTCGCCGGCACGCTGCTGCTCGACGTCGCGATGCAGTCCGGCGCGGTCGCCAACATGGCACGGGTCTACGCCCTGCGCCCCGACGCCCGCAGCAGGCTCAACACCGCCTACATGACCTGCGCCTACGCCGGGGGCAGCGCGGGCTCCTGGCTCGGTGTGCGAGTCCACGGCCACACCGGCTGGCACGGGGTGTGCGCCCTCGTCGCGGCGCTCGCCTCACTCGCCCTCGCCCGCCACCTCCTGGCCCGGCCCGGCCCGAGGACGGCGGACGGCAAGGCCCGCCACCCGCTGCCCGACATCCACCCGCCCACCCCCGGCACCGCGCCCCGGCTCGGGCCCGCCGACTGACCCCCACGGCCCGGCGCCGCCGCGGATCCGGCCGGCTCCCCGCCGGGGTCGCCGCCCCCCGGCCCGGGGACCGCGGGCTCACCCCGCCGTGTCGCGCAGCCCCCGCAGGGCCCGCGCGACACGGCGGCCGGTGTCGTCGCCGACGCCGTGCCCGGCGGTCGCCGCCAGGAGCCGCTCGGCCTCGCCGGCGGCCCCGCCGTCCACCAGCAGTTCGGCGATCCGCAGGACCAGGGCCTTGTCCCGCGGGGTCATGCCCGGCCGGACGGTGCCCCAGGTCGCCGCGGCCAGCAGCGCGCACTGCCGCGCCCCGAACCGCCCTTCGGCGTGCAGGAAGTCGGCGGCGTGCACGACCTCCTCGAGCTCGGACAGCGGCCGGTCCAGGCCCGCGGCCCGCGCGGCGGCCTCCAGCGCCCGCTCGCACGCCGCGGCCGTCCGCTCCATGTCGCCCGCCCCACCGAAGAGCCGCGCGGCGCGCACCACGTCGGCGGGCCCGGCGTCCTGGCGCGCCGCCACCGCGTCGGCCAGCGCGACCGCGGCCCGTCCCTCCCCGAGCCGCAGCAGGTGGTCCGCCGCGTCCAGCACCTCCTCACCGACCAGGGCCCGGGCCTCCGCCAGGCCGAGCAGGACCCGCCGCCCCTCGGCGGGCCGCACCCGGCACAGCAGGTCGAACACCGTCGAGCGCCCCGACCACCAGTCGGTGGGCGTGCGTTCCGCCAGGCGCAGCAGCAGCCGCACCGCGTCCTGCTCCGCCTTCACCCGCAGCAGCGACTCGGCGACGCGGACGGCCTCCCGAATGTCCGGCAGAGGGCTTTCGGCCAGCGCGAGCAGGGCCTCCGCGCCCTGCGGGTCGCCGGACTCGACGAGCTCCAGGGCCGCCGCGTGGCGCACCCTGTCGTCGCCGTGCACGGCGAGCCGGCGCAGCAGCGGCCGGTGCTGGGGGTGGCCGACCTCCCGCAGCAGCCTGCCCAGGCTCAGAGCCACGAACGGGCTGGTGTTCACCCCCTCCCGCAGCAGCGCGTCGCAGGCCGCCCGGACCTGGTCGGTCAGGCCCTCCTCCCACAGCCTCCGGGCCAGCAGCACCCAGTCGTCGAGGTCCATGCGGTGCTCGCCGTCCGGGTCGGCAGGCGTCCCGGCGAGCCCGTTCAGGGCCGCGCTCGCCGGGCCCGGGTCGCCCGCGCGGACCAGCGCCGCCAGGGCCGTCGCCCGCTCCCGCCCGGTGGCCACCGCGACGGCGCTGCCGGCGAACGCCCGCGCCTCATCGGGCAGGGCGGCCTCCAGGTAGGCGTCGACGACCCCGAGGACCTCGCTGTCGAACTGCGGCACGGACCAGTGGTCGTCCGGGTCGTAGGCGTCGAGCATCTCCCGCGCCGCCCGCGCCGCCCGCTCCCGCGCACCGGCCCGCAGCAGCACCGACACCTCCCAGCCGTAGTGCCGCCTGCGGGGGTCCGGCGCGGAGGCGAGCAGCGCCGTGGCCCGCTCGGCCTCGCCCACCCGGACGGCCGCGTCGGCGGCCAGGTACCGGCCCCAGACGTCGTCCTCCGCCGGGAACAGCCGGTCGAGGAACTCGCCGACCACGGGACGGGCCATGCCGCCGAGCCGGGACAGCTTGTGCGCGACCAGCGCCCGCGCGTCGGCGACGGTGACGGTCCGGTGGCCCCGCGCCGTGCTCTCGTTGTACTGCGCCGGCACGGTCAGCTCCAGCAGCGACCTGGTGGCCTCGTGCAGCGGGCGGGGGCCGAGGACCCGGCCCAGCGTCACCACCGCGTCGGCGCGGGCCGCCGGCGGCAGTCGGTCGTCGCCCGCCATCGCCAGCAGCGCGCTCCTGGCCCGGTCGCGCCTCGGCTGCGCGGCGACGATCCGGCAGAAGTGGTCGCCGGTGAACATCGAGCGGGCGCGCTCCAGCAGCCGGTCCAGGATCCGCTCCGCCAAGGGCTCGGGCGCGGCCACCCCTTCGGCCATGAGCCTGCCGGCCAGCGCGGCGTGCCGGTCCAGGCGGGTGCTGTCCTCGCCGATGACGATGCCCCCGCCGTGGCCCAGCAGCAGGGGGTCGAAGCCGTCGCTGGCCGCGGCCAGCCACTCCAGCAGTCGCCCCGCCTCCGCCGGGCGCCGCTCCGCCCAGCAGGCGAGGGTCAGCACGGCCTGCTCCTGGTCCTCGCCGGCCAGGGCCCGCCGCAGCAGCGGGTCGGCGTCGCGGGCGTCGCCGGGCCAGCCGACCGGCAGCGCGTCGGCGGCCTCCCGGGCCGCCAGGTAGTCGGCGAGGCTGCGGTGCGTCCACCTGAGCGCGCCGGTCTCCTCGTCGTTGGTGAGCAGACCGCTGCCGGTCAGCAGGCCCAGCACGATCTCCGGCCAGCCCACCAGGAAGTCGGGCAGCTCCGGCACCCGGTCGCGCGTCCACCGCGCCGCCGCGTCCGGCAGCGGCCCGCCGTCGGCCAGGGTGCGGCTCGCCAGGTGCTGGAGCAGCGCGACCCGGTGGTCGTACAGCCAGTCCGCGGCGCGCTCGCCCGCGCCCGCGGCCAGTGCCGCCGCCCGGAAGGCGGCGCGCCGCCCGGCCTCCCCCTCCCGGCCGGTCAGCAGGTAGGAGACGAACTCCCGGTACAGTCCCGGCCGCCCCGAGGGCAGCCCCTGACCCCCGGCCCGGTGGTGGATGGCGAGGGTGATGGCGGCCAGCAGCGGCGTCCTGACGAGCTGGCGCAGGCCGCTGACGTCCACCTCCCGCAGGAAGGCGGCCACGCGCTCGTCCGCCGCCCGGCGGCCGCCGGGTGCCGCGCCGGGGGCGTCCCCCGCCAGGCGACTGCGGGCCAGGGCGCGCAACTGGTCGTCGTCGAAGGGGGCGAGCGCGCAGCGGCCGAACCCGGCCTCCCGCAGCGGCTCCGGTTCCCCCGGGCCCAGCGGGCGGGTGGTGACGACCCAGCGGTAGGGGCTGTCCGGCCTCGCTGCGTCGGCGGCGGCCGTCCCGAGCACCCGCTCGCGGTCCACCGGGTCAGGGATCTCGTCCAGGCCGTCGACCAGCAGCAGCCACGGGCCCTCGTCCGGCGCCCGCTCGAAGAAGTCGGCGGGCAGCTCCCGGGCGAGCCGGACCCCAAGGCGTCCGCGCACCGAGTCCCGCAGCAGCACGGGCAGCGGAGCGTCCCCCGTCAGATGCGCGGCCGGCACGACGACGGCCACCCCGGACACCCCGGCGAACTCCTCCGGCGGCGGGCCGTCCGTCAGCCGGGCTTCGGCCAGCGCCCCGGCCACCCGCCGGACGAACGTCGACTTGCCCGCGCCCGCCACCCCCTCCATCAGCAGATGACGGCAGGAGGCCAGCGCCCGGGCCGCGGGCGTCCGCTCGGCGGTGTACCGCGCGCAGTCCCCGGGCGCCGCGGCCATGACGACGGCCTGCGGCACGTGGACGCGGTCCCGGGCGGGCGGCCGCAGCCCGGGGAAGCGGTAGGGCAGCGCCGACGAGGCGGCGCGCTCGGCGGCCAGCACAGCGCGCAGCACCTCCTCCCGCCGCGCGTCCGGCCGCGGCGGCGGGCCGACCACGGTGAGCCGCTCGCGGGCGGGCAGCCCGATGAACGCGGCGAGCTCGCCCAGCCGCGCCCCGTCGAGCTGCTCGTACCAGCGGTCCACCCGGCTCGCCGCGAGCTCGCCCAGCCCGTCGGCGGCGTGGTGGCGCCGGATCAGCCCGATCAGGCACCCGCCGCTCCACACCGCGGCACCGGACATGCCCTGCCACGGCGAAGCCGCCGGGTCGGGGTCGTACTCCGGCGGCGGCACCCGCAGCGAGAGCGTGCCCTCCCGCAGGTTCGACCACGGGCTCGCCGCACCCGTCACATGCGCGGAGTCGCGGTAGAACGAGCGCGGCCCCGAGCCGTCCCCCCGCGGCGGGTCCTGCATCATCCGGTGCCGCGGGAACCCCATGGCGCTGCACGGCAGCAGGCCGTCCCGCCCGCGCACACCCCCGTACCGCACCGGCGGCACGGACCCCGCGGGGCGGCCGGCCTCGGCGACGGCCACCACGGCCACGTCGATGCCGGCGTCCCGCCACACGACGGTGCCGTCGGCGGTCCAGGCGCCGGGACGGTCCGCCCGGAACCGGACGCGCACCGCGGGCTCGTCCCCCACCACATGGGCGGCGGTGAGCACCACGCCCGCCCGCACCCGGTACCCGGACCCCCGCTCGTCGACGGCCGACCCCGGCCCGCCCACGATGACCTCGGCGACCCGGTCCGGATCGAGACCGGGCCCCGCCCCCGCAGCGGAGGCCACCCCCATGCTCCCCCTCCCTCGGTGCCGCCGCCGTGCCCGGCCTCAGCGCTCGCCGGGCACGGCCGCGCCGGACACCTCGGGGCGCCTGCCGGTGGCGGCCACCTTCGGCTCCAGCGTGAGCCTGATCCGCTGCGTGGCGGCGTCCGACAGCTTGCCCTGCGCTTCGGCGTCCACCACCCAGAACCGGACCTTCGCCCCGCCGCCCTTCTCCTTGGTGATGGCCACCTCGACCTCCACCTCGATCGGCCCCAGCTCGAAGCGCAGCGCCCGCCCCGCCCCCGCGGCGACCGCCGTCTCCAACTCGTTCCGCAACTCCTCGATCACCTTGGACAGTTCGATCACGGCGCTCCTCCCCGGTTCGCTGTTCCGCGACTGTAGCCCCGAACGCGCCCGGCGTCGGGCGAGTCGGAACAACAGGAGGAGTCCCGCGGCCGGAACGCCCCGCGGCGCGAGCGGGAGGCGGGTGCGGGCGGGCGCGTCGGGGCCGCCTCACCCGCCCCGGACGGCACCGCCGTCGCTCCGGTCCCGACGCGCGGCGCAGGAGCGAAGGGACTGGCCCGACTTGAGCGGCCGCCGATCGTAACCCTGCAACGTTTCAGCCGCGTGACGGTGGGGAAAAGGCCATACCACTGGGAGCGCTCCCACCCCGGAACCACCAACCCCCCACACGCTCCGGACAAGGAGTCGCAGTGAAGACGCCTCAACTCGCGCGCACAGACGCGCGCGGCTGGACCCTCCGCGCGCTGCTGGCGGTCCTGGCCGCCGCGATGCTCATGGTGACACCCTGGTCCACCCCGACCGCCGATGCCCACGGCTCGACAGCCGACCCCGTCTCCCGCAACTACGGATGCTGGCAGCGCTGGGGCAGCGACTTCCAGAACCCGGCCATGGCGCAGCAGGACCCCATGTGCTGGCAGGCGTGGCAGCACAACACCAACGCCATGTGGAACTGGAACGGCCTGTACCGGGAGGGCACCGGCGGCAACTTCCAGGCGTTCATCCCCGACAACCAACTGTGCAGCGCCGGGCGCACCGGGGACGGCCGCTACAACTCCATGGACACGCCGGGCGCGTGGAAGACCGACAAGATCACCAACAACTTCACCGTCGACGTGCTGGACCAGGCGTACCACGGCGCCGACTACCTGCGGGTCTACGTGACCAAGCAGGGCTACAACGCCCAGACGGACGCCCTGGACTGGGGTGACCTGGACCTGCTGACCACCACCGGCAAGTACGCGCCGGCCAACCACTACACCGTCAACGTGACCGCTCCCGGCCGCACCGGTCACCACGTCGTGTACACGATCTGGAAGGCGTCGCACGCGGACCAGATCTACTTCTTCTGTAGCGACGTGACCTTCTGAGCCACAGGACCCCGGAACCACCGAGCCACCGACTCCGCCCGGACGCCCGCGCGTCCGGGCGGAGTCGCTTTCGCGCGCCGGCACACCGGCCCGCCGCGACACCGGCGGGCCGGGCCGCGCGGCGGCGTTCCGGCGTCGGGCGGCGCCGGCTCCGCGCCGGGCGGTCACAGCGCCGTGTGCGCCAGCCAGTGCCTCATGAGGGCGTCGTCACCGGTGATCACGATCGCGGGGTCGTCCGCCGTCAGGCGCCGGGTGAACAGCAGCAGGAGATCCCGCACCGCCCCGGTCACCACCACGTCCGCCGCCGCGGCCGTCCCCGCTCCCACCTCGCCCCGAGGGGCGTGCGGGTGATCAGCCACCCGCGCTCCGACCGCTCCGTGGGGCTGAGTCGCAGCGTCTCGCCGTTGCCGCGCAGCTCGGCCAGGGCGGGCTTGAGCGTCTCCGCGCCCGGCGCGCACAGCAGTTCCAGCGCCTCGCTGATCGCGCCCGCGGCCAGGTCCGGGGCGACCCGGAACGCGGTGGCGGCGGTGAACCCCGCGTCGGCGTGGTGCACGCAGGTGTCGTGCAGCATCCGGCGGAGCCAGAACGCCGCGGGCCGCGGCCCGAGGTAGGTCCACACGGCGGCCCCCGGGTCGGCGCCGAGGACCGCGGCGATCAGCTCCTCGGCGCCGTCGGACAGCCACCCGGCCCACTCCCGCGGGTCGCCGGGGTCGGCCTCGCGCGGATCCGGCACGCCGCCGAACTCACCGGTCCTGGCGATCCCCGCCGCCCATCGGTGCGCCTGGCCGATGTGCCCGACGAGATCCCGCACCCGCCACTGCGGGCAGGTGGGGACGGGCCTGCCCGGGTCCACGCCGCCGATCGCGGCGGCGAAGGCGGCGGTGTGCTTCCGCAGGCCCTCGGCGAGCCGCTCGATGTCCGGGTTCTCCATGGTCGTTGCTCCCCTCGCTGGTGGGTCCATACGGTAGGAAGCGCACCCAGGTGGAGGTTCCAGTCATCGTGACCGAGGTCACAGGAGATGGGGCGGCGCTCACCATCGGCGAGCTGGCCCGACTGAGCGGCGTGCCCGTGCGCACCGTCCGCTTCTACTGCGACGAGGGCATCCTCCAGGCGCGGCGCAGCGCGGGCGGGCACCGCAGGTTCGACCCCGCGGCGGTGGACCGCCTCCTCCTGGTCCGGCGGCTGCGCAGGCTCGGGGTCGGTCTGCCCGCGCTCGGGGACGTCCTCGCCGGGCGGCTCTCCGTCGGCGAGGCCGTGGCCGCCGAACGCGCCGCGCTGGACGCCGAGTGGGAGGCGCTCGCCTGGCGCCGCGCGGCGCTGCGCGCGGTCGAGGAGGCAGGCCCGGCCGAGCGGGCCGCCCGCCTGGAACTGCTCGCCGCGGTGGACGGCGGGCGCGCCGCCGGTGACGCCCTGGCGGCGTTCTGGCGCGGCCTGTTCACCACGCCGCTGCCACCGGAGACGTTCGGCATGTTCCTCGACGTCAGCGTCCCCGGCCTGCCCGCCGACCCGACCCCGGCGCAGGTGGTCGCCTACGCCGAGCTGGCGGCCCTGGTCGCGGACCGGTCGCTGGGGCGGAAGCTGCTGGCGCGCGCTGGGGCCGACCGGGAGGCGGTCTCCGACCCGGTGGCGCTGCTGACCGGGATCGGCGAGGCGTGCGAGATGGCCGGGGCCCCGGTGCGCGCGCGGCAGCGGCCCGCGCCGGGGCCCGCGCTGGACCGGTTCGTCGAGGCCCACGCGGCGGTGCGGAACGGCCGGGACACCCCCGCGTTCCGGCGCCGGTTGCTGACGGCGTTCGCGCACGGGTCGTGGACGCCCGCCGCGGTGGACCCCGATCCGCGCATCCGCCGCTACTGGAGCCTGGTGGGCGAGGTGACGGGTGACGAGGCGACCATCGGCGCCCGCCACGACTGGCTGCTCGGCGCACTGGAGCGCTCCGTCGCTTCCGGTGCGTGACGGCTGCCCCCGGGGTGCGCCGGAGCGGGGACGGGCCGACGGCGAGCGGCGGCCCTGATCGGTTTTCCCCCAGGCCCGCGCTCGGGCACGCTTGGGCCATGCGTTCCCAGCCGACTCCCGCCCCGGAGCACCCCTGGCTCGGTGCCCCGATCGACGCCCGCTCCTTCTTCGCCCCCGAGCAGGCCGCGCTGGTGGCCACGCTGCGCGGCCTGACGGCCGACGACTGGCGCAGGGAGGCGGTGCCGGGCTGGACCGTGCGCGACCTGGCCGCCCACATCCTGGGCGACTTCTACGGGCGCCTCGCCGGGGGCCGCGACGGGCACCGCGAGGGGCTCGCCCTCGCGCCGGGGGAGACGTTGGAGCGGTTCATCCACCGCGTCAACCACGAGTGGGTCGCCGCGTGGTCCCGGGTGAGCCCGGCCGCGCTCCTGGACACCGTGGAGCTGATCGGCGGGCAGGTCGTCCGGTTCTTCGAGACCGCCGACCCCGGCGCCGCTTCGCTGGGGGTGTCCTGGGCCGGCGCCGACCCGTCGCCGATGTGGCTGGACAGCGCCCGTGAGCTCACCGAGTACTGGACGCACCGCCAGCAGATCCGGCACGCCACCGGCCAGGGCACCGACCCCGATCCGCGTGTCCTGTCGGTGGTGCTGGACACCTTCATGCGGGCGCTGCCCCACACCCTGCGCGGCACCGGCGCCCCCGTCGGCACGCAGATCCAGGTGGACGTCGAGGGTCCCGCCGGGGGAGTGTGGACGGTCACCGCCACCCGGGACCGCTGGTCCCTGGCCGAGCCCGCCGCCGGCCGCCCCGCCGCCCGCGTCGGGCTGGACGCGGAGACCGCCTGGCGGCTGTGCACCCGGGGCATCGAACCGGCCACCGCCCTCGCCCGCGCCCGGGTCAGCGGCGACCGCGACCTGGCCGAGGCCGCCTGCGCCATCGTGTCCGTCGTCCACTGACGGCGCACCAGGAGACCTGCGGGACCAGCCGGTTGTGCGGCGGCGGGGCACGGGCGACGTCGACCCGCTCGCCGGGGGTGAGCCGGCCACCCCGGTCGGCGCGCTCCCGGACGCGGGCCCGGAGCCGACCGCCCTCGACGGACCCGCCCCCGCCGCCCGCGCCGAACTCGTCGCCCGCCCGCGGCGCCGCCGATCCCGCTGCCGGCCGCCCGGCGCCCGCCGGGTGCCCCCGCCGCCCCGTCCCGGGCGAGGACCGCCACCTCGTCCGGGGCGACGCCCTCTGGACCGGGCGCGCATCGACGTGTCATGTTCAGGGCCATAAGGGAGTCAGCGGGGGCGAGGCTCGGCGTGGTGGTGACGGAGTTCGACTCGGAGACCGTGGTCGGGGCGGAGCGCTTCGGCGCCCACCGGCACCCCGCCGACAGGTCGCGCCCGCCCCACGGGCGGAGCGGCACGCACCGGGGCGGCTTGCGCGCGCGGCCACGCCCGCCCTCCCCGGGGGAGGCGCGGATCACCGGGCCGGCCCGGCCCCACCCGGAGGTCGTGACCGCCGCACGGCCGCGCCTCCTGCCGCCGCCCGCCCCCGCCGCCCGGACACCGGGGGCGGCATGACGGACCAGGCCCGCAGACGCGCGCTGTGGCTGCGCGTCCACGCCTTCATCGACCAGCACCTGGGCGACCCCGCCCTGGGCCCCGAGGCGATCGCCGCCGCCCACGGCATCTCCACCCGCCACCTGCACCGGCTGTTCGCCGAGCACGACCGCACCGTGGCCGCCTGGATCCGCCACCGCCGGCTGGAGTGCTGCCGCGACGACCTCGCCGACCCCCAACTGGCCGCCCGCCCCATCCAGTCCATCGCCGCCCAGTGGGGTTTCACCGGCCCCGCCCAGTTCAGTCGCGCCTTCCGCGCCGCGTACGGCGTCTCGCCCAGGGAGCATCGGCACGCCGCCCGGACGGTGGAGGTCCAGGGCGGGGGACCCGGTGCCGACGCGCGACCCGGCGGCCGCGGCGGTGCTGAGCGGAAGGGACCTGTGGACGGGGCCGGCGGCCGTCGGCCCGGGGCGCCGGGGTCCCCGTAGGCGGGGGCCGTGGGTCGCCGCCTACGGGGAGGGTGTCCCGGGCGTGCCGGGTCAGCTCGCGCTACAGGAGACCGTCGGCCAGGTCCAGGAGCCGTTGCTCTGGATGGTGAGGCCCCAGTTGTTGCCGCTGCCGTTGGGCCTGGCGGTCAGCACCTGCGGGCTGGGATGGCTGACGCCGGCGTTCCAGGTGGCGATGACCTTCTGCGGGGAGGGGATGTTCATCGTCACGGTCCAGTTGCCGGAGCCGGTGACCGAGACGTTGAGGTTGTACCGGTCGCTCCACTTCTGGCCCGCGGACAGGGTCGCCGTGCAGCCGCTGCCCCCGCCTCCGCCTCCGCTGCCGTCGGGGGCCACGGCCCGGCCGGTCTGCGGGGAGATCATGCCGGCGCACAGGCCGCGGGCGGCCAGCCCCTGCGCGATGCGCGGGATGGCGGCGAGCGTGTTGGCGGACCAGTCGTGCATCAGGATGATCTGGCCGTTGGTCAGCCGGGACGCGGCCTGCACGATCGCGTCGGTGCTCGCGCCGTTCCAGTCCTGCGAGTCCACGTCCCACATGATCTCGGTCAGGCCGTACTTGGCCGCGACCGCCCGGACCGTCGCGTTGCTCTCGCCGTACGGCGGGCGGAACAGCTTCGGCGTGCCCCCGCCCGCGTTGGCGATGGCCTGCTGGGTCCGGGAGATCTCCGAGTCGATCTGCGCCTGGCCCAACTGGGTCAGGTGCGGGTGGGTGTAGCTGTGGTTCGCGACCCACATGCCCGCGTCCACCTGGGCCCGGACCTGGGACGGGTTGGCGGCGGCGTTCTGGCCCTGGTTGAACATCGTGGCCCGCAGCCCGTTCTGCTTCAGCGCGTTGAGCAGGCCCGGCGTGCTGGCCGACGGGCCGTCGTCGAAGGTGAGCCCGACGTACCCGTTGCAGGCGGCGGCCTGTGACGGGGCGGCGTTCACGACGAGGGTGCTCGCCACGACGGCCGCGGCGACGGCCAGCCTCGTGACCAGGGAGCGTAGCGACGAACGCGGTTTGGTACGCATACGGGATGGTCCTCCTCGTGCTTGCGGCGTGACCGCGGGCAGGCCGGCGTCACGGTGGGGGGAGCAGGCAGACGGGGCATGTCCGGTCGTCGTGCGCCCAGCGACCGGAGGACCAGGTCTCACGGTGGCGACCTGGATCGACAGCGGTTGAGGTCTGTCAACGGCGAACAGTGTTGGACCGCCCTGATGCACTGTCAACGCTTTCGGCAATCCTTTCGAAATATTCGCTTGATCAAGATCCTTGTCGGCAAGGAGTTCTCCCTGGAAGATCCCGTCACCGACTTCCCGGCACGGGAGTGAGGAAGGAGGATCCCCGGAATCGAGAGCAAGGCGCGAGCCGGAAGGCTCGAAACATTCGAAGCCTCTTGCCAGGGGCGGGAGAAGCAAGGCGGCACGGCACCGCGGCCGACCCCCGCTGCCATCTCCCGCCGGCCGCGGCGGGACCACCGCGCGGCGGCTCGTCCAGTGCGACTCGCGTGTCCCCGGGCGTGCCGGTCGGCCGCCGCTCGACCTGTTCGACCCGGCGACCGACCGCACCGCGACGACCTGCGCGAAACCCTCGGACCCGGCCTCCGTCGCCTGCGCGCCGGCCGGACGTCCGCTGGACTGCATACACGTTCGCATGTCATGTTCGGGGCCGTAGGAGTCAGCGGGGGCGAGGCTCGGCATGCTGGTGGAGGAGTTCGGCTCGGAGACCGTGGCCGCGCCGGAGCGGTTCGACAGGTGGGAGGCGTTCCGCTCGGCGTCGACCATCAAGGTCGAGTTGAGCAGCGACGACAGGGACGACTTCTGCGGGCGGCTGCGCCTGCTGTCCCTGGGGGACGTGAAGATCACCGGGCTGGCCAATCCGCACCTGAAGGTCGTGCGCGGCTCGCGGCTGATCCGTCAGGCCGACCCCGAGGTCTACCACGTGCACGTCCTGCTGTCCGGCAGCGGACGCCACGAGCAGGGCGGACGGTGCTCGCAGTTCCGCGCGGGGCAGCTCATCGTCGTCGACAGCAGCCACCCCTCGGTCGGCGAGCTGCACACCACCGCCGGTGACTGGTCGTCCATCATCGCCGAGTTGCCCCACGCCCTGCTGCCCCTGCCCGACAAGGCGGTGCGGCGCCTGCTCGGCGTCGCCTTCCCGGCGGACGACGGCATGGCCAGGATGCTCCGCGGCTGGCTGACCGACCTGCACTCCCGCGCCCACGAGCTCGCCCCGACCGCGGCCCCCACCCTGGCCTCGGTCACCGCAGACCTGGTGACCACGACCCTCGCCCGCCGACTGGACGCCGAGGACGGCGTCTCCGCGGAGGCGGCCAGGCGCACCCTGTGGCTGCGCGTCCACACCTTCGTCGACCAGCACCTGGGCGACCCCGGTCTCACCCCCGAGGCCATCGCCACCGCCCACGGCATCTCCACCCGCCACCTGCACCGGCTGTTCGCCGAGCACGACCGCACCGTGGCCGCCTGGATCCACCACCGCCGCCTGGAGCGGTGCCGCCACGACCTCGCCGACCCCCAACTGGCCGCCCGCCCCATCCACGCCATCGCCGCCCACTGGGGCTTCACCGCCCCCGCCCACTTCAGCCGCGCCTTCCGCGCCGCCTACGGCGTCTCCCCCCGGGAGCACCGGAACGCCGCCCAGGCCGGCGACGCGGGCGACCGGATGGGCGGCGACCCGCGGGGCCGGGTCGGAGCGGCCCGCTGAGCGGGAGCGGGCGCGCCGCCCCGCCCGGTGCGCCGGCCGCGCGGTGGGGGACGGGCGGGCCTCAGCCCTCGTCCAGCACCGCCCGGATCACGTGCCGGGCGTTGCGCGCCATCGCCGGGTTGGTGCTCCGGTAGTACGGCAGGGCGATCAGCGCCTGCGACAGCGTCCGCGCCCGGCCGCGCCGCCACGTCGCGTCGTCCACGCCGAGCGCCTTGCGGAACACCTCCCGCGCCTCGGCCGGCAGCAGGTTCCACGCCGGGAACAGGTCGCAGGCCGGATCGCCCACCCCCGCGCACCCGAAGTCGATCACCGCGGCCAGCCTGCCGCCGTCCACCAGCAGGTTGCCCGGCATCAGATCGGCGTGCAGCCACACCCCGGGCCCCTCCCAGGCGGGGGCCCGCAGCCCGTCCTGCCACACGGCGGCCACGGCGTCCCAGTCGACGCCCTCCTGCGGGATCCCGCGCAGCTCCTCGATCGCCGCCCGGGTCGAGGCGTCCAGCTCGGCGAGCGGCCCGCCGCGGTGGGCCTTCGGCGCCCCCGGCAGGGTGACGCCGCGCATCGCCGCGACGAAGGCGGCCAGGTCCTCGGCCAGCGGAACGGGCTCCCCCAGCGCCCCCGCCTCGGGGTTCTCCCCCGTCAGCCACCGGTACACCGACCACGGCCACGGATACCCCTCGGCGGGCTCCCCGGCCCCCAGCACCTCCGGGACCGCCGCGGGCAGCAGCGGCGCGAGACGGGGCAGCCACCGCTGCTCCCGCGCGACGTCCCCCGCCCCGCCCGCCACCAGCGGCAGCCGTACCACCATCTCGTCGCCCAGCCGGTACATGGCGTTGACCGTGCCGCCGGACGGGACCCGTTCCACCGCCAGCCCCGCCCACCGCGGGAACTGCCCGCGCACCAGCCGCCGCACGAGGTCCACGTCCACGGGGTGCTGACCGGGATGCATCTGCGCTGCGCTCATGGGGTGCCATCCGACCCGCGGAGCCCGGCGCGCGTCAAACGCTTTCCCGACCCGGACGGCCCGCGGGCACCGCGGACCCCACCGCCCGCTCCGGCGGAGGAAGACGGCACCCTCCCTGGGGGACGGTGCGTACGTACGATCCCCGGATATGACCTCCCCTTCGATTGAGGACCTGACCGACGCGGTGTGCGCGGCGGTGAGCCGGCTGGCGCTGCGTGAGGACATCGCGGACACCGAGGCACCCGACCGCGTGCTGTACGCGCTCGCCGGCGCCCTGGGCGCGCTTCAGGCACCGGTCCAGGCACTGTCCCGGCGGGCCGCCGACCGGCAGCAGACCGAGCGGGAGCAGGAGCTCCGCTCCGGGCTGACGGCCCTGCGGCAGGCCGCCCAGGCACTCGAACGCGCCGCGAGCTCCGGCCGCCCGTGACCGGTGCGCGGGCACCCGGACCGCGGAGCGGGCGACCAGTGCGCACCGGATGCCCGGCCGGGCTCAGGCGGTGCCGCCGAGCCGGTCGCGCTGCATCCGGTAGGCGAGGGCGCGGCGCGCGGAGGCCGACGCGCCGGCGGCGTCGGCCTCCGCGGCGGCGTGCCGGGAGAGGACGTCGAGGCCGCGGCTGATCGCGTCGTACGCCTCCCGGTGGCTGCCGGGGAGCTCCGCCCGGCGCGCCCTCAGGTCCTCCTCGACCAGGCGGCGCAGCTCGTCGACGTTCTGGGGGGTGAAGCGCTTCCTGCCCCGGGCGATCGCGTTGAGGTACCGGGTGCAGCAGGCGGTGTCGTCGAGGGCCTCGGAGATCTCCTCGGCCAGGCCCCACAGCCGCCCCTCGAGCCACGGGGTGTCGTGCTGGTCGAGGGAGAGCGCCGTGGGCGGCACGGAGGCGCCCCTCCGGTCCTTGCCCACCTGCTTGGAGACGGCGGGCTGGCTCATGTCGGCGAGCCGGGCGATCCTCTCCTGGGTCCAGCCGAGGTCGGCGAACAGCCTGATCAGCTCGGCGCGGATCCGCCGCATCTCCTCGCCCGCCCGGATGACCTCGTTCATGCCGGCGAGTATCCGCCCGGCCTGCTCCTCGGTCAGCGCCCCGTTGTCGTCGTCCCCGCTCTCTGCGCCTGCCACGACACGGTTATACACCCGGCCGCACCGACCGGCCATAACCAAGTTGTAAAACCTGGTTATGGCTGTCAGGATCCCCGCATGCCCACCTTCTCCGCCCCCGACGGCACCCGACTCGCCTACCGCGTCCACGGAGACGGCGACCCGCTCGTCTGCCTCCCGGGAGGCCCCGCGGACTCCGCCTACCTCGGCGACCTCGGCGGCCTGTCCGCGCACCGCCGGCTGATCGTCCTGGACCTCCGCGGCACCGGCCGCTCCGCGATCCCCGACGACACCTCCACCTACCGTTGCGACCGCCTGACCGGCGACGTCGAGGCGCTGCGCGAGCACCTCGGGCTGCCCCGGATGGACGTGCTCGCCCACTCCGCCGGCGCGAACATCGCGGCGCAGTACGCCGCCCGGTTCCCGCGGCGCCTCCGCAGGCTCGCCCTGATCGGCCCCGGCACCGCGGCCGTCGGTGTGCCGATCACCGGGGAGACGCGGCGCGAGCTCGCGCGACTGCGGAAGGACGAGCCGTGGTTCCCCGCGGCGTTCGCCGCACTGGAGGCGATCACCGCGGGCACCGGCAGCGACTGGGAGGCCATCGCCCCCTTCCTCCGGGGCAGGTGGGACGCCGCGGCGCGCAGGCACCACGCGGCAGGACGGCCGGACAACCCGGAGGCCGTCGCGCTCTTCTCGGCCGAGGGCGCCTTCACCCCCCGGGCCACCCGCGCGGCGCTCGCCTCCTGCCTGGCCCCCGTCCTGCTGCTCACCGGGGAGTTCGACCTGAACAGCCCACCGCGGTCGACGGCCGAGTTCGCGGCGCTGTTCCCCCGCGCCACGCTCGTCGTGCAGCCGGCGTCGGGCCACTACCCCTGGCTCGACGACGCCGGCCGCTTCGTGACGGCCACCGCGGCCTTCCTGGCGTGACGGCCCCGCAGGCTCAGCCGCGTTCGCCCAGGAACTCCAGGTAGTGCGGGTTGTGCATCACACCGAGGACGTTGCCGAACGGGTCGAGCACGGCTCCGGCGCGGAAGTCGCCGTAGTCCCGCAGCGGCTCGTGCTCCCTGGCGCCGAGCCCCAGCAGTCGGGCCAGCGTCGCGTCGACGTCGTCCACGTGCCAGTACGCGACCACGCCGGCCGGGGCGGAGGGGGTGCGCGAGATGCCGAACTCCTGGAGGTGGTCGCCGATCCGGAACTCGATGTACTCGGCGCGTTCGAAGTACGGCTCAACGCCGAGGACTTCGGTGTACCAGGCGCGGGCGGCGGCCAGGTCGTCGGCGTGGTAGCGGATGGTGGCGAGGCCACGGAGTGTCGTCGTCATGGGAAACAGCGTGCACCGCATTGCGGCCAGTTCCTGTCCTCTTGGCTTCCGGCTCCGGCCCCGCCTGCGGCCGGCGTCGTCCGGGAAGCCGCGCCCACGCCCTGGATGAGCTCCGCGAGCTTGGACTGAGCCGGCGGCGATCCGCCCCGGGAGCCGCTCCGGCGGTGTCCCGCGCACAGCCGTCCGGGCCCTGCGCGAACGCCTCGTCCATGGCGCGGCGGAAGGCCCGCCGGAATCAGGGCTCGGTGTGGACGGCGCGGTCGAGCTCCGGGCCGGTGACCGTGATCCGTCACACCGACGTCCATGATCCTCATTGTTCCCGCGCGGATTGGCCCGCCCACCGAGTTCGGCGCGGCCGCTCACCGGGGCATGGACAGAGGGCGGCGCCGGGCGGCCACCGGGGCGCGCGGTCGCCGCCGCTCGCCCCGCCCCGAACCGGCGCACCGACCCGAGGAGGAGATGCGCATGCCGGCCCGTGCCCATGTCGTCGTGCTGGGAGGCAGCCTCGCCGGGCTGCTGGCCGCCGCCGTGCTCGCCGACCACGCCGACGTCACCGTCGTCGAGCAGGACGAGCTGCCCGAGGGACCCCACCCGCGCCGGGGCGTGCCGCAGGCGCGCCACTCCCACCTGCTGTGGTCCGCCGGGGCCCGCGCCATCGAGGCCCTGCTCCCGGGCGCCACCCACCGGTGGCTCCAGGCCGGGGCCCGCCGCGTCGGCGTCCCCGACGGTCTGGTGGCGCTCTCCCCGCAGGGCTGGTTCCGCCGCCAGAGCGAGATGCAGCACATGATCCTGGCCGGCCGCGACCTGATGGACTGGCCGATCCGCACCGCCGTCCTCGCCCGGCCCGGCATCACCGTGCGCCACGCCCGCGCCGAAGCCCTGGACGGCACCGCGCGCCGGATCACCGGCGTGCGCGTGAGCGACCCGCGCGGCC
The DNA here is from genome assembly GCF_054782095.1 of Streptomyces capparidis. Lineage (NCBI taxonomy): Bacteria > Bacillati > Actinomycetota > Actinomycetes > Kitasatosporales > Streptomycetaceae > Streptomyces > Streptomyces capparidis. The sequence goes on along the minus strand of NZ_BAAGTD010000048.1, from coordinate 49,357 downwards.
GCACCGAAGCGCTGAAGGCCGACCTGGTCGTGGACGCCACCGGCCGCGGCTCCCGGACACGACGGTGGCTCACCGAACTCGGCCTGCCCACAGTCCGCACCGAAACCGTTGACTCCGGCCTCGTCTACGCCACCCGGATCTTCCGCGCCCCGCCCGGCACCGACAACATGCCCATGGTCAACGTCCAGGCCGACCCCCACCTGCCCCGGCCCGCGCGCACCGCCATCCTCGTGCCCATCGAGGACCACCGCTGGATGGTCACCGTCTCCGGCACCCACGGCGGCCAACCCACCGCCGACCCCGACAACTTCCTCCCCTTCGCCCGCAGCGCCCGCCACCCGATCGTCGCCGACCTCCTGGCCGGCGCCGAACCCCTCACGCCCGTCCACCTCACCCGCGGCACCGCCAACCGCCGCCACCACTACGAACGCCTGCCCCACTGGCCGGCCGGACTCCTCGTCACCGGCGACGCCCTGGCCACCTACAACCCCGTCTACGGCCACGGCATGGTCGTCGCCGCGCACAGCGCCGCCGCCCTCAAGGCCCACCTCACCCGGCACGGCCTCCACCCCGGCCACGCCCGCGCCCTCCAGCGCGCCCTCGCCCGCACCGTCGAACAGCCCTGGGCCATGGCCACCGCCCAGGACATGCTCTACCCCGGCGCCACCGGCAAGCGCCCCACCCCCGCCGACCGCCTGCTCCAGCGCTACCTCGACCGGCTCACCCTCACCGCCACCAGCCGACCCGCCGCCACCCGCGCCCTGCTCGACCTCTACACCCTCTCCACCGGCTTCCGCCGCCTGATCGCCCCCCACGTCATCGCCGCCGCCCTGCGCGGCCCCCTCGCACCGCCCCCGCCCGACCCCCCGCTCACCGCCGAGGAGCGACGCTTCCACCACCCCGGGCACCGGGGTTGACGCCCGCGGCGGCGGACGGACGCGAGCGCCCGGGCGGGACGCCCGCTCAGGCGCGTCCGCGCCGGCGGCGCAGGTGGCGGCGCAGACGTCCGGTGCCCGCGCGGGCCGGACGCCGCGCCCCGTCCCGCCGGACGGACGCCAGGTGGCCGGTCCAGCGTGGATCGTCGGGGGAGAGGGCCGGCGCCTTGCGGTCCGCCTGGGCGCGGACCTCGTGGTGGGAGTCGTGCGCGGTGATCCGCATCGCCTCCTCGTAGGAGGCCAGTGCCCCGGCGATGGCCGATCCGGCGAGGCCGCGGCGCCGGATGACGCCCTTCAGCCAGGTGAGGAACGCCATCACCGCACCGAGGCAGGCGAGTCCGATCAGATACGGGACGACCTCACTCATACGGGCGTCCCTCCGTGTCCCGCCTCCCCGGCGGGCGGACGGGCACCGCCCGGCGCGTCCGGGGCCATGTCCAACGGTGTTGCGACCATGCCGGGACAACGCACGCTGCGCGCACCGTCGTTCCCGCGGGCGGCGCCGCGTTCCCGCGGGGCCGTCGCCGCCGCGGCGCAGGGGCGGATCGCCGGTCCGACCGCGGTTGCCGCGGCGCCGCGCCGTCATCCTCCGGTCGTACCGCCGCGTCGGCACCCGGGCGGAGCCGGGTCAGCCCGCGGGGCGATCCGCGGCCGCCCCTCCGGCTGCGATCTTGATGACCGCAAGCACCGAACGGGCCGGTGACGAGCCCGCCGACACCGAGGACCGCGCATGCCGCCGCTCGTGCACGTCGAGGAACCCGCGACCGCCCGCCCCGGACGGCTCCGTGCCGCATGGCGGGCGGCGCACGAGCCCGCCGCCGCGGTGCCCCGACGGGTGCGGCTCCTCGCCTACGCCGTGCCGTTCACCGTCCTGCCGTCCGGCGTCTGGCGGCTCCCGGCCGCGTTCGACGATGGGCGAGGGCTCGGCGAGCGGGCCTACGTCGTCTTCCTGTCGGTCCTGTCCGAAGCCCTCGCGTTCACCGCGATCGGCCTGATCGCCCGGTGGGGCGAGGTGTTCCCGCGCTGGGTCCCGCTCCTGCGCGGCCGCCGCGTCCCGACGAGGGCGGCGGTGGTGCCGGCCGCCGTCGGGGCCGCGACGCTCACCCTCGCCTTCACCTTCCTGTTCGTCGTCTGCGAGATCCGGGGCACGACGATCCGGGGCGACGACCTGCCGGCCGACCACCCGAGCCGGTCCGGCGGCTGGGAGGCCGCCTGGTTCTACGCCTGCTACCTGCCGCTGACCCTGTGGGGCCCGCTGCTGGCCGTGCTGACCTTCGCCTACTGGAGGCGCCGCCGCGCCGCGGGGAGTCCGCCCGCGGCGGCGTGAACCGCGGGGCGGGGTGCGGCGCCCCCGCCCCGGGCCGTGCTACCCGCCGGAGCGGTGTCCCGGCCGTTCCGCCGCGCCGCCGGTGGACCCGCCACCCGCGTAGGTGATGTTCGGCTGCGGGGGCGGGGCCATGCCCGCGCCGAGGAAGTAGTCGAGGTGGTGGGACTGCATGTACCCCTTGAAGGTCATGGCGTTCCGGTAGGCCGGGTTGTGGGCCAGGGTGTACAGCCGGGTGTCGGTCGGCTGGTTCGTGGTGAAGATGATCAGTTCGCTGTGGGAGGCGTTGGTGTACACGGCCTCCTCGCGCCAGTCGCCGAGGATGTCGCCGACGAGGGTGGGCCCGCCCTGGGCGGCGGTCACCGCGCCGTGGTTCCAGGTGCTGACCAGCCGCGGCAGGCTGCCGCTCGGCCTGGGGTTCGCCGGGTCCCACTGCTCGATCTTGCCGTCGTTGAGCAGTTCCACGGTGAGGTCGCCGTCCCACCACAGGCCCAGTTGCGGCCAGGGGCGCAGTGAGGTGTCGGGTTCGGTGAGCCGGTTGGTGGGCGCGTTGTACAGGCCGGAGAAGGACCACACCTCCATGCCGGGGAAGCGCGGGTCGACGTCGCCGGCCATGCCGCGTCCGACGTCGGAGGGACCGCCGTTGTGCCGCCAGAGGACGGAGCCGTCCTTGGCGTCGTAGTAGTACTCGAGCAGGCCGCTGGGGTTGTTCTGCTGGACCGCGTAGCCCTCCAGGCCCGGGCGGGCGGGGTCCAGGTCGGCGATGTGGAAGCGGTCGCCGTGGACGACGCCCCTCGGCCCCATCGAGTAGCGCAGGGTGCCGTCGCCGTTGAGGACGAACCCGATCTCGGCGACCTCGTCCGTCCCGTCGCCGTTGACGTCGACGGCGCGGGTGTTGTGCCCGTCGGGCGCGTCCTGGCCGCCGCGCAGCCACGTCCACTGCCGGTCCAGCGAGTCGCCGTCGAACCTCCAGGCGGCCATCATCAGGTTGAAGCCGCCGTCGTCGCGCCGGTTCTTCATGTAGGCGACCAGGCTGGGCGTGGTGCCGTTGAGGTACGCCACCCCCAGCCGCGCGCCCATCGGGCCGTCGGCCAGGTAGGTGGTCGGTACGGCGGACCAGTTGCGCAGCGCCCCGGTGCGGCCGTCGAGGACGGCCATGAACTGCCGCGAGTCGTCGCTGTGCGTCCAGGTCGTGCCGTCGCCGAACCTGACGCCGTCGGCGATCCGCACGGCGACCTCCGCGCGGCCGTCGCCGTCGAAGTCGTAGACGGTGACGCCGTCCCAGTGGCCCAGGTCGATCGCCGACGAGCCCGGTTCGATGTTGTCCTGGTCGGTGCTGTTCGGCCCCATGTCGACCTGCCACAGGAACCTTCCGGTGCCGCTGTAGGCCTCCAGCTTCTGGGGGGAGGTCTGCCGGTCCAGCACGTAGTCGTACTCGCCGTCCCCGTCGAGATCACCCACCCAGACGAACTTCACCGGACCGCCGGCCCGCAGCGGCACCCGGACCACGGGCTCCCGGGCGTGGCCGGCGGTCAAGGTGAACGCTCCGCTGGGCGCCTGCTCGACGCCGCCGACCACCGGCACCACCCGGTAGCTGTTGCTCCGCGTCAGGTCGGCCGTGCGGTCGACGAAGTTGGTTCCTCCGGTCAGGACCGCGGAGTTCAGCTTGACGTAACCGCCGCCGCCGGTGGACCGGTGGACGTCGAACCCGATGCCCCGGGGATCGAGCCCCAGCAGCCGCCAGGACACCAGCACCTCGGCGCTGCCGGAGCGCACGGCCACCACTCCGCGGCCGAGGTTCTCCATCACGCGCGCGGCCTGCACCGTCGTCCGGTCGTCCGACGGGGGGACGGCCGGCTCACCGGCCGAGGCCCGGCTCGCGGGAGCGACGCCCGCGACGGCCGCCATGCCCATGGCCGCGACCACCGAGGTGACGGCGGCCACCCGTCGCGGGGTTCGCCGTCGTGGCTTTCCGTGCACGAGGACCTCCTTGGCTGGTGATGAGCACACGGCGGGCACGGGCGCGCGAACCGGCCCTCCACGCGCGAGGGCCCACCCCGCCGGCCTCGGCGCCCGAAAGTTAAAACGTTTACACGCAGGAGAGGGAAGCACCGGTCTGAGGGCGCGTCAAGGCAGCCGGCGCGACCCGGTGCCCGCACCGCCAGGTCCGATCACCGTCGCACGCTCCGACGCAGCTCACTTCCGCACCGGCCGATCGTGCGCGGACGCGGTGCCGACGGTTTGACGCGCCGTACCGCTTCCGTCATCGTCGGGTTGCAACGGTTGCTCGGCGTCCGGACTCGGGGAGGTTCGATGGCTCGACGGGCCGCGCCCGGCAACGAACAGCCCCGGCCCACGACCATCCGCGACGTGGCCGAACACGCCGGTGTGTCGGTCGCCACCGTCTCGCGCATCCTGTCCGGCAGCTACCCCAGCGCTCCCGCCACCCGGAGCAAGGTCATGCGCGCCGTACGGGAGTTGGACTACGTGGCCAACGCCCACGCCCGGGGACTGGCGGGCGTACAGCCCAGGAGCGTGGCCATCGTGGTCAACTCCGTCGTCTCCCCGCACTACGCGCATGTCGCGCAGGGGGTGCAGGACCAGGCCGCGCGGGAGGGCAGGCTCTGCATCGTCGGCACCACCGGCGGCGACCCCGAACGGGAGCTGGCCACGATCCGGCTCATGCGCGAGCAGCACGCCGAGGCCGTCGTCCTCGTCGGGAACATCGTCGCCGACGAGGCCTACCGCGAGCGCATGACCCACCACGCCCGCGCGCTCGCCCAGGCCGGTTCGCAACTCGTGCTGTGCGGCCGGCCCCCGCTGGGGGACGGCGTACCGGCCATCGCGGTCGAGTACGACAACACCGCCGGCGCCCACGCCATCACCAGCCACCTGCTGTCGGCGGGCCACCGGCGCATCCTCTTCCTGGGGCGGCGGGCCGGGTACACCACGCCGGACAGCCGGGTCGCGGGCTACCGGGCCGCGCTGGCCGCGCACCACGTCCCCCACGACCCCGGTCTGGAGGCCGACGGCACCATGGAGCGGCACGAGGGCCACCGCATGATGCGGGAACGGCTCGACCGGGGACCGCGCGACTTCACCGCCGTCTTCGCCGGGAACGACCAGATCGCCGCCGGCGCCCGCCAGGCGCTGCGCGAGCACGGGCTGCGCGTCCCCGACGACGTCTCGCTGGTCGGGTTCGACGACCTTCCCCCGGCCGCCGACATCGACCTCACCACCGTGCACGTCCCGCACGAGGAGCTGGGCCGCACCGCCGTGCGGCTGGCCCTGAGCCTGGGGACCTCCGGCGCCGCCCGCCACGTCACCCTGGGCACGCACATCGTCGTCCGCGACTCGGTCCGCCCCGCTCGGTAGAGGCGCCCGCCGGACGACCGCACGGGCCGCGCGCTCGCCCGGCGGCCGCGAGATCCCCGCCGCGCGCCGCCCCGCACCTGACGCCCGGTCGGCGACGGGACGCCCCATCAGGGGCTCTTCTCAAGGGCATTGCCGCCCGGGCCCCGCGGGGCTGTGCGTGTTTTCCTCACCATCCGCCGAATTCGGCAGTAGGATGCGCATCATCGTGCAGCCGTGCGGGCCTTGCAGGTTTCCGACGGCCCGGGTGACGGCTTCGGCCAGAGCGCCGGAGGCTTCTCGCAGGAGCCGCCGCGCCTCGTCGGTGAGCGTCACCTGGATGCCGCGCCGGTCGCACCGCGCGGTGCTGCGGGTGATCAGTCCGGCGTGCTGGAGGCAGGCGACTTGATAGGTGAGCCGGGTCTTGGGACGGCCAAGGCGTTCGGCGATCTGTGTCATGCGCAGACCGGTGACGGGGCCGTCGGCCAGGAGGCACAGCACGAGGAACTCGTCGTGGGAGACGCCGAGCGCCTCCTTCACGCGGGAACGCAACTGCTGCTCGACCGCGCCGACCGCGGACAGCAGCAGCATCCAGGTGCGCAGTTCGGGAGGCAGCAGGGCGGACTCGCCTGTCGTGTCACGTCCGGGCAGGTCGGCGGGAACGGGGGAGTCGGCCATGCTGTCCCAGTGTACCGGTTGTTCAAATTTGGAGTATAGGCTAGCCTGCGGTCATCCATCTGGATGATCACTGTTTGTCGTGCTCCCATTTCCGGCCCCTTTTACTCCGCATCTCCTCAGGAGGTCCCATGGCCATGACCGTTGAAACCGGCACCTGGCAGCTCGACTCCGCCCGTTCCACCGTCGGCTTCCGGCAGAAGGCGATGTGGGGCCTGGTCCCCGTGAAGGGCACCTTCACCAGCGTCAAGGGCGGGGGTGAGGTCGCGGCCGACGGCTCCGCCAGCGGCTCGCTCACCCTGGACGCCACCTCCCTGGACACCAAGAACCCCAAGCGCGACAAGCACCTGCGGTCCGCCGACTTCTTCGACACGGACCAGCACTCCGAGATCACCTTCGTGCTGCGCAGCGCGACGCACCGGGACGACAGCACGGTCGAGGTCGCCGGTCAGCTCACCGTGCGCGGCGTCAGCCGCCCGCAGACCTTCACCGCGCACCTCACCGAGGTGAGCGCCGACGCGGTCACGCTCACGGCGGAGTTCACCGTGGACCGGGACCAGTTCGGCATGGGCTGGAACAAGATGGGGATGATCAGCGGCTCGACCACCGTCACCGCGTCCCTCCAATTCGTTCGCGCGACCTCCTGAGCGGGCCCCGCACGGGGCACTTCCGGCCGCGTGGCACGCCGGCTGCCGGGCCGGCGTGCCACGTCGGCGCGGGCGGCGAAGGCGACGAGCGCAGACCCGCCGCCCCCGCGCCGCGGGCCCCTCGGTGTCACGCCCCGGCGGGGCGGGGCGTGCCCTCCCGGCGGGGCAGGGCGGCGATCACCTCGGCCACGCGGTCGAGTTCGTCCTCGGTGTTGTAGTAGTGCGGCGAGAGCCGCACCAAGGGGTGCACGCCGCGGTCCTCGGCGTCGAACTGCGTGTGCTCCGGGGAGGTCGTGCTGACGTTGACGCCGTGCCGGGCCAGCGCGGCGGCCACCTCGGCCGCGGGCACGCCTTCCACCTTCGCCGTGACGATGGCGCAGCGGCGCTCGCCCTGGTCGTGCACGGTGACGCCGGGCAGCCCGGCCAGCCGGGACCGCAGGGCGGCGCCGAGCGCCAGCGCCCGGTCGCCGATGGCGGCCAGGCCCAGGTCCAGCGCCTGCCGCACCGCGCAGCCCAGGCCGAGCACGGCGGCGTGGTTCCGCTCCCAGGTCTCGAACCGGCGGGCGCCCTCGTGCCAGGTGAACCCGCGGCCGCCGTCCCAGGTGGCGGCCGCGATCTCGATGACGAACGGGTCCAGGCGCTCCAGCATCTCGGGCCGCACCCACAGGAAGCCGATCCCGCGCGGCCCGCGCAGGAACTTGCGGCCGGTGGCGGTGAGCATGTCGCAGCCGATCCGGCGGACGTCGACCGGGAACTGGCCCACCGACTGGGTGGCGTCCAGCAGGAACGGCACCCCTGCGGCCCGGGTGACCCGGCCGATCTCGGCGACCGGATTGACCAGGCCGCCGCCGGTGGGGACATGGGTGACGCCCACCAGCCTGGTGCGTTCGTCGATGAGCTCGGCCAGCGCGGCGGTGTCCAGTTGCCCGCTCGCGTCGTTGGGGACGACGACGATCTCCGCACCGGTGCGCCGCGCGGCCTGGAAGTAGGCGAGCACGTTGCTGCCGTACTCGGCGCGGCCGGTCAGGATGCGGTCGCCGGGCCGGAAGGACAGGGAGTGGAAGGCGGCGTTCCAGGCGTGCGTGGAGTTGTCGAACAGGGCGATCTCCGCGGGCCTGCCGCCGACGAGCTCGGCGACGTCGGCGTAGGCGCGGTCGATGCGGTCGCGTTCGCGATCGGCCGCCTCGTAGCCGCCGATCTCCGCCTCCAGCTCCAGATGCGCGGTCATGGCGCGCAGCGTGTGACGGGACAGCAGGCCCGCGCCCGCGTTGTTCATGTGCACCCGGTGTGCGACCCCCGGGGTGTCCCGGCGCAGTGCTTCGATGTCCATGGCTCCACGCTGCCCGAAGCCCCTGCGCCGGTAAAGTGAACGTTTCCGCTCACCAACGTTCGAAAAAAGCGATGAGTCCGGGGGCCCCGGTGTACAACCTGCGTCGGTTGCAGATCCTGCGGGAGCTGAAGCACCGCGGCACGCTCGCGGCCGTCGCGGCGGCCCTGTCCTACAGCCCGTCCACCGTCTCCCAGCAACTGTCCCTGCTGGAGAAGGAGGTGGGCGCGCCGCTGCTCGCGCCGCACGGCCGCCGGGTGCGGCTGACGCCGCAGGCCGAGATCCTGGTGTCCCACACCGAGGCGGTGCTGCGCCGACTGGACCGGGCGGCGGCCGACATCGCCGCGTCCCTGGCCGAGGTGACCGGCACGCTGCGGGTGGCCGGATTCCAGACGGCCGCGCTGGCGCTGCTGCCCCGGGCGCTGGCCCGGCTGCGGGAGACCCACCCGGGGGTGCGGGTGACGTTCACCCAGGCCGAGCCGGACACCGCGCTGCCCGCCCTCCTCGCCCGGGACTGCGACCTCGTCATCGACGAGGTGTTCCCCGGCCGCCCGCGGGTCCGCGCCGCCGAGGTCGAGCACCGGCTGCTGTGGCGCGACCCGATGCGGCTGGCCACCACCGGCCCGGCGGACCTCGCGGCCCTGGCCGGGCAGCCGTGGGCGATGGAGCCGGTGGGCACGCCCGCCCGGGAGTGGACGACGGCGGTGTGCCGGGAGGCCGGATTCGAGCCCGACGTCGCGTTCGAGACCGCCGACATGCTGGTGCACGCCGAGCTGGTGGCGGCCGGGCACGCGGCGGCGTTCCTGCCGGACCTGCTCTGGTACGACCGGAGGCCGCCGGTCGCGCTGCGCCACCTGGCGGCCGACCACCACCGGGAGGTCCTGGTCACCGTCCGCTCCGGGACGGCCGGCCACCCCCTCACCCGGGCCCTGCTGGCCGCGCTCTCCGCCGCGGTGGACGACGCCGGCACCGCCGTCCACCGCCACCTCGCCGCACCGCACGCCCGCGCGGGCCGCCCCGGCGGCGGCCGGCCGTAGGCGGGGGCGGCCCGGCCGCCGGTCTCACCGGCCTCACCTGCCACGATGTTCACATGAGCGATCACAGCAGAGACGAGCTCCTGGCCGAGGCCGTCCGGCTCCGCGAGCAGGGGGAGCCGGAGGAGGCCCGCCGGCGGCTGCTCGACCTGGCCGCGGAACACCCCGAGGACGCGGAAGTGGCCTACCAGACCGCGTGGGTCCATGACGTACTGGGCCTGGAGGCCGAAGCCGTCCCCTTCTACGAGCGCGGCCTGCGCGGCCCCGGACTGTCGGCGGAGGACCGGCGCGGGGCCCTCCTGGGCCTGGGCAGCACCTACCGCGTCCTCGGCCGGTACGACGAGGCGGTGGACACCCTCCGGCGGGCCGTGGCGGAGTTCCCCGACGACGGCGCCCTGCGGACCTTCCTCGCCATGGCCCTGTACAACACCGACCGGCACCACGAGGCCATGCGCACGGTGCTGACCCTGCTCGCCACCACCAGCGAGGACCCCCATGTGCGGCGGTACCGCCGGGCCATCGAGCACTACGCCCAGGACCTCGACGCCACCGACTGAGGCCCGGCGACCGCTCGGACCGGACGGGAGGCGGCGGCGTCCCGCCGCGGGCGCGACGCCGCGCCCGCCCGCGCGGTCGGGCGGGCCACGCCTCCGGCCGGGAACGCGTCCGGTGGACACGTACCGCGCGCGGGGACGCGGGTGGTGCCGCCGGGCCCCGGCCGGCATCGCCGCGGCGAACATGCCCGTACCGGCGCCGACCCCAAGGCTGTTCGACCGCTTCGCACACCAGATCCCGACTCCGTAACACGCGCCCTGAGCGCCGCGGCGCTCCTCGTAGCCTTGCGGTCCCGCCGGGCGAGCACGAGGGCCCGGCCCTATCGGAGGAAACGCGTTGCACAGACGTTCGTTAACTGCTGCCGCCGCGGTCGCCGCGGCCGTCACCGTGAGCCTTCTGCCGTACCAGGCCGAAGCGGCCGGCTCGGTGCACCTGTACAAGATCTACTACGACAGCCCGGGCTCGGACACGGGCGCCAACTCCTCGCTGACCGCCGAGTACGCGCAGGTCAGGAACACCACCAGCGGCAACGTGTCCCTGACGGGATGGACGCTGCGCGACGCGGCCGGCCACACGTACACCTTCGGGACGTACACCCTGGGCGCGGGCAAGACGGTGACGGTGCGGACCGGGAAGGGCACGAACACCTCCGCCAACCGGTACTGGGGCCGCACGTGGTACGTGTGGAACAACACCAGTGACACGGCCACACTGAAGAAGTCCACCGGGACGACGGTGGACACCTGCGCCTACAACAGCTCGCGGGCCGACTACCGGATGTGCTGACGCCGCGGGCCGCGTCCCCGCCGCCCCGCGGCGAGCGGGACGCGGCCCACTCGCCGCGGGGCGGGGCGGCCAAAAGTGAGTACGGGCACTCATGACACCCGCCGCCCTGGGCGGTGAGACTGCGCCCATGCCCATCAGACGATCGACCGCAGCAGCCGCCCTCGTCGCGATCGCGTTGACCGCGTGCGGAACCCAGCAGGGCGGGCAGGCGGCGCCGTCGGCGAGCCCGTCCCCCTCCTACCCTCCCCGGCCGAAGTGCGCGCAGGCCGCCGAGGTGCCCACGCAGCCGCCCTCCTCTCCGGCCGCGAGCGCGGACGGCGATCGCCAGGAGGAGAACGAGAACGTCGCCCCCAACTACGCCGACAACCACGCCTACCGCATGCAGGCGTCCATGTCCGCGAACCAGCGTCTGCAAGGGGAGGCGTCGGCGAAGCTCATCCGCGAGGAGCTCGAGAAGGTCCGGAAGGAAGGGGACCTGAGCGAGGAGCGGATCGCGGCGGCGCTGAAGCGGCTCGGCTGCGGGGAGGAACACGGCGTCCACATCGGGTACGGGTTCTACAGCGTGCACACGGGCGACGCGTGCGTGTCCGGGTATGTGTCGAAGGACGAGCTCACCAGCGAGGTGCACGGCGCCTACGTCGAGCCCCAGCCCGGGACGGGCCCCTGCGTCGAGAACCGGGGAGGCCACTGACCGGCCCCGCGGGGGTACGGCCGCGGTCGCCCGGCGGCCCGCCCGGCCCCGGCCGGGAGCGTCACGCTGAATCGTCGCCTCCGCCGTCCCGCATGTGCTTCGCTGTACCCGCACGGCGGACCGGGGGGACGGGGGCGCGGGTTGAGCGAGGTCGTGGCCGAAGCCGAGGGCATCCGGCTGTTACTCGACCAGCAGCGGTACGCGGAGCTGGTGGCGGCCCTGGGCGGCGCGGCGGACGGCTCCGGACCGGACGGCCGGGACCTGGACGAGCGGACGTGGACGCTGCTGCTGCGCTGCCGCATGGAGCAGGGGCTGATGCGTGAGGCGCGCGCCCTGGCCGCCCGCGTCCGGCAGCGCGTCCCCGCCGGAGGCGGCGCCGACCTGTGGTGCCGGTACGCCACCCTCCTCGGCGGCGGGCCCGCCCCGGCGCCGCAGGACCTGGCGGACTTCATCGCCCACTGCGCGCGCCACGCGGCGGAGGCCGACGGTGCCACCTGGGCCGGCGCCGTGGCCGCCGACCTGTACGGGCAGGGCCTGGCGATCCGGCTGACCCTGGCGGGCCCGCCCCCGCGGGAGCGGGCCGCCGCCGCGGCGGCGGTGGAGCGCGCGGCGGACGCCTACCACCGCGCCGGACTGCCCCGGGACGGCGACCGCGCCACGCGGCGGGCCGCGTACCTCCTGCGGTGCGGGCCGGGCGCCGACCTGCCGCGGGCGCGCGAGTTGCTGCGGTCCGCCGGGGAGCGGGCGCGGGCGCGTGGGGACGCGCTGGCCGGGGCCGAGGCGGACTTCGCCCTCGCCGAGCTGGACCTGGAGACCTGGTTCGCCGACGGCTCGGACGAGCGGGCGGACCTGTCGCCCTTCCTGGCCGCGCTGGAGGACGCGGCGGGCCGCGTCGAAGCGGCAGGCGGGTGCCTGGGGGAGACCCGGGCCCGGTGGGCGGTGGGCAGGCTCTGCCTCGAGCACGGGTTCCCCGAGGGCGTGCCGCCGGCCGAGTCGGCGGCTCGGGGCTTCCGCCGCGCGGACGCGCCGGGGCCGGAACTGTCGGTGTGGCAGGCGCTCGAGGTCTGGTACGTCCGCCGCGGTGACGCCGCGGGACGGGAGCGGGCCCGGCGTACGGCCGCCGCCCTCACCGAGCGGACCGGGCACGCCCTGGCCGGAGAGGCGCGGGCGGTCGGTGCGGCGGACGCCGCTCTGCGCGGCGGCAGCCGGGGCCGGGCCGAGGCCCTGACCGCAGGCGAGGACCTGCTGTCGGGACGGTTCTTCGTCGGCCAGGCGGTCGTCCGCAGCTCCGTGCTCGCCTCCATGGGCCTGACCGGTGAGGCCGTCGAGCTGCTGCGCGCCGCGGACCGGGAACTCAGCCGCCGCGCGGCGCCCGGCGGCCTGCTGCCGCAGGTGCTGATGGCGCTGGCCAACCTGGTGGCCGCCACGGACGGCGCCGAGGCGCGCGTCCTGCTCGGGCGCGGCGCCGCGGCCGCCCGCGATCTGGGACTGGCGGTGGACGAGGCCCAGTGCCTTGCCATGCGCGCCTGGGTGGCCGTGGCCGCCGCCGAGCGGGGCGGCGCGGCGCCCCCCGAGGCGGGGGTGGAGGAGGACTTCGACCGCGCGGTCGCCCTGCTGGAACCGCTCACCACCCTGGAGGCCCGCGACCAGCTCGTGTCGGTGTGCCAGCAGCGCGGCCAGGCCGCGTTCTTCTCCGGCGACCTGGCGCGGTGCCTCACCTGGCTGGGGCGCGCCGAGACGGTGGCCCGCGCCACGGGCCTCGGCCCCCAGTTGGCCTTCACCCTGTCCTACCAGGCCCTGGCGCTGGCGCAGGCGGCCCGCGAGGCGGGACCGCACCTGTACGACGAGGCCGACAGCCGGCTGGCGCGGGCACAGGAGCTGCTCATCACCGCGGGCCTGCGCGGGGAGATCTGGCGCACCCTGTTCCACCGGGGCATGTGCGCCCTGGAGGCGGGCGACCGCTGCCCGGACCCGGGGGAGCGCGACCGGCGGTGGACGCGCGCCGACACCCTGCTCACCGCCGCGGCGGCGGAGATCGACCGCCTGCGCGCCGCCTCCGCCACCGCGGACACCGGCCCGCTGCGCTCCGAGGTGGCGCGCATCGCCTCCGGGCACGCCGCCTTCGAGGTCCACCGCCTGGGCTTCGAACTGCACTGGCACCGCAGGGGCGACGCGGCACAGGCCCTGCGCTGGCTGGAGCGGGCCAAGGCGCGCGCCCTCCTCGACGGGCTGGCCGCCCTCACCCCGGCGGACTCCGTGCTGCGCGACAGCCCGCACCTCGCCCGCGAACGCGCGTTGCAGCGGCGCCCGGCCGCGACCGACGCCGAGGAACTCGCCCTGCGGCAGGAGATCGACGCCCTCCTCGCCGCCATGCGGGACGGCTCCCTGGACGGCTACGCGCAGGCCAGGACGGCCGAGCCGCCGTCCTACGCACACCTGCGCGCGGCCCTGCGCGGGGAGGAGCGGGCCGCGGCCGGACGGCGCGTGGTGGTGGCCGAGTACCGGTGCACCCCGCGGGAGACCCTGCTGTTCGGGCTGCGCGCCGACTGGGACGCCCCCCGCGTGGCCGCCGTCGGCCTCGACCACGCCAAGCTCTCCCGTTTCGCCGCCGAGCACTTCCGCCGCGCGGGCGGGGTGCGGGAGTTGCAGGACCGCGCCGACGGCGGGGAGCGGGACTGGCACTCCTTCGCCCCGCTCGTCGCCCCCCTGGCCGAATGGGCCGCGCCCGGTGACGTCGTCCACCTGGTCCCGCACGGCGTCCTGCACGACCTGCCCCTGCACACCCTGCCCGTGGCGGGCGAACCGCTGCTGCTGCGCAACCCCGTGTGCTACAGCCCGAGCAGCGCCGTCCTGCTGGAGCTGTTCGGGCGCGGGAGCCGCGGACCGGCCGCGCGAGCCGGGGCCGCGGCCGTGTTCGCGGACTCCCTCGGCAACCTCCCGGGCTCCGCGGCGGAGGGCCGCACGGTGGCGCGCCTGCTGTCGGTCGAGGCCCGGCTCGGGGCCGAGGTGACCGGGGCGCGTGTCCTCGACGCGCTCGCCTCCCGCGCGCTCGTCCATCTGGCCGGGCACGGGCGCCTGTCCACCGGCGACGGCTTCGAACGCGGCATGGAGATGTCCGACGGGGTCATCCGCGCCTCCGACCTCCTCGGCCGCCGGGTCGCGGCGGGCCTGGTGGTGCTCAGCGGCTGCGAGACCGGCGTCAACGAGCACCGGCCGGGCGACGAACCGGTGGGGCTGCCCCGCGCGCTGCTGCTCGCCGGCGGCGGGTCGGTCCTGGTCAGCCAGTGGAAGGTCGCCGACGCCTCCGCGGCCGCGCTGCTGACCGCCTTCCACACGGCGCTGGCCCGCGGCCTGGGATGCGCGGACTCGCTTCATCACGCGGCCCGCGAGGCGGCGGGGCCGGCGCCGCACCGGCGGCACTTCTACCACTGGGGCGCGTTCGTCAACGTGGGCGACTGGAGATGAACATGGCGGAGGAAGCGAAAGCGGACGAGCAGCGGCGCGCCCCCGGCGGGCCGGGTCAGGCGCTCCCCGCGGAGACCGGACTCCCCGGGGAGGCCGACTTCCCCATGGAGATCGACGAGGCGGCGCTGGAGGAACGGGCGGAACCCGTCTCGTTCGACACCCGCACCCGCCTGCTGGCCAGGGAGAACCGGTTCGGTCTGCGCGCCGGCCCCGCCGTCCGGCACGAACTCGGCACCTCCCCGGGCACCGCCGTCGACCTCCCCCTGCGGTGCGTCGCCCACCGGCACCCGGAGTGCAGGCTGCGCTGGGTCAGCCTCCTGGTGGACCTCTCCGGCTGCGACGGCACCGTCCTCGACCTCAGCCCCAGGGACGAGGTCGCCGCCCACCCGGTCCGGGTCACCACCACCTTCGGCGGCGGGCTGGCCTTCCAGATCGCCGCCGTCCCGGTGGGGCCGGAGGCCACCGCGGAGCGCAGCACCCGGCAGGACGTGTTCTACCCCAAGGTGACCAGCTCCGGGCAGGGCTTCAGCGCGGCCCGGTGGGACTTCACCCAGGTCGGGCAGGAGCCGCTGCACGTGGACCGCGAGCTGCGCCTCCTCGTCGGGGTGCCGGCCGGCACGGGCGAGACCCGGCTCCACGCGGTACTCCGCGCGGGCCTGTCGGTCCAGGGCGCCCTCGGGGTACTGCCGCTCGTCGGGCGCCGACGGGTCCACCTCGACGCGGAGGGCACCTGGCGGACGTGACCCGCCGCGCGCGTCCGACGCTCTCCCCCGACCGCCGGGCCGGCGCCGTCGCCCAAGCGGCGCCGCGGGCCGGGCGCCACGGGCGCGCTCCCGCCACGAACACCGACCCTTAAGCGCTGCGCTACAGACCCTTAAGCGCTGCGCTACATCCTTTGCCCGCTCCGCGTCCTGGCGGTGAGCTGGGTGCCGTCAGCAGGCACGGCCGGCGAAAGGACAGGGCATGCGGAGCAAGCGGCTCGGGCGCAGTTCGGTGCGGGTCACGGAACTGGGTTTCGGCGGCGGACCGCTGGGCGGGCTGTTCGCGCCGCCGGACGACGCCGCGGCCGGCGAGGCGCTGGCCGCGGCGTGGGAGGGCGGCGTCCGCTACTTCGACACCTCCCCGCACTACGGGATCGGGCACTCCGAGCGCCGGATCGGCGAGTTCCTGCGCCGGTCGCCGCGCGCGGAGTACGTCCTGTCCACCAAGGTGGGCCGGCTGCTGGTGCCCCAGGACCCGGCCGGCCGCACCGACGACTCCTTCCAGGTGCCCGCCACCCACCGGCGGGTGTGGGACTTCTCCCGCGACGGTGTCCGGCGCAGCGTGGAGGACTCCCTCGCCCGCATGGGGGTGGACCGCGTCGACCTGCTCTTCCTGCACGACGCCGAGGAGCACTTCGAGACCGCGCTGCGCGACGGCTACCCGGCGCTGGCCGAGCTGCGGGCGGAGGGCGTCGTCGGCGCCGTCGGCGCGGGCATGTACCACTCCGGCATGCTGACCCGGCTCGTCCGGGAGACCGACGTGGACGCGGTCATGCTCTCCGGCCACTACACCCTGCTGGAGCACTCCGCCCTCGACGACCTGCTGCCCGCCTGCACCGAACGGGGCGTGTCGGTGCTCGCGGCCTCCGTCTTCAACTCCGGTCTCCTCGCCACCCCGCGTCCCGCCCCCGACGCGCGGTTCGACTACCGGCCCGCTTCCGAGGAGGTGCTGCGGCGCGCGCACCGCGTCGCCGACGTGTGCGAGGCCCACGGCGTGACGCTGCCCGAGGCCGCCATGGCCTTCCCGCTCCGGCACCCGGCGGTCGCCGGCATCGTGGTCGGCATGCGCACCGCCGAGGAGGTGCGGCGCAACCTGGCCGCGTTCGGCGCGCGGGTGCCCGACGGCCTGTGGACCGACCTGGCGGACGCCGGTCTCATCGACGAGCGGGTGCCGCGGGCGATCCGGTGAGGGGACGCCCGGCTCAGGGAGCGCCCACGGTGGGGGCGGGCGGGGTCCAGCGCCGGGCCGGGGGGACGGTGGTGGGGACGCCGAAGTCCTTCTTGAGGTGTTCGGGGACGGCGTAGTGCATGACCCGGCCGCGGGTGAGGGAGCTGAGCTCGAAGATCGTGGTGAGGTGCCCCAGACGGTCCAGGGCCCAGGCGCCCAGGGGGGAGCTGTCCTCGATGCTCTCCAGGACGCCGAGCAGGGCGGGCACGGCCTTGACGAGGGTGTCGAAGGCGGTGCGGGGCACATCGAGCCAGTCGGCGCAGGTGTCGCCGACGAGGTGGCGGATCAGGGCGGGGACCACCGGGTCCAGGAGCGTGCCCGGCACCACGTCCTCGTAGAGGCGGATGAGCCCGCGCGTCAGATGGACGCCCTCCTCGCTCGGCCCCATGTGGCGGGTCAGGTACAGGTCCAGGAAGGCGCGGCCGGCGTGCAGGTCGGCGGGGGCGTGCTCCTGGTCCACGCCGAGCATCGCGCCCACCACCCGCCAGGCGTAGAAGTAGGCCTCCGCCCCCTCGGTGCTGATGTGGATGTTCAGCCGGTGCAGGGAGTCGAGCACCAGCAGGGAGAAGAGCATCTGCCCGCCGATCATGTCCTCCTGGCAGATCGGCGTGCCCAGCGCGGCGGTGTCCCAGCGGTCCTCGCGCCGCAGGTGGTGGCGGACGGCGGCGTGCAGCAGCCGCACCTTCTGCACGGCCGGGAGGAACCGGCTGCCGGACTCGAAGGCGTCCGGCTGCATGAGGTGGACGGTGAACTGGCCGGTCTCGGCCATGCGCCTGGCGGGGTAGTCCAGCGAGTGGGTGGCCGACAGCAGCCGGGCGACGTGCGGGACGACGTAGCAGGCGGGCATGGCGGCGAAGGACAGCGCGGTGGAGATGTGCACGTTGTTGTCGATGAAGAACAGCCGCGCCTTCTCCATCTGGTCCCAGTCGACCCAGTCGGGCGGCGCGGCGGTCGCCCGCAGATAGGCGCGGGCCACCTCGGGGAGACCCTCGGGAAGCTGCTGCCCCGCGGTGGAGAAGTGGCGCATCAGCGTGTTGTACGCACCGACCTGCCCTCGCTCGAACAGCGCGGCCACGGTCGCGTCGGCGAGCTCGTCGCCGTCCTGCCGCAGCGCGTCCATGGCGGTGTCGGTGTAGGTCACCAGCGGCTCCTTCGGTCATTGCTCGCGGACGGTGGCGACGCGGGCCAGGCCGGTCAGGGCGTGCTCCGCCGGGGCGGGCAGTCGCGCCTCGCAGAGCGCGGCGGTGGCCTGCCGGACCCGGTCCGCGATCATCCGCTCGACGCGGGCCGGGGCTCCGGCGTCGTGCATCAGCTCGCGCATCCGGTCCAGGTCCCGCCGCTCGACGCGCCGCAGGGTGAGCAGACGGCGCAGCTCCTCCCGTGCGGCCGGGCCGGCGGCGTGCCAGGTCTCGGCGAGCAGGGCGGTGGGGCGGCGGCAGCGTAGGTCGTCCAGGTCGGCCTTGCCGGTGCGGGCCGGGTCGCCGAACAGGCCCAGCAGGTCGTCACGGAGCTGGAACGCCTCGCCGAGCGGCAGCCCGTACCGGGAGTACACCGCGCGCAGCCCGGGGGCGGCGCCGGCCAGGGTGCCCCCGATGAGCAGGGGGTGCTCCACGGTGTACTTGGCGGTCTTGTACCTGATGACCTTCAGGGCGGCGGCGGTGTGCGGCGGCGCCCCTGTGCGCAGGATCTCCAGGCACTCCCCGGCGATCAGCTCCCGGGCCAGGACCGTCCACAGGGGGCGTGCCCGCGCGAGATAGGCAGCGGGCAGCCCGCTGCTGGTGAACAGCCCGCCGGCCAGCGCCATCAGCAGGTCGCCGACCAGCATCGCCAGGGCCCGCGCCGCGGTGGCGGGCTGCCGGCGCGCCGGCAGTACGGTGCGCAGCGCCACATGGGCGGTGGGCAGCCCGTGCCGGACGGGACTGCCGTCGATGATGTCGTCGTGGACCACCGCGGCGGCGTGCACCAGCTCCATGGACGCCGCCGCGCGCACCAGCGCGTCGCTGTCCGGCTGGCCCGCCGCCCGCCAGCCCCAGTAGCAGAACGCCGCCCGCAGCCGCTTGCCGTGCGCGGCCGCGGCGCACAACTGGTCGGCCACCGGCTCCAGATCGGGATCGATCTGCCGCAGGTGCTGCGCCTCCTGCGCCAGGAACCGGGCCAGCTCCCGGTCGACGCGGGCCTTGAGCGCGGCGGCCTCGTCCCGGTCAGGCATCGCCTTCAGACGCCCGCCGGGCCGCGGCGTGGCGGGCCAGCACCTCCAGGTGGGCCGGCGGGACGGAGGCGTACCGGTCCAGCAGCAGCCGCCCGCGCGCCTCGAGGTCCCGCTCCGCTTCGGCCGCCAGACCGGCCCCGTCCGAGCGGCGCAGCAGATCCCGCGCCCGCCCGACCGCGCTGCCGAGGCCGCTCAGCGCGATGTCCGCCAGCCCCGCCGCCAGCAGCACCGCCCGCTGCTGCGGACCACCGTCCCCACCGCCCGTCACGCTCATGCGTCGCCCTCCCGTGCTGCCTGCCGGTGTCACCGGCGCCGCGTCGGTCCCCCACAGGGTGACGCGGGCGGATCGACTCACACCGGACAAACCCCCGAAAGAGCGAAAACCTGAAGAGATGACGAGGTATTGATGCGGCTGCGTGGTATGGGCTCACCCCACCCGAGCCGCGGCACCGGCCCTCAGGAGGAGGGCCAACCACCGTAGGGCACCGTGATGAGCTCCAGGTAGTGGCCCGCCGGGTCCAGGAAGTACACCCCGCGACCACCGTCGTTGCGGTTGACCGCGCCGGGCCGCTGCCGCTGCGGGTCGGCCCAGTGCTCGATGCCGCGCTGCCTGATCCGCGCGTACGCGGCGTCGAACTCCTCCTCGGAGACCAGGAACGCGTAGTGCTGCGGGGTGATCCTGTCCTCCGGGATCGTGGCGAAGTCCAGCGTGACACCGTTGCTCAGACCGACCGCGACGAACGGCCCCCACTCGCCGCTGATCTCCAGCCCCAGCAGCTCGGCGAAGAACTCGGCGGACTCCCGGTTGTCCCGGGCATGGACGATCGTGTGATTCAACTCAACCGACAAGGAATGCCTCCGAAGGCATCTCCCGGCACCTCCATGCCTCACCCGACCGGTGACCGACACGCGATACCGCCGCGAATCCTAACCGACACGAACCCACCGCCCGCGGCGGGCCGGCGGGCGTGAGGCCCCACCGGCGTCCCGCGGGGGCGACTCGCGTCCGTCTGCTCCCGCTGGGGCCGGGCGTCCGTGTCACCCGGGAACACCCACGCAGATCACAGCCATCGCGGCTCAGCGAGCCGACCGGCGAGCCACATACCCGGACGCACATTGCTGATCCGCGGAGAAGGACCCCACACGGACGGTGGAACTCGGTGACGTCCGTCTGCGTTGGCGAGTCTCCCGGGCCGGAGACATGCGCGGTTGTTGCTGTCGTACGCAAATCCGAGACGTGGCGATACACATGGGACGCCGAAGACCGCCTCACTTCGGTCAACACCCCTGACGGCACTCGCTGGGAGTATCTCTACGATGCTCTTGGCCGCCGTACGGCCAAACGGAGAACGGCCGCCGACGCGTCCTTCCTCGAGGAGGTGCTTTTCGCCTGGGACGGCACCACGCTCGCCGAGCAGACATCCACATCCGCCGAGCTTCGGAGCTCCGTTACGCTCACCTGGGACCACAACGGCCTGAATCCCATCGCCCAGACCGAGCGTCTGAGCGCCACGCAGGCACCTCAACAGGATGTCGACGAACGGTTCTTCGCAAATCGTCACGGATCTCGCCGGGAGTCCTCGGGAGCTGGTCCGTGAGTCGGGTGATGTGGTGTGGCGGACCCGTACCACACTCTGGGGTGCCACTGCATGGCCTTCTCGAAGTACCGCCTACACTCCGCTGCGCTTCCCGGGGCAGTACTTCGACCAGGAATCCGGCCTCTGCTACAACTTCCGCCGCTATTACGATCCGGAAACAGCGCAGTACATCAGCCGCGACCCTCTCGGCCTGGCCACCGCGCCGAATCCATCCTCCTACGTCCACAACCCCCACACTCGGACGGATCCCCTTGGTCTCGCCCCGGACTACGCCGATCTCGGGGATGACTGGCAACCACGACCCACCGGCACCATACCCGGCAGCAGTGGATGCGAAGCCGTGGCGCGGGACATCCAAGCCAGAATCGGAGGGGAACGGATGCGCATCACCGATTCGGCGGGCGCTCCCCTGCTCGGCAAGTACCGGGATCAGGACACTTTCTGGGGGCACCACGATGTCGTCGTCAAGGACGGCAGGGTATACGATGCGTGGACAGGGCGGTACGGGGAGCCGGTTGAGGAGTATCGCCGCCGCTGGGAGTGGGGCGAATACTTGCGCTTCGATCCGGCTCCATGATTGTTTGCGGAGGGGCAGTGGATTACCGCAGGCTTTTCTCGGAGATTCGTAAACGCCCATCGGCGTACGGATTGGACGGGACATACAAAGAGTATGTGGCGTTTGTGACCGGCTGCGACGCCGGGAATGAATGGGGCCTGCTGGCCGGTTTTCCGGAATGGCTGGCCATGAAGGCCGGGCGAGAGGCGAACGCGACGTGGTCCTCTCTGGTGCTCGCGGCGGTCGGTTTGCCACCCGCTCCGCCCCCGGCCGGGCACAAGGACGAGGCCAAAGCCGTTGAAGCACTGTTCGACCTTCTTGACGAGTTCCTTGCCGAACGAGTGAGCGCAAGGCATGTGTCCCTGATCATTTCTCGCTATGCACGGCGTTGAAGCCTCTCTGCCCGAAACACCATCTCGCCGGCACCCCCGTCCGATGAACCCCTCCCACTGCGGCGGGGCGGGCTCTGCCGGGCTGTGCCGTGACCGGCGCACCGGGTCCGGTTCGGCGGGGGCTCCTCCTCCGGGCAGGGGTGGGCGGGGCATGATGGCGGGATGTCGAAGCGACCCGTGCTCGTTTATGACGGGGACTGCGCGTTCTGCACCTCCGCCGCGAGGTTCGCCGAGCGGCGTCTGCGTCCCCGGTGCGAGATCATCCCGTGGCAGTTCGCGGATCTGGACGCGCTCGGCGTCACCCGGCGGCGGGCCGAGTACGAACTGCTGTGGGTCGCCCCGGGTGGCGCGGTGCGCGGTGGCGCGCGGGCCGTCGCCGCGCTGCTGATGAGCTCCGGCCGCGGGTGGGCGGTCCTGGGCGGGCTGCTGGCGCTGCCGCCCGTGCGCCCGCTCGCCCACGGTGTCTACCGGCTCGTCGCGAACAACCGCGAGCGGATGCCGGGCGGCACACCGGCCTGCGCGCTGCCCGCGGACCGTCGGCCGCCCCCCTCCGCGGCGGGCCGTTGAGGCGGGACGACCGCGGACGCCGCGCGGAGCGGCGGGCTCCGCCGCAACGGCCGGGCTTCTCGCCGAAGTCGGGCGGCGGGTTCACGCGTCTTGGCTACACTGCGCGCAGTCGATCAGTTGTACGGGGGCGGCATTGGATCGAACGGCGACGCGCGTGTGCCCGTTGTGCGAGGCGACGTGCGGCCTGAGCGTCACGCTGTCGGACGAGCGCGTCACCCGTGTGCGCGGCAATCCGGACGACGTCTTCAGCCACGGGTACCTCTGCCCGAAGGGCGCCTCGCTGGGCCGGTTCGACGGCGATCCCGACCGTCTGACCGCGCCCCTGGTGCGCCGGCCCGGCGGCGGCTTCGAGCAGGTGGAGTGGGCGGAGGCGTTCGAGGCCGTGGACCGGGGGCTGCGGGCCGTGACGGACCGGTACGGCCGTGACGCGGTGGCCCTCTACATGGGCAATCCCGTCATCCACACCCTCGCTCTCCCGCTGTACATGCTGGTGCTCAGGGAGCGGCTCGGCACCCGGAACATCTACTCGTCCACCACGCTCGACACCATGCCCAAGAGCGTCGCCTGCGGCTGGATGTACGGGGACCCGCTCGCCTTCCCGCTGCCGGACATCGACCGCACCCACCATCTGCTCGTGCTCGGCGCCAACCCGTCGGAGACCAACGGCAGCCTGTGGACCGTCGCCGACCTGCCGGGGCGGCTGCGGGCCCTGCGGGCCAGGGGCGGGCGCCTGGTCGTCGTGGACCCGCGGCGCACCCGCACCGCCGACCTCGCCGACGAGCACGTCGCCGTCCGGCCGGGAACCGACGCCCTGCTCCTGCTGGGCATCGTCCACACCCTCCTGGACGAGGGGCTGGCCGTCGATCCCGGCGAGGGCTTCGCCGGCTTCGGTGACCTCGCCGACCTGGTGAAAGGTTTCGGCGCCGACGAGGTCGCCCCCGCCTGCGGCGTCCCGGCGGACACCGTGCGCCGGCTCGCCCGCGACCTGGCCGCGGCGCCCACGGCCGCCGTCTACGGGCGGCTCGGCACCTGCACCACCGAGTTCGGCACGCTCACCAGTTGGCTGGTGGACGTGGTGAACATCGTCACCGGCAACTTCGACCGCCCCGGCGGGGTGCTGTTCGGCGAGGCGCCGCACGCGACGCGCCGCCCCGCCGAGCCGTTCCGCACCGGACGCCGGCACAGCCGGGTCCGCGGGCTCCCTGAGGTCAACGGCGAACTGCCCACCGCCACCCTCGTGGACGAGATCGAGACGCCCGGCGAGGGGCAGGTGCGGGCCCTGCTGTGCATCGCGGGGAACCTGGTCCTCGCCGCGCCGCAGGGCGAGCGGCTCGACCGGGCCCTGCCCGGCCTGGACTTCATGGTCTGCGTCGACCCCTACCTGAACGAGACCACGCGCCACGCGTCGGTGATCCTGCCGCCGCCGACCCCGTTGCAGTCGCCGCACTACGACGTGGTCCTGGCCACCCGCTCGGTGCGCCGCAACGCGCGCTTCTCGCCGCCGCTGCGCCCCCTGGAGCCGGGGCGGCCCAGCGAGGCGGAGATCCTCGCCCGGCTGGTCCTGATCGCGTCCGGCAAGGGACCCGGCGGGGACCCGGAGAGCGTGGACGAGGCGCTGATCGACCTGACCCTGCGCGCCGCCCGCGGCCGCCCCGGCTCCCCGCTGGCGAAGCGCTCGCCGGAGGCGCTGAAGCGCGAACTGACCGGTGACGGCGCCCTGGAGCGCAGACTGGACCTGATGCTCCGGCTCGGCCCCTCGGGCGACCTGTTCGGGGCACGCCCGGACGGCCTGAACCTGGCCCGGCTGAAGCGGACCCCGAACGGGGTCGACCTCGGGCCGCTGCGGCCGCGGCGCCGGGAGGTGGTGATGACCGCCTCCGGGCTGGTGGAGCTGTGCCCGGCCGCGATCACCGCGGACCTGCCCCGCCTCGCCGCCCGGATGCGCGACCTCGGCGACGGCGGCCTGGTGCTGCTCTCCCGCCGCCAGCCGAAGGCCGTCAACAGTTGGTCCCACAACATCGCGTCGCTCTCCGGCGGAACCAGCCGGTGCACCCTGGAGATCAGCGAGGAGGACGCCCGGCGCCTCGGGGTCGCCGCGGGCGACGAGGTGCGGGTCAGCACCGGCGCCGGCGAGGTGGTGGTGCCGGCCGAGCCCACCGACCGGCTCCGCCCCGGCGTGGTGAGCATGCCCTACGGCTGGGGGCACGGCCGCGAGGGCACCCGGCTGCGGCACGCGGCCGCGGAACCGGGCGCGAGCGTCAACGCGCTCACCGACAGCGCGGTCGTCGACCCGCTGTCGGGGACGGCCGTCTTCAACGGGGTGCCCGTGCGCGTGGAACGGGTGAACAAAAAACAAACGGAAAGCTGAGTTCCGAATCCCATGCATTTCCCGGCCCGATACCCCTCCCGGAAAACCGGGAAGGGTATCGGGCCGAAAGCTTTACAGCCCCCCTCGGCGCCTCTAGACTACACGCACGATCTTGCTCACAGGACCACGGGGGAATTTTCGTGAATCGTACCCGCAGTATCCTCATGGCCGCTGCCGCCCTGACGCTTCTGGCCGGCACCAGCACAGTGGCGAGCGCCGTCTCGGAACAGAGCGCCACCACGACGACTCCGACCTGTTCGCCCACGCAGAGCGCCATTACCGACGTGCCGCACAGACTGTTCGACGCGTGGAACAGAGGCGACGCGCACGGTGTCGCCGCCCAGTTCACGACGGACGGGCACATGATTCCGAGCAATGGCGCGTATCTCACCAGCAGGGACGCGATCACGCAGTTCTACAAGGGGGCCTTCGCCGGTCCGCTCAAGGGCACCCGGATGATCGGCACGCCGCTCAGCGTGCGCTGCCTGTCCAGCACCACGGCCGTGGTCGACGGGCTCGGCGGCCTGCTCAAGCCCGGTGACACCTACACCGACCCGGCGCAGGTGCCCATCGGCCAGCGCATCATCGTCTCCTGGACCGCGGTGCTGGTGAACGGCACCTACTACATGAAGGAATTCCAGAGCACCACCGTGCAGGGCTGAATTCCCGGCCGGGACGGAACAGCGGAACCGATCACACACGGAGCATTTCCTTGCCACGCACAGTGCTGGTCACCGGGGGAAACAGGGGGATCGGGCTCGCCATCGCCGAGGAGTTTCTCGGACAAGGCGACCGGGTTGCCGTGACCCATCGCGGAGATCCACCGGACGGGAAATTCCTCGCCGTCCGGTGCGATGTCTCCGAACCGGAGAGCGTCGATGCCGCCTTCGCGGCCGCCGAGGCGGAGCTCGGCCCGGTCGAAATTCTCGTCTCCAATGCGGGAATCACCGACGACCGGCCGATGCTCCGCATGCGGGAGGAGCATTTCTCCCGCGTCCTCGACACGAATCTCACCGGTGGCTGGCGCTGTGCCAGGCGGGCCCTGCCCGGAATGCTCAGGGGCCGGTGGGGGCGCATCGTCTTCGTGTCGTCCGTCGCCGGACTGCGGGGCAACGCGGGCCAGGTGAACTACGCCGCGAGCAAGGCCGGCATGGTCGGCATGGCGCGCTCCCTGGCCCGCGAGTGCGCCACGGCCGGCGTCACCGTGAACGTGGTGGCGCCCGGCCTGATCGAGACCGACATGGCCGCGGCCCTGCCCGAGACCCGCAGGTCCGCGCATCTGAAGGAGATCCCGGCGGGCCGGGCGGGCAGCGCCGGGGAGGTGGCCGCCGCGGTCGCCTGGCTCGCCGGTGAGCGGGCCGGCTACGTCACGGGAGCGGTCATACCGGTCGACGGCGGCCTGGGAATGGGGCACTGAGGACATGACCACCACCACGTCACCGGCCGCCCAGGCCGTACCGGGCACCCCGGGCGCGGGACTGCTCGCCGGCAAGCGCATCGTGGTCACCGGCGTGATCACCGATCGGTCGATCGCGTTCGCCGTGGCCCGGCTCGCCCAGGAGCAGGGCGCCCGGATCGTGCTCACCGGCTACGGCCGGCTGTCCCTGGTCGAGCTGGTCGCCCGCCGCCTGCCCGAGCGGCCGCCGGTGGTGGAGCTGGACGTGACCGACCCGACGGCCCTGGAGCGGCTCCCGGAGGCGGTGGGCGAGCACCTCGACGGCGTCGACGGGGTGCTGCACTCCATCGCCTTCGCCCCGCCGAGCTGCCTCGGCGGGTTCCTCACCGCGCCCTGGGCGGACGTGGCCACCGCGGTCCACACCTCCGCCTACTCCTACCAGGCGCTCGCCACCTCCCTGTCGCCCCTCATGCCCGGCGGCGGCTCGATCGTCGGCCTGACCTTCGACGCCACCAGGGCGTGGCCCTCCTACGACTGGATGGGCGTGGCCAAGGCCGCCCTGGAGTCCGTCAACCGCTATCTGGCACGGGACCTGGGGCCGCGCGGCATCCGCGCCAACCTGGTGGCCGCGGGACCGCTGCGCACCACCGCGGGCAAGGCCATCCCCGGGCTCGCCCGGACCCAGGAGGACTGGGCGGCCAAGGCTCCCCTCGGCTGGGACGTCACCGACACCGACGCCACCGCACGGGCCTGCGTCGCGCTGCTGTCCGACTGGTTCCCCGCCACCACGGGCGAGATCGTCCACGTCGACGGGGGACACCACGCGATGGGCGCCTGACCCGCGCGCGCGGACGTCCGCCGCCCCGGCTCCCCGGACGGGCCGGGTCGGCGGACGTCCGGCGTGGCGCGGCGCCGGCCCGGCCCCTCCCTCAGAGGGCGACGCTGCTGCCCGCACCCGCCGCCACCAGTTGCTCCGCACCGCCGTTCGCGGCGAACGCCGCGGCCACGGCGTCCTGCCCCTCGGTGAAGTGCGCCCAGCCGTCGTTGTGCACGGTGAGCACCTTGCGGGCACCGAGCAGCCCGGCCGCCTCCACCGCCTGCTCCGCGGTCATGGACAGCAGCGTGGGACCGAACGGAGGCAACTGCGCGGCACCCACGTGCAGCACCGCCAGGTCCACGCCGCCCCCGCCGAGGCGCTCCGCGAGGGCCCGCACCGGGTCCAGGGAGACGTTGTCGCCGCTGACGTACACCGTCGGCAGGCCCTCACCGGTCAGCAGGAACCCGGTGACCGGGCCGAGCATCGGCTCGGTGCCGGCCGGTCCGTGCTGCGCCGGGACCGCGGTGACCCGCACCCGGCCGCCGTCCGGCCGCTCCAGCTCGTGCTCGGCCCACGGGGCGAGCCCGGTGCCGCCGACGCGCTCGGCGGCCTGCTCGGTGGTGAGCACCAGCGGAGCGCTCGCGAGGAAGGCCCGCCCGGCCGTGTCGAGGTTGTCGGGGTGCTGGTCGTGCGACAGCAGCACGGCCGCGACCGGCCCGACCTGCTCCGGGGTGAGCGCCGGGTCCGCCAGCTTGCGGAGGGCCACCGGGCCCAGCTCGTAGGCGGAGTCGGCGGTGTCGAACGTCGGGTCGGTCACGAACCGCAGCCCGCCCAGGTCGATGACCACGGTGGGGCCGCCCACCGCGGTCACGGCGAGCTGCGCGGCGTTCTCGACAGTCATGGAAGTGCTCCTTGGTTGGGGGATGGGGGTGGGGGAACGGGGGAGGGGCCGGCCGGCCCGGCCGGAGGCACGACCACCAGGCCGCCGGTGAACCCGTCCGGCAGCCGGAGCGGGTGCCAGGCGTGGCCGGTGTGCTGCTCGGGAGCGTCGGCGACGGCGCGCACCCCGGTGCCCAGGGCCTTCGCGTACGCCTCCCGCCTGGTCCAGATCTCCAGCCACGCCCGGTCGGCGGCCGGGCCGGCGACCGTGTCCAGGCGGGCGCGTTCGGCGGCCGAGAACAGACGGCGGGCCAGCTCACCGGCCCGGGGGACGGGACGGACCCGCTCGACGTCCACACCGACGCGGGTGCCGGGGGCCAGCCCGGTGCCCACGGCGACGACGACCAGCCCCGCGGTGTGCGCGATGCTCACGTCCACGCCCGGCTCGCCCTCCACCCGGGGCCGCCCGGAGGGTTCCGCGGTGAGGCGGACACGGGCGGGCGGGCAGCCGAGCACCCGGCCCAGCGCGCGGCGTAGCACGGACCGGGCGAGGGCGAACTCGGCCCGGCCCAGCGGGTCGGACACGCCGTCGTACCGCCCGCGCTCCGGCTCGGGCAGCCCGGCGGCGAGCTCCGCCACCGCGGCGGCCGGCAGCCCGCGGCCGTCGGCCCACCACGCGTGGACGGCCCCGGGCCCGGCGGGCACGTGCGCCGCGGGGCCCGGGACCGGCCCCGGCCCCGCCCCGAGGACGGCGGCGGGACCCGCCCGGGGGTCCGCCGCCGGCGCCGGGTCCGCCGCGGTGCGGGTCACTGCCGGCCGACCGCCTGCACCCGGTCGGCCAGCTCGGCCTCGCCGGTGCCGAAGTGCGAGGTGAGCGCGCTGATCCAGCGCTCCAGGCCGAAGGCCACGCAACCGGTGAACGCCGGCTCGCCGTTCGCGGTGCGGATCTCGCAGCGCTCGCCGAAGAAGTTGCGGTGGAAGTTGAGCGAGCCGATGGCCAGCGCCCCGTCGAAGACGAACTCCTCTTTCACCGGGAAGAGCTGGGCCATCAGGGCGCGTCCCGCGCTCGCGTCGAAGAACGGGTCGGAGGCGGCCTGGATGTCGACCGGGAGCCCGAGGTCGGCCAGGAAGCCCGACACCTTCTTGCGGAACACCTGGAGGTGGTCGAGCACCGCGTCGCGCTCACCGACGCAGACGATCTCCCGCATGCTGAAGCCCAGCAGCCGGCGCAGGCCGTCGTAGTGGGTCTCGCGCCGGAAGCAGGTGGCGACGGTGGTCACCTTGTGCGGGCCGTCCGCCAGCTCGACGCCCGCCACGTCGAGGTAGACGTTGTAGCAGGCGGCCGAGGGCAGCGCGTACGCGGCCTCGGTGAGGTGACCGGCCGGCACGGCGGGCTGCCTCGGCTCCCCGGTCGCGTACTCGGGCGCGGCCTGTTCCGTCAGCGCCGCGCCCAGGATCGCCAGGTGCGGGAAGTTCTGGAAGTAGTCGAGCCGGTGCAGGTCCTCGACCCGCATCAGCGGCGGGTACTGGACCGCGGGTGCGCCGACCTCGGCCGCCCAGCCGGTGAACACCCCGTCGAGCGCGGCCCGCAGCCGGAGCGCCTCGGGCCCCAGCGTGGCGAGACCGCCCCGGGTCGAGGCCGTGCGACCCGCCTCAGGACCCGGTCTGCTCGGGCTCATGGAAGAACCTCCTTCGAATGGCATTGATCGTGCGGAAATCGGATGGCTTGACTTCCTCCATCAGGATCTCCTCGCCGGTCTGCTCCTCCAGCACATAGAGGAAGTTCACGAAACCGAGCGAGTCGAGGATCCGGTTCTCGACCAGGTCGAGGTCCGGGTCGATGGAGGTCAGGTCCGGCCGCTTGCTCAGCAGGTACCGGACCACCGCGTCGACCCCGCTCGACGCGGTGGCCTTCCCGTCGACCCCGCTCATGACCGCGGCAGCGTGTCGTCGGTGAAGATGCCCTCGCTCACCAGGAAGCTCATCGAGCGCTTGAGCATCCTGCGCTCCAGCTCGTGGAACGCCGGGTCGGCCAGCACCTGGTTGCGCACCCGGTACGGGTCGGGGATGCCCGCGTCCCGGAAGGCGTGCGGGTTCACCAGGCCGTCCACGGACTTGCGCAGGTACCGCTTGAGGTACAGCTCCAGCTCGGCCAGCTCCTCGGTGCCGAGCTTCTCGCGGAGCTGCCGGTGGA
This sequence comes from Streptomyces capparidis, assembly GCF_054782095.1. Classification (NCBI taxonomy): domain Bacteria; kingdom Bacillati; phylum Actinomycetota; class Actinomycetes; order Kitasatosporales; family Streptomycetaceae; genus Streptomyces; species Streptomyces capparidis. The sequence continues at coordinate 19,602 of NZ_BAAGTD010000048.1, read as the reverse complement.
GCAGGGAGACGATCTGCCGCCCGAAGGCCACGTGCCGGGACTCGTCCTGGTGGTGGATCGCGTTGATCTGCCGGATCGTCGGGTGCAGCCGCTCGTCCTCGCCCATCTTCTTGTTGAAGAAGTCGACGATCTCCTCGAAGAGGAGCAGCCGGGCGAAGACGAGGAAGTGCGCCGCCTCGCCCTCGGACCGCATCTCCAACTGGACGCCCTTGTCCGGGTAGACCTTCCCCCCGTACTTGAGGCAGAACGTGGCGAAGAACCACATGTGCTCGTTCTCTTCGCCGATCATGTGGTGGAAGTACTCGGAGGAGACGGCGAAGTCCTTGGTGTGGATCCGGGCGATGATCTCCGTGATCAGCTCACGGATGCCGTCCACGTTCAGGCTGTAGAAGTTGACGCTCTCCCACTTGCTGATCGCCCACATCTGCCGCTCGGTGAACGACTCGGCCACCTCGGTGCCGTGGACGGACATCAGCTCGGGGGACATCCAGTACTGGTCCTCGGGCAGCGTGTCGGGCCACTGGAACAGCTTGTAGGGGTCGTAGTAGTCCCGCTCGGACATGGTCACGAGCCGGTCGAGAATGGACTGGAGCTGCTCGTCAGCCTGAAGTACGGCCATGGGTGTTCCTCTCTTCTCCGTCGGCGCCGTCGCGGGCGCCGCCCGTCCCGGCCGGAGCGGGCTGCTCCGCCGAGAGCTGGATGTCGGTCCGGTGGCGGGGGTGCCGGAACACGCCGTCCCGGCGGTACCCGTTCACCGGCTCGTTCGCGTGGTGCTCCGTGGGCATCAGGCGGTTGAGCAGGGAGCCGGTGAACGCCTCCGCGATCTGTGGGTGCGGGGCCTCCGCGTGGTGGTCGGCCAGGATGACGAAGGCCGGGTCCACGGTCTTGACCAGCCCGTCCTCGTCCACGACCTCCAGCCAGGAGTGGGCGAGGTCGAGCATGCCCATGATCCAGCCGCGCCGGGTGCGGGCCTCGAAGCCGGCGGCCCGGCACCGCTCGGCGAGCTCCAGGCAGACGGCGATGCAGGGCGCGTACCCCTGGGAGAGCACCGCGTCCTTGCGCCACTGGAACTCCTCGGGCATCCGCCCCCAGCGGTAGCGGTCCGGCCCGAACGCCGTCACGATCTCCCGCAGTCGCGACGAGCGGATCTCGCGCCGCTCGCCCGAGGTCACCAGGACCCCGGAGGCGGTCAGCCCGGTGGTGCCGCAGGCGGTGATGTCCTTCTCCCCGAGGACCGCCCCCTGCGGCCCCACGGTCAGCGACTCGGTCCAGCCCCCGTGCAGCTCCGGACGCGGCGTGGCCAGGCTCCACTCCATCCGCGCCGGGTCCGCCTCCTCGTCCCCGGCCGGCGGGGACAGCGCCACGGAGCAGTCCCAGCGCCGGGGCCGGAACAGGGTCTGCGGGTCGGCGTGCATCCAGCGCAGGGCGTAGCGCATGGTCTTCTCCGGGACGGAGGTGCCCGACCCCGAGTACAGGGCGAGATTGACCAGGTCGAACCGGTCGAAGCGCTCGGCGCCCGGCTCCCCGCCGTGCGGCAGGCCGCCTCGCAGCAGCTCGTCGAGGATCTCCGGCCCGCACTGGAGCAGTTCGAGCGCACCGGTCCGGTCCACCCACTCGTCGCGCAGGTCCTCCGGTATGACCAGCAGGTTCCGCAGGCTCTCCAGCCAGCCGTCGAGGCCCTGCGGCTCGGCGGGGCGGCGCCACGTTCTCAGCTCGGTGCTCATGCGTCACTTCCGGGGGTCGTCGGGCTCGTGGGGGAGAACCGGGCGCGCAGCGCCGCCTTGTCGGGCTTGCCGTAGGACGCCGTGGGGATGTCCGCCACGAACGCGAACCTGCCCGGCACGTGCGCGGGACCGAGGGCGTCGCGCACCAGGGCGCGCAGCTCGTCCTCGACGCCCGCCGCCCCGTCCGGCCCGGCGGCGCACACGGCGAGCAGGGCCTCGCCCGTGCGCGCGTCCGGGACGCCGACGACGGCGGCCTGCCGCACGGCGGGGTGGGTGACCAGCACCTGCTCGACGGCCTGCGGATGGCAGTTGACCCCGTCCACGATGACGAGGTCCTTCTCCCGCCCCGTCAGGTGGAGGTAGCCGTCCTCGTCCAGCCGCCCCAGGTCGCCGGTGCGCAGCCACCCGTCCCGCAGCACCTCCGCGGTCAGGTCGGGACGCCTCCAGTAGCCCGCCATCACGGTGGGGCCCGACACCTCGACCGCGCCCTCCGCCCCGGTCGGCAGGGCCCGCCCGTCCGGCCCGGTCACCCGGACCGTCACTCCGGGCACCGGGCGCCCGACGGAGGCGAACAGCTCCGGCCGGGACGCGGCGGCCAGCGCGTGGTCCTCCGGGCCCAGGCCGGTGATCGCGATCGCCTCGGTCAGCGCGTAGCTCTGCCGCAGTCTCGGGCCGAGGCGCCGGACCGCCTCGGCGAGCCGGTGCGGTGCCATCGGGGCGCTGCCGTAACCGACGGATGCCAGCCCCGCCAGGTCCGTCCGCGGCAGCTCCGGGTGGTCCAGGACCCGGTACAGGTACGGCGGGTACAGGTACGTGGTGACCGGTTGCCCGGCGGCGGACGCCGCCCCGACCCGCCGCAGCAGCACCCCGGCGTCGAACCGGTCGAACAGCTCGACGCTCGCCCCGTGGCGCAGCAGGCCGAAGGCGATCGCCCCGGCCGCGTGCGCCATCGGCGTCATGGCCAGGAACCGCAGCCCCGGCGGGGGCGCGGCGCCCGCCCAGGCGCCGGCGGCCGCCGTCAGCGCGCCGAAGGTGTACGCCACGCCCTTGGGCAGGCCGGTGGTGCCGCCGGTGTACAGCACCCGGGCGACGTCGTCCTCCCGCGCCGCCACGGGCACGGGGTCGTCCGGCTGTCCGGCGGCGGCGGCCGACAGGTCCGTCACCTCCGGGTCCGCGACGGGACCCAGGCCGAACAGCGTCTTCACCCCGGCCGCGCGCGCGGCCTCCGCCATCCGGTGCGCCGGAGCGGCGGGGCCCGCGTCGGCGAGGACGACGGCGCTCGGGGCGGCGTCGCGCAGGATGTGCCCGGTCACCCGGTCGCCGCCGCCCGCGTACACCGGCGTGTAGCGGACGCCGAGGATGTGCGCGGCCAGCCCGACGGCCGTCATCTCCAGCGGGTTGGCGGCCAGCAGCACCAGCCCGTCGCCCCGCCCCAGGCCGCTGTCCCGCAGGACGCGGGCCGTGCGGTGGGCCAGCGAGAGCAGCTCCCGGAACGTCATGGCGCGCTCGCCGTGCAGCAGCGCCGTGCGCTCGCCCCACCCGGTGAACTGCTCGACGGCGCTGGTGACGTAGGCGGCGGGCGCGCCGCCGGTGCCGTGCGCGGTCACGGGGCCTCCTCCGCCCGGGCGCGGTCGGCGCCGGTCATCGCCCGGGACCGGAAGCGGCAGGCGGTGCCCCCGGTGCGCAGGCACGTCTCGCGGTGGTCGCTGACCTCGGTCCGCAGCCCTTCGAACCAGCCCTGGCGCATCTGCGGGCACGGGCAGTCGTAGCCGTCCAGGGTGCCGGCCCGCGCCAGCATCTCCAGGGCGAAGTTGCGGGTGACGACCGTCTCCCAGGTCGTCTCGCCGGTGACCTTGTTGACGGCCTCCACGGCGTCCCCGGTCATCAGCCGGGAGATGCCGGTCAGCGCGTCGGCCAGTTCGGCGGCGGAGAGCCCGGGACGCAGCCCCCGCTCCCGCGCGTAGGCGGCGGCGATCCGCCGGGCGACGAACCGCATCGCCTCGGCGTTGACCTCGTTGGCCGCGTCCTGGCCGAACCGGCGCGCGACCCCCTGGTACCAGCGGGCGTCGTGCAGCCACCAGAACTGGCGCAGCAGGTCGGCGGGGGGCTCGTCCGGGCCGGCCGGTCCGGGGGCCCGGGGTGGGGGACTGGTCACGATCTCCTTGTCCTTCCGGAGGGGAGCGGGGGCGGGGGCGGTCAGGTCGCCGTGGCGGACCGGCCGAACACGAGGCTCACGTTGTGGCCGCCGAAGGCGAAGGAGTTCGACACCGCTGCCTCCGGGGCCGCGGCGCGCGGCCCGCCCCGGACGTGGTCGAGCGCGCACTCCGGGTCCGGGTCGTCGAGGTTGGCCGTCGGCGGCAGGCTGCCGTGATGCAGGGCGAGCACGGTCGCCGCCGCCTCCACCGCGCCGGCCGCGCCCAGCAGGTGCCCGATGGCGCCCTTGACCGAGCTGACCGGCGGCCCGCCGTCGCCGAAGACCGCGCGGACGGCCCGCGCCTCCGCCACGTCGCCGGCCCTGGTGCCGGTGCCGTGCGCGTTGACGTAGCCGATGTCCCGGGGCGCCAGGCCCGCGTCCGCCAGCGCCAGGCGCATCGCGTCCGCCGCGCCCGCGCCGTCCGGACGGGGCGCGGTCGGGTGGTGGGCGTCGGTGGTCGCCCCCCAGCCGAGCACCCGCCCGTAGGAGGCGGCCCCGCGGGCGCGGGCGTGCTCGGCCCGCTCCAGCACGAGGACTCCCGCACCCTCGGCCAGGACGAAGCCGCGGCGGTCCCGGTCGAACGGGCGGCTGGCCGCCGCGGGATCGCCCGCCCCGGCCCGCGCCAGCGCCCGGGCGTTGCCGAAGGAGGTGGCCACCGAGGGGGCCAGCGCGGTGTCCGTGCCCCCGCACAGCACGACGTCCGCGACGCCCTCGCGGATCAGCCGCAGCCCCTCGGCCACCGCCATCGCCCCCGCCGCGCACGCGGTCGCGACGGAGCTGCTGACTCCGCGGATGCCGTGACGGATGGCGATGCGCGCCGCCGCCATGTTGGGCAGCATGCCGGGCAGCAGGAACGGGCTGACGGCGGCCCGGCCGCGGGCGGCGCGGGCGACGGCCTGCTCCTCGTAGGTGCCCAGCCCGCCCGCGCCGGTGGACACCACCACGGCCGTGCGCTCCGCCGCCACGTCCCGGCCCACCGTCAGCCCGCCGTCGCGCAGCGCCTCGTCGGCGGCGGCCATGGCCATCAGCACGAACCGGTCGACCGAGCGGGCCTCGGTGCGGGGCAGCAGGTCCGGCGCGGGGACGTCGGGGGCGACCCCGGCCACGTCGGCGCCGGTCGCGGCCCACTCCTCCCCCTCCAGCCGGCGCAGCCCGGAGCGCCCCGCGGCCAGGCCGTCGACGAAGGCGGGCACGCCGGACCCGAGCGGGGTGACCAGCCCGATGCCGGTGACCCGGACGTCGTGCGGCCGGCTCACGGCGCGCCCTCCCCGGTGTCCCGGGCGGGCCGCACCAGGAGGGCGCGGGCCCCGCCGGGACCGCCGTCCGGCCCGACCTGCTCCACCAGCAGCACCAGCGCCTCGTCGGCGTCGCCCCCGGCGACCAGGGCGCGGGTGATGTCGAGCGCCTCGCCCAGCGGGTCGCCGGCCGCGTCGTCGGGGCTGAAGCAGATCACCGGGCCCGCGAGCCCCCAGCGCTTGGCGATGTGCCCGACCACCGCGTTGGGCACGGACTGGAAGAACAGCAGCGGCGCCGCGGGCCGGCCCGCGTCCACGGCGGCGGCGGTCGCGGTGTGCGTCTCCAGGTCGCCGCCGCGGCTGCCCAGCACGATCGCCGTGCGCTCGGCCCGCCGCCGCAGGGCCTCGCCCGGCGCCCCCGGCGCTCCGTGGACCCGCTCCAGGCAGCGGTCGGCCGCCGCGGCGGCCATGGGGCTGAAACCGGACACGACGAACCCGGTGAGGGGCGGCGGCGGCCCGGTGTCGTCCGGGCCGGGCCAGCCGCCCTCCGCCAGGACGTCCACGTCCGCCACATGCCGGGTCCCGGTCATGGCGCGCTCACCACCCATGCGGTGTTGGCGCCGCCGAAGGCGGCGTTCAGGCTGAGGACGTGCCGGGGAGCCGCGCGGCGGGGCTCGCCCAGCACGAGGTCGAGGGGGCAGTCGTCGTCGGGCCCCAGGTAACCGGCGTTCACCGGCAGCTCCCCGTGCGCCAGCACCAGGAGGGTCACGGCGAGTTCGAGCATGCCGGAGGCCTCCAGGGCGTGGCCGTGCACGGACTTCGTGGAGCTCACGGGCGTGGTGGCGGCCGCGTCGCCGAGGGCCAGGCGCAGGGCGGCGGCCTCCGCGGCGTCGTTGTGCGGCGTGCCGGTGCCGTGCGCGTTCACGTAGCCGATGTCCCCCGGCGCGAGCCCCGCCTTGGCCAGGGCGGAGCCGATCGCCCGCGCCATGCCCAGGCCCTGCGGGTGCGGCTGGCACACGTGGTACGCGTCGCCCGCCAGGCCCCAGCCGGACAGCACGGCGAGGGGCCGCGCCCCCCGCGCGGCGGCCGCCGCCGCGGACTCCAGGACCACCGCGCCCACGCCGTCACCGAGCAGCAGCCCCCGCCGCCCGGCGCTGAAGGACCGCAGGGCCCCGTCCGGGGCGAGCGCCCGGCCGGCGGAGAACAGGGCGAAGTTGTCCTCGTCCACGAGGTACCCGGCGGCCACCACGGCCCGGTCCTCGCGGCCGTCGCGGACGCGCACGGCGGCCTCGGCGAGCGCGGTGGCGGCGGCGACGCAGGCGTTGGTGTACGTCCGCGCGGCTCCGCGCAGCCCGCAGGCCCGCGCCAGCTCCGCCGCGGTGTCCGAGATGGCCGTCTTCCCCTGGGCGGCGAGCGGCCTGCGGGCCACGGCCGGATCGGCGTGGCGGCCCAGCAGCAGCGGCGCCTGCGCCCGCTGCGCGGCGTCGAGCCCGGCCTGGTCGCACGCCTCGGCGACGACGCGGCGCAGCTCCTCGTCGAGGTCGGGCGCGCCCGGCAGCACGGCGGCGACGCCCGTGCGGTACCGGTCCGTCGCGAAGCGGCCGACCGGGGCGAACGCGGGCCGCCCCGCGGCGAGTCCCCGCCGAAGCGCCTCCCGGCCGCGGCCGAACGCGCTCACGACCCCGAGCCCGGTGATGACGACGTCCCCGCTCCGCCCGGTCATGCGGGCGTCCCGTCCGGCGCGAGGGCGGCCAGCGCGGATCCCAGCACCGCGACGGCGCCGTCCACGGTGTCCATGGCCTCCAGCTCGTCGTCGTCGAGATCCAGCCGGACGCCGTACCGCTCCTCGACGGCGTGCACCAGCCACGCCAGTTGCAGCGAGTCGATGCGCTCGCCCACGGCCTCGGGGCCGCACTCGCCGTGCCGGGCCAGCAGGGCGATCACCTCGTCGCGGCCGGGCGCCGCGGCCGGGGCGCTCATACCGAGCCCGCCTCGGCCGCCACCTGGGAGGCGCGGCCCTCGACCTCGGCGACGAAGGCGCCGACGGTCATGGTCTGCATGCCCTCCACGTCGTCGTCGGAGAACTTGATCCCGTACTCCTCCTCGACGTGCATGACGAGCTCGGCTGTGGTGAGCGACTCCATCTCCAGGCCGTCGTCGCCCAGCGGGGTGTCGTCCGTGAGGTCCGAGGTGTCGATGTTCATCGTCTCCAGGGTGTTCACTACGAACGCGCGCACAGGGGTGCTCATGGCGGGGGCTCCTTCGTTCGGTGTTCGGTGTTCGGTGTTCCGGTGTCCGTGTGGTGCGGCGGGCGCGGCCGTCGCGGGCCGCGGAGGGGAGGGGCAGGTGGCGGTGTCCCGGGTCGAGGTGTGGCTCGCGGCTCCGGTCGGGGACCAGCGGCGGCACGCGCGGGCGCTGCTGCGGCGGGCCGCCGCGGCGGTGCTGGGCGTGGAGGCCGACGAGCTGGCGGTGGCACGGGAACCCGGTGGACGCCCGTACCTGCTGCTACCTCCCGGCGGGTCGGCTCGACGGCCGGTGCCGGCCGCGGAGGTGAGCGTGAGCGTGAGCCACACCCGCGGGCTGACGGCGGTCGCGGTCGGCACCGGCGGCCGCGTCGGCGTGGACGTCGAGGCGGTGCGCGAGCTTCCCGCGGTGGCCCTGGCCCGCCGCTGGTTCGGCGACGAGGAGGCGCGCTGGGTCGAGGGCCACGACCCCGCCCAGCGGTCCCGCGCCCTGCTGTGGGTGTGGACGCACAAGGAGGCGCTGGGCAAGGTGCGCGGCACCGGCCTGGCGCACGGCGGGCGGCTCCTGCCCGTGCCGCTGCCCGCCTCCGGAGTGCCGCGGCGGCCCGCCGGGAGCCCGGTGAGGCTGCGGGGAGTCACCCCCGCGGCGGACCTGACCAGCGCCGCGCCGGCGGCGCCCGACGGCTGGCTGCTGTGCGTCGCCGGCGGGCGGGGAACCGAGGGGACCCCGGTGTCCGTGCGCCGTGCGGACGGCTGAGCCCGCGCCGCGCGCCACCCGTCTCATGCCCGCCCCTGTGCCGCGGCCCGCAGGGCGGCCGGGTCCCGCACCGGCTTCCCGGTGGTGGTCCGGGGCAGGGCCGCCACCGGGTGGATGCGACGGGGCAGTTTGAAGCCGGCGACCCGCTCGGCGAGCAGGGCCTCCACGGCGGCGGGGGTGGCGCCCTCGTCGAGCGCGGCGTAGGCCTCGATGGCCCCGTCGTGGACGACCACCGCCTCCCGCACCCCGGCGAGCTCGGTCATGGCCCACTCGACCTCGAGGAGATCGACCTTCAGGCCCCCCACCGAGACCTGGGAGTCCAGCCGGCCGAGGACGGTGAGCAGTCCGGTGCCCGGGTCGAGCTCGGCGGCGTCGCGGGTGCGCAGCCAGCCGTCCGACCAGCGGTCCGGATCGGCGGGCCCCAGGTACGGGCTGGTGGGCCGCCGCACCAGGAGCTCGCCGTCCGCGACCCTCACCTCGATGCCCGGCGCGGGCCAACCCGTGGCGGGACGGTGGGCCCCGGACAGGTCGGTCGCGATCACGCCCATCTCGGTCATGCCGTACACCTCGCCGAGCGGCACCCCGTACCGCGCGGTGAAGGTCTCCGCGACGCCTGGGCGCACCAGTTCCCCGGCGGAGACCGCCCGGACCAGGTGCGGCAGCGGGGGAGGGGCGGAGACCGAGCCGAGCAGTTGGGCGTGGAAGGGCACGCCCATGACGACGGTCGGCGCGGTGCGCGCGGCCACCGCGGCGAGGATGCCGTCGGCGGTCATCCGCTCCGGCAGCACGATCTCGATGCCGGCGTGCAGGCTGTGCAGCAGTCCCGCCATCAGCCCCATGGCGTGGATGAGCGAGTTGAGGACCACGACGCGGTCGCCCCGCCGCGGCATGCCGTCGATCCCGGTGTAGCGGTGCACCTCGGCGACGAGTTCCTCGGCGGTCCGCCCGATCACCTTGGACGGGCCGGTCGAGCCCGAGCTGAGCTGGACCAGCGCGTGACCGGTGGCGGCCGGGCGTCCCCCGGGGTACGGCTCGACGAGGGGGGCGACCGCGTGGAATCCGCGCAGGCTGCCGCGCCGCACCGGGCCCGCCGGGCGGACGACGAACTGCGGGGCGACCCGGCGCAGGGCCCGGTCGGTCTCGTGCTCGGTCAGCCGGTGGTCGAGCAGGGTCACCTGGGCCCCGATCCGCCATGCGGCGAGCAGGGTGGTGAGCAGGGCGAGCGACGGCGGGAGGAGGAGCACGACGGACCCGCCGCGGCGCAGCCCGGCGTCCGCCAGCTCCCTCCCCGCGGCGTCGGTCCTGCGGCGGAGCGCGGCTCGATCCAGTCGCTCACCGATGTCCACCGCAGGGGTGCCGTCGCCGGCGGCGGCGTGCAGGAGCAGCTCGTCGATCCAGCTCCCGTCGTGGTTTTCCGGACCTGTTCTCCCGGGTTCCGGGCGCGCGAAATCGCTGATCACGAAACAACTTCCCCCGTTGTACGGCTGATTTGCCCAGACGGGCTCAGCAGCTCCGCATCCTAAGGACGCGCAATTGGAAGCTGTCAAGACCAGAAGACCGGACATGACGAGATCACGCGGAATTATGAATTCCGTCCCGCGGGTCTCGGCGCGGCCGGTGCGCCCCGGCGGCGTTTGACAGAATCAAGACGCGATGTACGGTCTCCCATGTCGAACAGAGATCGGGTCGGCCCTCGAGCTCTGTCGCGCGGAAATCGGGGGATGTGTCGTTCATGGTGCGGAGTTGCCTGGGTGTCGTGCGCCTGGGAGCGGACGGATGCGCCAAGTCGTGCGGAAACAACGGGCATTGGCCAAGTGAACCGTGTATTGCCACCCGTTGACGCCGCCGATTCGGGCAACGGCCGCGCACGCCTGAACTCGAGCTTCCACCCATCATTCATCGAGCTCTCTTTTCCGGTGCGCGCCGAGGCGTGCCGCCCTGGCATGGCCGGACGTCGGCACCGCTCGAATGCGTCCCTCCATGACCCGATGAGGTGAGTATGCGCACACTCCTGGTGGACAACTACGACTCCTTCACCTTCAACCTGTTCCACCTCCTGGCAAAGGCCAACGGGCAGGAGCCGGTCGTCATACGCAATGACGAACCAGGGTGGAGAGCCGACCTTCTGCGAAGTTTCGACAACGTCGTCCTGTCCCCCGGGCCGGGGACTCCGGAACGCCTCGAGGACTTCGGGATCTGCCGTGACATCGTCCGGGCCGCCGACCGCCCGGTCCTCGGCGTGTGCCTGGGCCACCAGGGCATCGCGCTGCTGAGCGGCGCCCGCGTGCGGCGGGCCCCCGAACCCCGGCACGGCCGCGTCTCGCCGGTGGAGCACTCGGGCACGGACCTCTTCGCCGGGATCCCCCCGCGGTTCGACGTCGTACGCTACCACTCGCTCACCGTGACCGACCTGCCCGACGACGTGGTCGAGGCGACCGCGTGGACACCGGACGGCATCCTGATGGGCCTGCGCCACCGGCGGCGGCCGCTGTGGGGAGTGCAGTTCCACCCCGAGTCCATATGCAGCGAGTACGGGCTGCAACTCATGCGCAACTTCCGGGACCTGACGGCCCGTTGGCACGAGGAGCACGGCACGGGCGCCGCCGCGGCGCCGGCCGGGCCCGTCCGCGCCGCCGCGCCCACCCGCCCGGCCCCGCGCCGCCGACTGCGCGTCCTCACCGAGCAACTGCCCACCGCGTGGGACCCCGAGATCGTCTTCGACGAGCTGCTGCGCGGCGGGGACCACGCCTTCTGGCTCGACAGCAGCCGCGCCGACGGCGACCTGGGGCGGTTCTCCGTGATGGGGGACGCCTCGGGCGACCTGGCCCGGGTGGCCACCGCCGACGTGGCGGACGGCACGGTCACCGTGATGTCGGAGCGGGACGGCGTCCGCGGCGTACGGGTCGCACGGCAGCACTTCCTCGACTGGATCGACGAGGACCTGCGGTCCCTCCACGTCGAGACGCCCCCGCTGCCCTGCGACTTCGCGCTCGGCTGGGTCGGATACCTGGGCTACGAGCTCAAGGCGCAGTGCGGGGCCGGCCCCCTCGTCCACCGCTCCCAGGAGCCCGACGCCACCATGGTGTTCGCCGCCCGGGCCCTGGTCTTCGACCACCTGACCGGCACCACGCACCTGCTGGCCCTCGCCCCCGCGGACCCGGACGCGGACCCCGACGGCGCCGCCCTCGACGCGTCCGCCAGGACCTGGCTGCGCACCACCGCCGAGCAGTTGCGCGCCCTCACCGGACGGGTCGCCGCCGCGGACGTCCCCCCGCAGCCCGTGGACGCCGCCGACCTGCGGCTGCGGCACGACCGGGACGCCTACCTGGACCGCATCCGGCGCAGCCAGGAGGAGATCGCGGCGGGCGAGACGTACGAGGTCTGCCTCACCAACATGGTGCACGGCGAGGCCAAGGTGGACGCGTGGGAGGGCTACCGGTTCCTGCGCCGCACCAGCCCCGCGCCGTTCGCCTCCCTGCTGCTGTTCGAGGACCTGGCCGTGCTCAGCACCTCGCCGGAGCGGTTCCTGCGCGTGGGGGCCGACGGCCGCGCCGAGTCCAAGCCGATCAAGGGAACCCGGCCGCGGGGAGCCACCCCGGAGGAGGACGAGGCGCTCCGCACGGATCTGCGGACCAACGAGAAGGACCGCTCGGAGAACCTCATGATCGTGGACCTGGTGCGCAATGACCTCGGCCGGTGCGCGGAGGTCGGCTCCGTCCATGTGCACAAGCTGTTCGACGTGGAGACCTACGCCACCGTCCACCAGTTGGTGAGCACCGTGCGGGCCCGGCTGCGGCCCGGCGCCACGGCCGTGGACTGCGTGCGCGCGGCGTTCCCCGGCGGCTCCATGACGGGCGCCCCGAAGATCCGCACCATGCAGATCATCGACGAACTCGAGGAGGGCCCGCGCGGCGTCTACTCCGGGGCGATCGGCTACTTCTCGCTGACCGGCGCCGCCGACCTCAGCATCGTCATCCGCACCGCCGTGGTGACACCCCGGGGGATCGGCTACGGCGTCGGCGGGGCCATCGTCGCGCTCTCCGCGCCCGACAACGAGTACGAGGAGACGGTCACCAAGACCGCCCCCCTGCTCCGGCTCCTCGGCACCGCCTTCCCCGGCCAGGACCCCGACCCCGACCCCGCGCCCGCCGTCGCCGCGGTCCCCGACCCGGCGGTGTCCCGTTGAGCACCGCGACCCCGCCGGGCGGAGACACACGGCTCTTCGCCCTCACCGTCTCCGGTGGCCTGCGCGAACTGGACGGGGGAGGGACGGACACCGGCACCCCCCTGCTCGCCGCGGACTCCTGGCTCGTCCAGGACGGCGGGGTGCGCGCCCTGGACCTGCACCGCCACCGCTTCACCGCCACCTGCGCCGAGACCGCGGGCGTCCCCGACCGGCTCCTCGACGCCTTCTGGACCGCCATGGTGGACCTGCTGCCACGGGGACCCGGCGCGTGGTTCCCGCGCGCCGAACTCCAGCGGGCCGCCCCGGACGCGCCCCCGGACACGGTCCTGCCCGGCGGCCACCGGCTGCTGTACCGGCTGCGCCCCGCCCCGGCGCGCGGCACGTCCGCCCGGGTCTGGGGCCGGGCCGTCCCCGACCCCCGGCGGGCGCCCCGGCACAAGGGGCCGGACCTCGCCGCGCTGGGCGCCGTCCGCCGCCGGGCCGCCGACGCGGGCGCCGACGAGGCGCTGCTGGTCACCGCGGACGGGCTCGTGCTCGAAGCGGCCAACTCCTCCCTGCTGTGGTGGGAGGGCGACGCGCTGTGCCGCCCGGCCGCCGACCTGCCCACCCTCCCCGGCGTCACGGCCTCCCTCCTGACCGGGCACGCGACCCGGACGGGCATCGAGGTCCGGGCCCGCCGGCGGCGCCTGCCCGACCTCGCCGGGCTCGAGGTCTGGGTGACCAACGCCCTGCACGGCCTGCGTCCCGTCACCGCCTGGACCGGCACCTCCCTCCCGGCCGGCGCCCCCGAGCGCGCCGCCTCCTGGCAGGGCCGGCTGAACGGCCTGCGGACCCCCCTGCCGACGTGACCCCCGCGACCTCAAGCGAGGAAAGGAGCACCCCGTTGCCCTCGCCGCCACAGCCGAGCACCGCGTCCCCGTCCGCGGAGCAGCACGCCCGCATCGCGGACATCGACACCGCCATCATCACGCTCGTACGCCGGCGCATGGCCGCCATGGCGGAACTCGAGGACCTCCGCAGAAGCGGCAGGGCCCCCCGAGTGGAACTCAGACACGAGAACGCCGTCTTCCGCCGCTACGAGACAGAGCTCGGCCGCCTGGGCACCGACCTGGCGATGCTGCTCACCAGGGCGACGGCGGCGCGGGCGACCGCCGAGAGGGGGAGGTGACAGGACCCCTCCGCCCGGCACACGCAGGACACCCCCGCCGCCACCCGGGATCCGACGCCGCCGCCACCACGGCGACGTCCGACCGGTTCCGCGCCCTCACCGGCCGCGACGGCGGCACGGCGGTGGCCGGGTGGCACCCGTCACCGGCGCGCCCGCTCACCGGGTGCGGGCGTGCTCGACGGCGGCCGCGGCCAGCCCGGTGATCAGCGGGTGCGGCCGGGTGCCGTCGCCGTCCAGCTCCGGCTGGAAGAGGGTGGCCAGGAAGAAGGGGTGGCCGGGCAGTTCGGCGATGCGGACGCCGCCGTCCTCGTCGGTGCCGGTGAAGGCCAGGCCGTGCGCGCGCAGGGCGTCGATGTGGCGCGGGTTGGGGCCGTAGTTGCAGTGGTAGCGCGCCCGGACGCGCTCGGCGCCGAGCAGCAGGGCGGCCCGTGAGCCGGGGGCGACCTCCACCATTCCCTCGTGGTCGGTCAGGGAGCAGGCCAGCGGGACCACCACGGCGTCCTCGTCGGCGGTCCCCGGATCGTTCTCGGCGTGGCCGGCCCGGGCCAGGGCGCAGACGTTGCGGGCGAACTCCAGCAGCGCGTGCTGGAAACCGGCGCAGGTGCCCAGGAACGGGACGCCGCCCTCGCGCGCCGCCCGGATCGCGGCCAGGACGCCGGCCTCGCTGCGGTAGGGGCTGCCGGGCAGCACCCACACGGCGTCGAAGCCGTCGATGCCCCGGTCGGCGTCCTCGGTGGGGATCCAGTAGGCGTCCAGGTCCAGCCCGTCGCGCAGGCGGAGGGCTTCGAGCAGGCCGGGAACGCGGGTGTGGGAGCGGACGGCATCGGACCGGTCCGCGACCAGCGCGATGCGTGCGGTGCGGTTCATGCAGACCATGCTGCGGCCCGCTCCCGCATCAGGTCCAACGATGGCTTCTGCACTGTGCATAAGGAAAACTGATCGGCATGGATCCGCATCTGCTGCGCACCTTCGTCGCGGTCCTCGACCGGCGCTCGTTCTCCGGCGCCGCCACCGCCCTCGGCTACACCCAGTCCGCCGTCTCGCAGCACATCGCCGCCCTCGAGGCCGACCTGGGGGTCCGGCTGGTCGAACGCCGCCCCGTCGCCCCGACCCCGGCCGGAGCACGGCTGATGGAGCACGCCCCCGCCCTGCTGCTGCGCCTGGACGCGGCCCGCGCCGACATCGCCCGGATGCGGCGGACCCGGTCCGCCCGGCTGACCCTGGCCTGCTCGCCCGCCGCCGCGGGACCCGCCCTCGCACGGGCCCTGGCCCATCTGAACGCCGCCACCCCGCTCCTCGACCTGGAGGTGCGGGTGCTGGGCCGGGCGCAGGTGGTCGAGCAGGTGCTCACCGGGCAGGCCGACGCCGCCCTCGTCGACGGCGCCGCCGCCCCCAGCGACCCGCTGCCGCTGCCCGACCTGGGGCCCGCCACCACCCTCGCCGCGGCCGACGCGCCCCTGGCCGTGCTCTTCCCCATCGACCACCCCCTGGCACGGCGCCGCTCCGTGCGGCTGGCCGACCTGGCGCAGGCCCGGTGGATCGACGCCCCGGACACCGCCGTCCCGCTCGACCGGCTGCGCGCCCTGTGCCGCGCCGACGGCTTCCTGCCCCGGGTCCGCCACCGCGGCACCGACGTGCACGGCCTCGCCGCGCTCGCCGCCGCGGGACACGGCCTCGTCACCCTCCCCCTGCCGCTGGCCGCCACCCTCCCCGGCGCGGCGGTGCCGGTGGACGGGCCCCGCCTGGTCCACCGCACCGAGCTCGTCCACCCGGCCAACCCCACCGCACCGGTCCGGCGACTGGCCGACCTCATCACACGCTGACCGGGGCCACCCCCTCCGGCGGCAACCGGTCCCGGGCGCCGTCCTGTTCCGGCGCACGCCCGCGCCCTGTTCGCCCACCCGTGCGTAGGGTGCACGCGGCGGGGGAGGGGAAACACAGACCTGTGGGGGGCCTGGTGCGCAGCGGTACGAAAGTGACCATCGTCGGGGGCGTGTTCCTGCTGGCGGCGGGAGGCGTCGCCTACGGCGGCCACCACACGCTGAACGACATGCTGGGGAACACCGCCTCGGCCGACACCCGATCCGCGGACGACCCGCTGACCGGGGACGACATCGAGAAGACCGCCGGGGCGTTCCTCGCCGCCTGGGCGGCGGGCGACGCCGAAAGGGCCGCCCGGCTCACCAACAACGCCGAGGAGGCCGGGCCCGCGCTCACCGGCTATCGCGACGAGGCCCATGTTGCCGAGGTGGCGCTGACCCCGGGCACCCGGGTCGGGGCGACCGTGCGCTTTTCGGTCAAGGCCGTGGTGGCCCACGACGGGCAGCGCGAGCCGTGGTCGTACTCGTCCGAGCTGACCGTCGTCCGGGGCCTGACCACCGGGGCCCCGCTGGTCGACTGGCAGCCGTCCGTGGTGCACCCGCGACTGGGCGAGGGCCGGACCCTCGCGGTCGGCGAGACGACCGCGCCCCGGTTGATCGCGGTCGACCGGAACGGCGAGGAGCTGACCGCGGAGCGGTACCCGTCGCTCGGGCCGGTCCTGGCCCAATTGCGGGAGCGCTACGCGGCGGTGGCCGAGGACGGCGCCCCGGCCACCGAGCTCAGGATCGAGAGCACGGACGGGAGCACCGCCGACGAGACGCTGCTGACCCTCGCCGAGGGCAAGCCCGCGCGACTGGCGACGACGCTGGACGCCGGGATCCAGCGGGCCGCCGAGGAGGCGGTGCGGCAGTACGCCATGTCGTCCGTGGTGGCCCTCGAGCCGTCCACGGGCAACGTCCTGGGAGTGGCCAACAACCGCACCGACGAGTTCAACGCCGCCTTCGAAGGACGCCTCGCCCCCGGCTCCACCATGAAGATGATCACCGCGACCATGCTGATGGACCACGGCCTGGCGACCCCGGACAGCCCGGCGCCCTGCACCCCCGAGGCCACCTGGTACGGCAGGACGTTCACCAACCTCGACGGCTTCTCCATCCCGGACGGCAGCTACGCGACCAGCTTCGCCCGGTCCTGCAACACCGCCTTCATCAAGCCGGTCAAACAGCTCGACGAGCTCGGCGTCGCCGACACCGCCCTGGGACGGACCGCCGAGAAGTACTTCGGCATCGGCGAGGAGTGGCACACCGGCATCGCGTCCTTCGACGGCAGCGTCCCGCCGTCGTCGCAGGCGGAGACGGCCGCGTCGTACATCGGCCAGGGCAAGGTGCAGATGAACGCGCTGACCGTCGCGTCGGTCGTCGCGACCGCCGAGGAGGGCGTCTTCCGGCAGCCGGTGCTGGTGGACCCGTCGCTGATCGACGGCGGGCAGGCCACGGCGCAGCCCCTGCCGTACGCCACCGCCGCCCGGCTGCGCTCGATGCTGGAGCTGACCGCCACCGCGCCGTACGGCACCGCCGCCGAGGTGATGGCGGGCGTCCCGTTCCCCAAGGGCGCGAAGACCGGCTCCGCGGAGACCGGCGGCGACCAGCCCAACAGCCTGTTCGCCGGGTACTCGGGCGACCTGGCGGCAGCGGCCGTGGTCGAGAACGGCGGCCACGGCGCGGACACGGCCGGACCCATCGTCCGGAAGGTCCTCCTGGCGGGCGACGGGACCCGGTGAGCCCTCGCCTGCGGCGCCCTACCGACCGCTCCCGGCCTCGGCGGTGAGGCGCGGATCACTCGCCCGACCTCGCCCACCAGGCGGCGCGCGACCAGGTGCACGCGATCTTCTCCTGACCGCGCGCCGCCCCGTCACCGGCACGCCCCGTCACCCGCCCACCCCCGCCACCCGGCTCCCGCGGGTCACGGGACGGCCGTCGCGGTGCGGCCGCCTGTGACCCGCAGCAGGTCGAGCCGGCCCGCGTCGCCGCTGCCCGCGGCGGCCGTGTAGGTGACCATGCGCAGGTCCGCGCCCGGGACGAGCAGGACGTCGCAGTCGAGCAGGATCTCGCCGACCTCCGGGTGCCGGACGGTCTTGCGCTCCGTCGTGTGCGGGGCGGCGGCCGCCCCCGCGTCCCAGTGACGGGCGAAGGCGCGGGACTCCGCCCGCAGCTCCCGCACCAGACGCCCGAGCCGGGCGTCGGCGGGATAGCGGGAGACGGCGTCCTTCAGGTCGGCGACGATCGACGCCTCGAAGGCGTCCGGCCCCCGCTCGGACCGGACGGGACGCAGCGCGGCGCGGGCCGGTCC
Source organism: Streptomyces capparidis (assembly GCF_054782095.1). Lineage (NCBI taxonomy): Bacteria > Bacillati > Actinomycetota > Actinomycetes > Kitasatosporales > Streptomycetaceae > Streptomyces > Streptomyces capparidis. The sequence goes on along the minus strand of NZ_BAAGTD010000048.1, from coordinate 1,925 downwards.
CGCACCGAACAGCGCGCGGGCGAGGTTCCGCTGGTCGGCCGCCAGATCGGCGGGGTCGCCGTGCAGGGCGCTCCACATGCCGTTCCACCACACCAGCGTCCAGTCGGCGGCGAACACCCCGATCGGGACGTCGCCCAGGCGCACGGCGAGCCGCTGGACGCCCGGGGGCACATGGGTGCCGACCGTCCCGTCCCGCGGCGGCAGCAGCCCGGCGCCCCGGTAGAGCTGGTCCCGCTCGGCGCGGGAGAGCTGGAGGGCCCGGGCGAGGGCGCCGACGACCTGGGCCGAGGGGTTCCTCGCCCGGCCCTGCTCCAGACGCAGCACGTAGTCCACCGACACCCCGGCGAGCTGCGCCAGCTCCTCCCGGCGCAGTCCCGGAGCCCGGCGGCCGGGCCCCGCGGGGAAGCCCGCGTCGGCGGGGGAGAGGCGGTCGCGCCAGGCACGCAGGAGCCCGGCGAACGCGGGGCGGGAGGAAGCCATGGGCCCATTGTGGCCGCGCGGCGCCGCATCAGCCTGGGTACTGCCGGTCCTGCCGACGGGGACGGCACTGGCCGGGCGGTGGGGCGAGCGGCGAACGTGGTGCCGCGCCCGGACCGGGCGCCACCGGCTGACCCGTGAAGGAGCCACCCATGAAGCACACCGTCGTGATGACCGGCGCGAGCCGCGGAATCGGCCGCAGCGCCGCCGAGCACATCCTGCGCGCCTCGCCGGACGTGCACCTCCTCGTCGTCGCCCGCGGGTCCTCCGGAGCGCGGCTCGCCGCGGAACTCGCCGCCGGCGGGCGCGCCGTCTCGCACGTCGCGGCCGACCTCGGCGCGCTGGAGAGCGTCCGCTCGGCCGCCGCCGAGATCGGCGACCGGCTCGACAGCGGTGACCTGCCGCCGCTGCGCGGCTTCGCCGGCAACGCGGGCGTCCAGCACACCGACGCGCTCACCGGGACACCCGACGGGTTCGAAGCCACCTTCGCCGTCAACGTGCTCGCCAACCACCTGCTCGTCCGCCGGCTCCAGGACCGCTTCGCCGCCCCCGCCCGGATCGTGATCACCGCGAGCGACACCCACTTCGGCGACCTCAGGCACAACCTGGGCATGGTGCCGGGTCCGGCCTGGGCCTCCCCGGACGTCCTGGCCCGCCCCGGCGCCTTCCCCCGTCCGCCGGACGCACCGCGTACTCGACGAGCAAGCTGGCCGTCATCCACCTCGTCCACGAGTACGCGCGCCGCCTGCCAGCCGGAATCGACGCTGTTGCGCACAACCCCGGGTTCGTCCCCGGCACCGGCCTCACCCGCGACGCCGGCCCCGTCACGCGGTTCGCCGTGCGGCGGCTCCTGCCGGCGCTGACCCTCACCCCGCTCGCCACCGGCCGCGCCACCGCGGGCCGCCACCTCGCCGCCGCCGTCCTCGGCACCACCCAGGCCCCGACCGGCTCCTACATCGACCGCGACCGCCCGGTCCGCTCCTCCGAGGAGTCCTACGACCCGCGGCGCGAACGCGAACTGTGGACCACCGTCGAACGCCTCACCGCGGCAGACGCCGCCTGAGCCGCGCCCGCCTCCCCACCGGCGCGGCGCCACCCGGAGCACGGCCCCACCTCCCACCGGAGCAGGACGCGCACGTCACCGGCGTTTGTCCACGGCCCGCGAACCGGCTGCCAGACAATTCCCGAACTGCTGGACTGATGAACCGCCGGGGAGAGGAACTGTCGGGCTTGTCGAGGGGGCGGGCGATGGAGATCGCATTGCGCAGCGCGGATCAGCCGAAGGAGCACCGGTTCGCCTGGTGGTGGGAGAACGTGGCGCAACCGTCGATGCCTGTCGTGCTCCACAGCGACCACGCGGACGACTTCCGTGGCGCCATCCGCATCCTGCCCCTGGGCGGGATGACGGTCTCCCATGTGACCTACTCACCCGCGCGCGCACGGCGAAC
>NZ_BAAGTD010000047.1:0-71596 GCF_054782095.1 Streptomyces capparidis | reverse complement strand
ACACCGAACCCAGAAGGCCCTCACCCGTTCAAGCACCCAGCCCGCGTGTCACCAACGTCCCGGGACAGCACACCTAGTCCTTCTCGCGGTCGTCGTCCTCGTTGTCGTTGCGCTCCAGGGACTTGAGGAACTCAGGGTTGTCGTCGGGGGCGACGAACCCGCCCCGCCCGTACCCGCGCCGGGGGCCCTCGCCCGGCGTCCGGCGGGGGCGGCCCGCGACCAGCCAGGCCACCGGGCCCACCAGCACCGAGCCGAACAGCAGGATCACGAAGACCCAGGCCAGCTTCGGCAGGTTGCGGGTCTTGTCCTCGGGCGTGGTCAGGCAGTCGATGAAGGCGTACGTCCACAGCCCCAGGACCAGCAGGAGGGGCAGCAGCCTGAGCATGGCGTCACGGTCCTTCGAGTAGGCCGGCGGCTCGCGTCGGCGCGGGGCGGCGGTCGGTCGGACGCGGGAGGGCCGGACGCGGGCCCTGCCTTCGGGTCCAGGGTAGTGGGTGTCGGATACTGGCACGCATGGCATACGACGACCTCCGCGGGTTCCTGCGGGCGCTGGAGAAGGACGGGGACCTCAGGCGCGTGAAGGCCCAGGTCGACCCCCATCTGGAGGTCGGGGAGATCGTCGACCGGGTCAACAAGTCCGGCGGCCCCGCCCTGCTCTTCGAGAACGTCCTGGGCAGCGACCTGCCGCTGGCGATGAATGTCTACGGCACGGACCGCCGTCTGCTCAAGGCGCTCGGCCTGTCCTCCTACGAGGAGATCTCCGACCGGATCGCCGGGCTGCTCAAGCCGGAGCTGCCGCACGGCTTCACCGGGGTGCGCGAGGCGTTCGGCAAGCTCGCCGGGATGGCCCACGTGCCGCCGCGCAAGGTGAAGGAGGCGCCCGTCCAGGAGGTCGTCCGCACCGGCGACCAGGTGGACCTGGAGCGGCTGCCCGCGCTGTTCACCTGGCCCGAGGACGGCGGCCCCTTCTTCAACCTGGGCCTGACCCACACCAAGGACCCGGAGACCGGGGTGCGCAACCTGGGCCTGTACCGGCTCCAGCGGCACGACCGGCGCACCATCGGCATGCACTGGCAGATCCACAAGGACTCGCGCAACCACTACCAGGTGGCCGCCCGCCGCGGCGAGAAGCTGCCGGTGGCCGTCGCGTTCGGCTGCCCGCCCGCCGTCACCTACGCGGCCACCGCCCCGCTGCCCGGCGACATCGACGAGTACCTGTTCGCCGGGTTCGTGCAGGGCAAGCGGGTGGAGATGGTGGACTGCAAGACGGTGCCGCTCCAGGTGCCCGCGAACGCCGAGGTGGTGATCGAGGGCTGGCTGGAGCCCGGCGAGATGCTGCCCGAGGGGCCGTTCGGCGACCACACCGGCTTCTACACCCCGCAGGAGCCGTTCCCGGCGCTGCGGATCGACTGCGTCACCATGCGCCGCCGCCCGCTGCTCCAGTCCATCGTCGTCGGCCGCCCGCCGACGGAGGACGGGCCGCTGGGCCGGGCCACCGAGCGGTTCTTCCTGCCGCTGCTGCGGATCATCGTGCCGGACATCGTGGACTACCACCTGCCGGAGGCGGGCGGCTTCCACAACTGCGCGATCGTCTCGATCGACAAGAAGTACCCCAAGCACGCCCAGAAGGTGATGAACGCCATCTGGGGCGCGCACATGATGTCGCTCACCAAGCTGATCGTGGTGGTGGACGCCGACTGCGACGTGCACGACTACCAGGAAGTGGCCTGGCGGGCCTTCGGGAACGTCGACTACAGCCGCGACCTGCTGGTCACCGAGGGCCCGGTGGACCACCTCGACCACGCCTCCTACCAGCAGTTCTGGGGCGGCAAGGCGGGCATCGACGCCACCGCCAAGCTGCCGGAGGAGGGCTACACCCGCGACGGCGGCTGGCCGCGGATGATCGTCTCCGACCCGGCCGTGGCGGAGCGGGTCACCAGGCGGTGGAAGGAGTACGGGCTGTGAGCGCCGGCTCCGCCGCCCCGGAGGTCACCGGCGGCGGGCCGCACCGCGGCCGGGTGCGGGCGTTCCTGCGCGTGGTGATGATCGAGCACTCGGTGTTCGCCCTGCCGTTCGCCTACACAGGCTCGCTGACCGCCATGCAGCGCGACGACGAGAGCGTGCACTGGGGCGAGCTGCTGCTGGTGACCCTGGCCATGGTGGGCCTGCGCACCTTCGCCATGGCCGCGAACCGGATCATCGACCGCGAGATCGACGCCCGCAACCCCAGGACCGCCGGGCGGGAGCTGGTCACCGGCGCGCTCGGCGTGCGCAGCGCCTGGATCGGCGCGGCCGTGGCGCTGGTGGTCTTCCTCGGCTCCGCGGCGCTGCTCAACCCGCTGTGCCTGGCGCTTTCGCCGCTGGCCGTGGTGCCGATGGTGGTGTACCCCTACGGCAAGCGGTTCACCGACTTCCCGCACGCCATCCTGGGCCTGGCGCAGTCCATCGGCCCGATCGGCGCGTGGCTCGCGGTGACCGGCGCCTGGTCGTGGGAGGCGGTGCTGCTCGGCATGGCCGTCGGCGTGTGGATCGGCGGGTTCGACCTGATCTACGCCTGCCAGGACGTGGAGTCCGACCGGGTGCAGGGTGTGCGCAGCGTGCCGGCGCGGTTCGGCGTGGCGGGGGCGCTGACCGGCGCCCGGGTGTGCCACGTGGTGACGACGGGGCTGCTGGTGTGGTTCGGCCTCGCCACGGACGCGGGCCCGCTGTGGTGGGCGGGGGTGCTGGTCGTGATCGCGGCGTTCGTCTACGAGCACTCCCTGGTCAAGCCGCACGACCTGTCGCGGCTGAACCGGGCGTTCTTCACCGTCAACGGCCTCGTCGGCGTGGTGCTGTTCGTCTTCGCGCTGCTCGACCTGGTGGCGCGCGGACTGCGGGGCTGACCCGGGCGGCGCGGCCGGCCCGGGGCGGCGGGCGCGCCCCGGCTCAGCCGCGCCCGCCGCGGAACAGGAACGGCGCCGCCACCCCGGCCAGCAGCCCGAACAGGTGCCCCTGCCAGGAGACGTCGCTGTTGGTGGGCAGCACCCCCCACAGGATCGACCCGTACAGCACGGCCACACCCACGCCCACCGCGACGTCCAGCAGCTTGCGGTCCACGAAGCCGCGCACCAGCAGATAGCCGAACAGGCCGAATATCAGCCCGCTGGCGCCCGCCGTGTTGGTGTGGTCCGGCGCCACCAGCCACACGCCGACCCCGCTGGCGACGACGATGAACGCCGCCACCGCGAAGAACCGCCCCAGGCCGCCGCGCGCCGCCGCCAGGAAGCCGAGGACGAACAGCGGCACCGAGTTCGCCGCCAGGTGGTCGTACCCGAAGTGGATGAACGACGCCGGGATCACGTCCCCGAGCTCGGCCACCTCGCGCGGCACGATGCCGTAGGCGTCCAGGGCGTGCCGCCGGGAGTTGTCGACGATCTCCAGCAGCCACAGCAGGCCCACCCAGGCGCCCATCAGCAGCGCCGCGGTGCGCGCGCTGGCCAGGCCCTGGCGCAGCGTGCGGCGCGCGGGCCGGGAGGGGCCGTGCGCGAAGGACGGGTCGTACGGACGGTGGGCCACTTCTCATCCCCCTGACGCGGTGGGCCTGCTGGTGAGGTCCTTCCCACGGGGAGAACGCCTGAGACGTCTGTCCCGGTTCCGGCCAAGAGGCGCTGGCATGCCGGGTTTCCCCGCCGCCGGATAGGCTCCCCGTGTGAAGCCGAACACCGACAGGGGCGGGCGCGAGCCGTGGGTGGTCGGGGTGTCGGGCGCCTCCGGCACGCCGTACGCCGCCGCCGTCGTGCGCGCCCTGCTGCACGCGGGCGAGGCGGTGGACCTGGTGGTCAGCCGCGCCGCGAGGCTCACCGTGCTGGACGAGACCGGCGGCCCGTTCCGCGACGCCCACTGGCGCGAGGACCTCGCCCGCTGGCTCGGCCGCGACGCCGACGGCAACCCGCTGCCCGAGCCCGACCTGGGCGCGGTGCGGCACTGGAGCGCGGGCGACCTGGCGGCGGGCCCGTCCAGCGGCTCGTACCCGGCCAAGGGGATGCTCGTCGTCCCGGCGAGCACCGCCGCCGTGGCGGGGATCGCGCTCGGCCTGTCGAAGGACCTGCTCCAGCGCGCCGCCGCCGTCACGCTCAAGGAGCGCCGGCCGCTGGTGGTCGCCGTGCGGGAGACGCCGCTCGCCGGGCAGACCCTGCGCCACCTGGTGGAGCTGGACGGGGCTGGCGCCGTGGTGCTGCCCGCGTCGCCCGCGTTCTACGCCGGGGCGAGGGGTATCCAGGATCTCGTGGACTTCGTGGCGGGCCGCGCGCTGGACGCGATCGGCGTACCGCACAAGCTGTACCGCAGGTGGGAGGGGGACATCGGGGGAGCGAACGCATCGACCGTCGAGGAGGCCCGGAGGTGATCCGCGGCAACTGCGCACGAAGGGAAGGCTTGACGAACACATGGACGCGGTGGACAGGCAGCTCATCCAGGCGCTGCGGGAGAACGGCAGAGCCTCCTACGCCGAGCTCGGCCGGCTGGTCGGGCTCTCGGGCCCGAGCGTCACGGACCGGATCAACCGCCTGGAGCAGGCGGGAGTGATCACCGGCTACCGCGCGACGGTCGACCCGGCGACGCTCGGCCTCGGCGCCACCGCGCTGATCGGGGTGCAGCTCAGCGACGCCGCCGACCACGAGGACGTCGCCGGGCGGCTGCGGGAGCTGGACGAGATCGAGGACTGCTGGTTCATCGCCGGCGACGACTCGTTCATGCTCAAGGTGCGGGTGGCGGATGTGGACGGTCTGGAGAAGACGATCCGTCGCCTGTCCGGCACCAAGGGCGTCGCGCGCACCCGCACCACCGTCGTGCTCTCCACGAAGTGGGAGAACCGGGTCGGGGAACTGCCGGAGAACGTGTAGCCGGGCCGGGGCGCCCGCGCGGGTCCGGGTCGCGGGGCGGCCCTTTTCCGGGGGTGCCCGTCCCTCGTCCGTCACGCCGGAGAACGCCGCGCCCACCCGCCGCATCGCCCGCCACCGGGGTGGCGGGTGGGGCGACGGGTGGGCGGGCGTAGGCTCGTGGGCGTTGTCGTCACCAAGGAGGCCACATGGACGCCGGGCTCAAGCGGGAGCTGGAGGAGAAGGTCGACGCCGGCGAGCGGCTGAGCCGTGAGGACGGCATCGCGCTGTACGAGTGCGACGACCTGGCGTGGCTCGGGGGCCTCGCCCACCGGGTGCGCACGCGGAAGAACGGCGACGTCGTCCACTTCAACGTCAACCGCCACCTGAACATGACCAACGTGTGCGCCGCCTCCTGCGCCTACTGCTCCTTCCAGCGCAAGCCGGGGGAGAAGGACGCCTACACGATGCGCATCGAGGAGGCCGTCCGGCTGGCGAAGGAGATGGAGTCGGAGAACCTCACCGAGCTGCACATCGTCAACGGCCTGCACCCCACCCTGCCCTGGCGGTACTACCCGCGGTCGCTGCGCGCGCTGAAGGAGGCGCTGCCGCACGTCTCGCTGAAGGCGTTCACCGCCACCGAGATCCAGTGGTTCGAGAAGATCTCCGGGCTGTCCGCGAGCGACATCCTGGACGAGCTGATCGACGCGGGCCTGGAGTCGCTGACCGGCGGCGGCGCGGAGATCTTCGACTGGGAGGTCCGGCAGCACATCGTGGACCACGAGTGCCACTGGGAGGACTGGTCCCGCATCCACCGGCTGGCGCACTCCAAGGGCCTGAAGACGCCCAGCACCATGCTGTACGGGCACATCGAGGAGCCCCGGCACCGGGTGGACCACGTGCTGCGGCTGCGCGAGCTCCAGGACGAGACCGGCGGCTTCCAGGTGTTCATCCCGCTGCGCTACCAGCACGACTTCCACGACTCGCGGGACGGCAAGGTCCGCAACCGGCTCCAGGCCCGCACCACGATGGCCACCGGCGCCGAGGCCCTGAAGACGTTCGCGGTCTCCCGGCTGCTGTTCGACAACGTGCCGCACGTGAAGGTGTTCTGGGTGATGCACGGCCTGTCCACCGCGCAGTTGGCGCTGAACCACGGCGCGGACGACATGGACGGCTCCGTGGTCGAGTACAAGATCACCCACGACGCGGACAACTTCGGCACCCCGAACAAGCTCACCCGCGACGACCTGCTGGAGCTCATCCGCGACGCGGGCTTCCGCCCGGTGGAGCGCAACACCCACTACGAGATCATCCGCGAGTACCCGGGCCCGGACCCGGACCGCAGGGAGTCCCCGCAGCCGATGCGCGTGTGAGGCGCGCCCCATCCCGGGTACCCGCACCGGTGTGACACGTTCCCGTGAATCCGCGGGGCGGCCGGAGGACTACACCGCCGAGCCGTTCGTCCCGCGGGGCGCGGACCTCGCCGCGCTGCGGGACGCCGCGGCGGGCTGCGAGGGCTGCCCGCTGTTCCGCGACGCCACGCAGACGGTGTTCGGCGCGGGCAACCCCTCGGCGCGGGTGGTCCTCGTCGGCGAGCAGCCCGGCGACCAGGAGGACCGGCAGGGCCGCCCGTTCGTCGGCCCGGCCGGGCGGGTGCTCACCCGGGCGCTGGACGAGGCCGGGGTGGACCCGGAGGACACCTACGTCACCAACGCCGTCAAGCACTTCAAGTTCACCCGGGGGGAGCGGGGCAGGCGCCGCATCCACAAGTCGCCCGGGCTGCGGGAGACGGCCGCCTGCCGCCCGTGGCTGGCCGCCGAGGTCGCGCTGGTGGACCCGCGGCTGATTGTCGCGCTGGGCGCCACGGCGGGCAAGGCGCTGCTGGGTTCCTCGTTCCGGGTCACCGAGCAGCGCGGGGCGCTGCTGCCCTGCCCGGCGCTCGATCCCTCGGGCGAGCGCGGGGAGTGGCTGGTCGCCACCATCCACCCGTCCGCGGTGCTGCGCGCCGACGACGCCGCGCGCCGGGCGGCGTTCGCGGGCCTGGTGTCCGATCTGCGGATCGTCGCGGAGGCGCTCGCCTAGCTGCCGGTATGGTCGGCGCATGGCTGTGGCGTACGTACTGGACCCCGAACCGACGCCGGCGCTGCGCGAACAGGTCGTCGCGGTGTGGGCGGACGTGAGCAACGCGGGCGGCGCGGTGGGTTTCGTGCCGCCCGTCACCCGCGACGAGGTGCGCCCCGAGGCGGACCGGCACTTCGCGGCCATCGCCGCGGGCACCACCCGCCTGCTGGCGGCCGTGGACGGGGACCGGCTGGCCGGTACGGCGTTCTTCCGGTTCAACGAGCACCGGCTGATGCGGCACTGGTGCTGGCTGAACACCGTGATGGTGCACCCCTCGCTCCAGGGCCGCGGCATCGGCGCCGAGCTGCTGCGCAACGCCGAGCGGTGCGCGCGCGAGATGGGCCTGGACGCGGTGAAGCTGACCTGCCGCGGCGGCCTGGGCCTGGAGCGGTTCTACGCGTCGGTCGGCTACAAGGAGGTCGGCCGGGTGCCGGCCGCGATCCGGGTCGCGCCCGGAGACGACCGCGACGACGTCGTGATGTGGCTGCCGCTGAACTGATCCGCCCCGCCGGTCCCGCCCGGCGCCGGGGTCCCGCGGGGCGCGTGTTTCACTGGATGCCAGGACCGTCCGGAAAGAGGCAGAACCGTGAGCACCGTCACCCCCGGCAAGCACGCCGCGCTCCGCTACACCGCGATGCGCGTCGGCATCTTCGCGCTGTGCTTCCTCGTCCTGTGGCTGCTGGCCCTCGTCGGCGTCATCGGGGTGGAGGGGGCGACCGGCGTCCTGCTGCTGCTGGCGATCGCGGGGGTGCTGTCCGCGCCCATCAGCTACGTGGTGCTGAGCCGGCAGCGCGACGCCATGTCCGAGGAGATCGTCGCGAAGGTCGCCGAGACCAAGCGGAAGCTGGCCGAGAACCGGTCCATGGAGGACGAGGCCCCCGCCGCCGCGCCGCCCCGCGGCGAGCCCGCCCAGTAGGCCGGGGCCGGACAGCAGGTCCGGGCCGGACCCGGCGGCGCCCCGCGCGCCGTCACCCGCCGATCGCACGCCCCGCCGGGAATGGACGTCCCCCGGCGGGGCGTTGTGCTGCCCGGTGCCGGCCCGTGGCGGGCCGCGACGCGGAGTGCGCGCCCCGCCGCGGCCGGAACCCAAAGCAGACCTTTGAACAGGTCAAAGGGTGGGTGTTAGTGTTATGGACATGAAGACAGCAGACTCGCGTTCCGGTGCAGCGGTGGTCCCGCTCGTGGCGCGCCTGCATGTCGACCTCTGCCGCCGCGTCTGCGCGGCGTGTTGACGCGCCGCCCCGGACCGGGGCCGCGCTGAGCCGTGAGCCGGACGCCGGCGGCCCCCTCCGGCCCCGCCGTGCCGCTCCCGGGCCGCGGACTCCCGCCGCCCGGCGTCCTCCTCGCGCCCCGGTCCCGCCGCCGCGCGCGGCGCCCGCCCCCGCCACCTACCCCACCCGATCCTCATGGGAGTGTGCCCGTGTCGTCCCCGTCCGCGTCCTCCGCCGGCCCGCTGGCCGCGATACGCAGAATCCCGTTCTGGGTGCAGATCGTCGCCGGCCTGGTGCTGGGCGTCGTCTTCGGCCTCATCGCCCGCCAGTACGACGTGGCGTGGCTCACCGAGACCCTCACCCGCATCGGTGACACCTTCGTCCAGTTGCTGAAGCTCGCCGTGGCGCCGCTGGTGTTCACCGCGATCGTGGTCAGCATCGCCAACCTGCGCAACGTGACCAACGCCGCCCGCCTCGCGGGCCGCACCCTGCTGTGGTTCCTGGCGACCTCGCTCATCGCCGTCACCATCGGCATCCTCATCGGCCTGGTCACCAGCCCCGGCGAGGGCACCGGGCTCACCCCGTCCGACGGCGAGAAGGTCGATGACGTCTCCGCCTCCTGGGTGGACTTCCTCACCGGCATCATCCCGACCGACGTCGTCACCCCCTTCACCGAGCTGAACGTCCTCCAGATCGTCTTCATGGCCGTGGTGCTCGGCGTCGCCGTGCTCAAGGTCGGCGAGCGCGCCCAGCCGTTCCTCACCCTCAGCACCACCGTCCTGGAGCTGGTGCAGAAGGCCCTGTGGTGGGTGATCCTGCTCGCGCCGCTCGGCACCCTCGGCCTGATCGGCAAGTCGGTGGCCACCTACGGCTGGGACCTGCTGGAGCCGATGGCGACCTTCACCGTCGACGTGTACGTCGGCTGCGCGCTGGTGCTCTTCGGCGTCTACCCGCTGCTGCTGTGGACGGTCGCCAAGGTCAACCCGGTCCAGTTCTTCCGCGGCGCCTGGCCCGCCATCCAGTTGGCGTTCGTCTCCCGCTCCTCGGTGGGCACCATGCCGGTCACCCAGGCGTCGGTGGAGCGGCTCGGCGTGCAGAAGGAGTACGCGGCCTTCGCGGTGCCGTTCGGCGCCACCACCAAGATGGACGGCTGCGCCGCGATCTACCCGGCGCTCGCCGCGATCTTCGTGGCCGAGGTGTTCGGCGTGGACCTGAACGTGGCCGACTACCTGCTGATCGCGTTCGTCTCCGTCATCGGCTCCGCCGCCACCGCCGGCCTCACCGGCGCGATCGTGATGCTCACCCTCACCCTGTCCACGCTGGGCCTGCCGCTGGAGGGCGTCGGCCTGCTGCTGGCCATCGACCCGGTGCTCGACATGATGCGCACCGCCACCAACGTCGCCGGGCAGGCGACCGTGCCGGTGCTGGTCGCGGCCCGGGAGGGCATCCTGGACCGCGAGGCGTTCGCCTCGGCCGGCGGCTCCCCGATCGAGGACCGGCCCGCCGAGGACCGCACCGCGGCCAAGGAGCCCGTGGCGGTCTGACGCCTCCGCCCGTTCCGACTCCCCGGCCCCCGTCGCCCCGAGCGGCGGGGGCCGGGCGCGTTGTGCGGCGAACGGTGCAGTGGGCTCACCCGTGGGGGGCCGTGGCGTCGCGGGGGGCGGCGGGCGCCCCTAGCGTCGGCCGTGACGGGGCGCGGTCACCTCGTCACGCGGCGAAGGCGCCGCTCCGCGCCCCGGCCACGGGAGGACGCCATGCCCATCTCCTACGCCGCCCGCCTGGCCGCCTGTGCCATACCCGCGGGCCTGCTCCTGCTCGCCGCCCCGGCCGCCTCCGCCATCTCCGGCGGCGTGGTCGTGGTCAGCCCGGGCACCGTGCGGCCGGGCCAGACCGTGACCGTGTCGGTCTCCGGGTGCGTGACCGCGGACCGCGACGCCAAGCCGCAGGCGTACTCCAACGCCTTCACCGGCCAGACCCTGAACCTGCGGTCCTCGGGCGGCCAGGGCGCGGTCACCGGCACCGGGACGATCCGCGGGGACACCCCGGCCGGGCGCTACCGGGTCGAGGTCTCCTGCGACTACAAGACCCAGGCGCCCGCGATCAGCGCCACCATCGAGGTGCTCGGGCCGGGCCAGGGCCCGGGCCCCGGCGGGGGGAAGGGGGAGAGTTCACCCGGCGGACCCGCACCCGAACCGAGTACGTCCCACGCCTCGGCGCTGCCGGACAAGGGCGCGCACGGCGGGGTGGGCGGCGGCACCGTGGACCGGAGGACCCTCGCGCTGGCGGGGGGCTCCGCGATGCTGCTCGCCGCGGCGGGCGGCGGGGTGATCGCGCTGCGCCGGCGTTCCGCCGGTTCCGGCGGGGACGTCCCGGCGGACTGAGAAATCCGGGCGGTCACGGAAATGGCGGCCGGTGCCTGCCCGGCCGGCGCCCCCGGGGTCCCGCCGGAACCGCTTTCCCGCTGTTTCGGGGAGCGCTTCCGGGGAGTGGGGGCAAAAAGGGCAGGAGCCCCGCACCGTGGCCGGTGCGGGGCTCCTTGGGTACTGCGCGAGGCGCGATCAGACCGTGGTCACGTTCTCGGCCTGCGGGCCCTTCGGGCCCTGGGTGACGTCGAACTCGACCGCCTGGTTCTCCTCCAGAGAGCGGAAGCCCTTGGCGTTGATCGCAGAGTAGTGGACGAAGACATCGGGACCGCCGCCGTCCTGGGCGATGAAGCCGAAGCCCTTTTCAGCGTTGAACCACTTGACGGTTCCGGTAGCCATAAAATTCTCCTAGGCACAGACACTGGTTCCGCCTTGTGCGGATCCCAGATCGCTGCCGTTCTCGCCCCGCATCAGAACCTTGTGAAAAGCCTGAAACCACAAAAGCCTGCGGCGTCACATGCTCCGCAGGCTTTGAGTAATGCAAGGGAAACCAAACTGCAACTTGGCTTCGAGAGTAGCACGCGGACCGCAGCCCGGCCAGTGTTGACGGTGTGGAATAACCCCGGAGTGTTTCCCGCCGCCGGGGAGTTGGCGGCGGGCCACGCGGTGTTCACCCGCCGTGGGTGCCGCGCCGGGAGGCGGGCCGGGAGGCGGGCCGGCCGGGTGGGGGGCGCGCCGGGGCGGGACAGGGGGGTACGGGGTGGTATGGGGGGCGGAGGGGCGGCTTCCGGGGCGGAGGGCTAGCCTGCGGGAGTGGAGACTGTGGACAACGAAGCGGCTTCCGGCGGCGCGCGCCGCCGTCCCCGGGTCGGGCACATCCAGTTCCTGAACTGCGTGCCCCTGTACTGGGGGCTCGCCCGCACCGGGAACCTGCTGGACTTCGAGCTGACCAAGGACACCCCCGACCGGCTCAGCGAGAAGCTGGTCGCCGGCGATCTGGACATCGGCCCCGTCTCGCTGGTGGAGTTCCTCCGCAACGCCGACGACCTGGTGGTGCTGCCCGACATCGCGGTCGGCAGCGACGGCCCGGTGATGTCCTGCGTGATCGTCAGCCAGGTGCCCCTGGACCGGCTCGACGGCGCCCGGGTCGCCCTGGGCTCCACCAGCCGCACCGCGGTGCGGCTGGCCCGGCTGCTGCTGGAGCAGCGCGAGGGCGTGCGCCCCGACTACTTCACCTGCGCCCCCGACCTGGGCCTGATGATGCAGGAGGCGGAGGCGGGGGTGCTCATCGGCGACGCGGCGCTGCGGGCCTCCCTGCACGACGCCCCGCGGCTGGGCCTGGCCGTCCACGACCTGGGCGAGATGTGGAAGGAGTGGACGGGGCTGCCGTTCGTCTTCGCGGTCTGGGCGGCGCGCCGGGAGTTCCTGGCCCGCGAGCCGGAGACCGTGGCCGAGGTGCACCGCGCCTTCCTCGCCTCCCGCGACCTGTCCGTGGCGGAGGTGGCCAAGGTGGCCGAGCAGGCCGCGCGCTGGGAGGCGTTCGACGCCGAGCTGCTCGAGCGGTACTTCACCACCCTGGACTTCTCCCTCGGCGCGCCCCAGCTCGCCGGCGTCCGCGAGTTCGCCCGCCGCGCGGGCACCGCCGCGGGCTTCCCCCCGGACGTGCGGGTGAACCTGTTCACGGAGGACTGACGGGGCGGGGCGGGGCGGGCCCGCCCCGGCCGCCCCGGTGCCCGTTCACGTCGTGGTGAGCGGGACCTGGACCACGTGGACCGTGCCGTCGCCCAGGTGCAGCAGGCCGCGGCCGGGCTGGACGGCCTGGCCGACCTGGCTGCGCTGGAGCCGCACCCCCACCAGCTCGGCGTCGGTGATGTTCTGCGGGGACAGCAGCAGCCCCTGCCTGGCCTTCTTCGCCTCCACCTGCCAGCCGGAGAAGCCCCCGCACACGTCGTCCGCGTCCCCGGCGATGACCAGGCCCAGGGGCGCCCCGGCCGAGCGGCGCACCACCGAGGTGAGCACGTCCCCGGCGTCGCAGGAGCGCAGCAGCTCCGCGTCGTCCACCAGGATCACCCCGGGCCCGGCCAGGCGGGCGATGGCCGCGGTCAGCTCCTCCGCGGGGATGTCGTCCCCGTCGAAGAACCCGGCCACCCCCGGGGCGCGCTCCAGTATCCGCATCGGGGACTGCCGCGGCGCCGCGATGACGACCTGCGTGCCCACGCTGAGGAACGACCGGGTGAGCGTCAGCAGCGTGGAGCTGCGGCCGGAGCGCGGCGGGCCCGCCACGATGAACGCCGGGGTGCCCTCGGCCAGGTTCGGGCCCAGCGCGACGAGCTGGTCCCCGCCGACCGCGGCCATGCCCCACAGCCGGCCCCGGTCCCCGTCGCGCAGCTCCCACGCCTCCTCGAACCCGATCCGCTGCGGCAGCACGTCCACCCGGAAGGGGCGGCGGGCCCGGGGCACCGCGGCGTCCCGCTCCTTGGCCGCGGCCCCGATCGCGGTGAGCGCGGCGGCCTGCGCCTGGCCCGAGGGGTCCTCGGCGAGCAGTGCCACATGGGTCTCCACGGCGCCCTGGGCGCGGAAGCCGCGGCCGGGCGGGACCTTGGCGGGGAGCTTGCGCGGGTTCAGCCCGATCAGGCTCAGATCGGTCGGGTCGCTGAGCTGGAAGGCGAGCTTGTTCTCCGACAGCGCGGAGATCCGGCCGGACAGCAGGCTGCGGTCGCCGGTCATCACCACGTGGACGCCCACGGACGCGCCCTCGCGCAGGATCTGGAAGATCGTGTCGCTCAGCGCCCCGGAGTTCAGGTCGCCGAGCGAGGCGAGGAAGCCCTCCCAGCGGTCGAGCAGCAGCACGATGTGCGGCAGCCGCTCGTCCGCGGGCACCGCTGCCCGCTGCTCGCCGATGTCGGTGAACCCGTGCTCGCCGAGCAGGGACATGCGCCGCTGCACCTCGCCGGACAGCTTGCCGATCAGGCGCACCGCCCGGTCCGACTCGTTCCCGCGCACCACGGCGCCGCAGTGCGGCAGCGCGTTCAGCGCGAGCAGCGCGCCGTTGCCGCAGTCCAGCGCGTACAGGTGCACGTCGGCGCAGGAGTTCAGCCGCGCCAGGGAGCCCGCCATGGTGCGCAGGATCTGCGAACGCCCGGTGCGCGGCGCCCCGGAGATCAGCATGTGCCCGAAGGTGCTCAGGTCCAGCACGGCGGTGCGGCGGGCCTGCTCCTTCGGCAGGTCGTCCACCGCGTACGGGGCGGGCACCAGGCCGTCGGGCGAGGCGGCGGCGGGCTGGTCCAGCTCGGCCAGGAGCAGCCGCTCCGGCAGGGCGGGCAGCCACGGGCTGTGCTGCGGCGGTATCGCCAGCCGCTCGTTGGCGCCCCGGACGGCCTCCACCAGCACGGCGAGGTCCGTCAGCAGGTCGTCCTCGTTGCCGCTCGGCGCCTTGGGCCGCTCCGGAGCGGGCCGGCCCAGCGCCTCCCAGCCCAGCGGCGTGCTCCACGGCGGGGGCACCGCGTCGGACGCGGCCTGCCCCGGCCGCCGCCCGCCCACCCGCGCCGACTGGAACGGCAGCAGCGAGGCCGCGCCGAGCCGCACATAGGCCCGCCCCGGCGTGGACTTGGAGATGTAGCCGGAGTCCGGGGCGTCGATGACGTCGGTGCTCTCGCCCGCGTCGGTGACCCGCAGCGCGATCCGCAGGTTGGTGTTGGCCCGGATCTCGGGGGAGACCACGCCGGAGGGCCGCTGGGTGGCGAGGATCAGGTGGATGCCGAGGGAGCGCCCGCGCTGCGCGATGTTGACCAGGCCGGTGACGAAGTCCGGCAGCTCCCGCGCCATGGACGCGAACTCGTCGATCACGATGAGCAGCCGGGGCAGCGGCGCGAGCGACGGGTCGCGCCGCATCGCGACCAGGTAGTCCTCCAGGTCCTTGGTGCCGGCGGCGGCCAGGATGTGCTCGCGGCGGCGCAGCTCGGCGTTGAGCGACTCCAGGGCCCGCTCCACCAGGTGGGTGTCGAGGTCGGTGACCATGCCGACGGTGTGCGGCAGCTTCACGCAGTCCTTGAACGCGGCGCCGCCCTTGTAGTCCACGAGCACGAACGTCATCGCGTCGGGGCGGTTGGCCACCGCGAGGGAGGCCACCAGGGTCTGGAGCAGTTCGGACTTGCCGGAGCCGGTGGTGCCGGCGACCAGGCCGTGCGGCCCGTCCCGCACCAGGTCGATGGCGAACGGCCCGTCGAAGGAGGCGCCGACCACCGCGGTGGTGCTGCGACCGCCCATGTTCCACACCGCGGCCACCCGGTCCGCCTCCGGCGGCTCCATCCCGAGCACGTCCAGCAGGCGGCAGGAGTCGGGCAGGGAGGAGCTGTCGTCGCCGCTGGCGTCCCGGACCGGGGCGATGGCGCGGGCGACCTGCTCGCACCAGGCCGGGCTCACGCAGTCCGGCCGGACGCCGGTGACGGGCTGCTCGCCCGCCATGGCGACCTGGAGCAGCCCGTAGTAGTCCTCCTCGACCAGTGCCCGGCACTCCTCGGGCAGCAGCCTGCGGTCGGCGTCCAGGCAGATCAGGTGGATGCCGACGCCGGGGCCCTCGCGCAGCACCTGCGTCAGGCCCGGCAGGGCGCGCAGCCGCCGGGAGCCGTCCAGGACCACCAGCACGGCGGGGCCGCTCCACGCCTGGTTGGGGTTGAGCCTGGCCTCGCGCGCGGCCTCCTGGCGGGCGCTGACCATGGCGAGCAGCTCGCTGATGCGCCGGGCCACGCTGTCGGCGTCGGTGCCCAGCAGCGCCACCGCGCTCTGGCCCTCGCGGGCGCGGGCGTGCGGCAGCCAGCGCACCCACTCCCACGACTCGCGCCCGGCCGGCTCGGTGAGCACGCAGATGGTCAGGTCCGCGGGGGTGTGCAGGACCGCCGCCTGGGCGACCAGCCAGCGCCCGATGGCGCGGGGCAGCTCGCCGCGGCCCGCGACGCCGACCACCCCGTGGGTGCGCAGGGGGACGGCGACCGGCACGTCCGCCAGGTCGCGCGGCGCCCGGCGCCTGTGCTCCTCCTGGTTGGGGTCGGCGACCTCCACCTGAGAGGGCAGCGAGCCGGTGCCGACCCGCAGCAGGCCGTGGTCCTCGTCCGTCAGGCGGCGCTCCCACAGCCGCTGCCCGGGGCCGGTGGCGGCGAGGAACAGCTCGGCGGGGTCGGGGGCGGCGGCACGGCGGGCGCCGGTCTCGGCGGCCATCGCCCTGCGGGCCTGCCGCTCGATGGACTCCTTGGCCCGCTCGTACTCCGCCAGGGTCTTCCGGAAGGACTTCTTGCCGTGCTTCTTGTCCCAGAAGTAGCTGCCGATCATCGCGATCGGGCTGAGGAAGGCCAGGATCAGGAAGATCATCCGCCCGGTGACCAGCGCCATGGTCACCGCGCCGACGAGCGGGGTGAGCGCCATGATCCACGGCAGCGGGCGGTTCTCCGACTCCTTGGGCCGGGTGGGCAACTGGAACGTGGTGGGCAGCGGCGGCGGCGTGATGCGCGGGGGGCGGTTGTAGTCCAGGCCGGTGCCGTCCTCGGACGGCTTGAGCGCGGTGTCCGGGAACGTCGGCCTGGCCAGCTCAAGCAGGGTGTGCCCGGCGGAGACGACGCTGCGGTGCCGCCAGGGCCTCGGCTCGGCCAGCGGCTGCCCGTCCAGGCTCGCCGAGCTGCCGAAGACCGGGCGCACGGTGACGGTGCCGTCCACGGCCACGTCCACCTCGACGGCGGTCTCCGGCAGGTGGGGGTCGTCCAGGCGGATCCAGGCGTCGCCGCCCCTGCCGACCACGGCCACACCGGGGCCGAGCCGGTACACCCCTCCGGCGTCCGGCCCGCCGACGACCCGCACCTCCACGATGCCCTGCGCCTGCGGCGGCGGGCAGGCCGTGGGCTCGGCGACGCTGACGACCGCTCCGTCGCGCAGCGGGGAGGCCTCCACCGGGACGGAGGGGTCCAGCGGGAACCCGCCCACATGGAGCGCCGGCGGCCCGGCGCCGTCCGCGAGCCGCCCGAGCTGCCGCGCGATCTCGGCGGCGAGCGCGCCGACGGGGGCGGCCGGATCCGCCTCGACGAGCAGGTCGGCGCGGTCGTCGCGGGCCGGGTCGACGACGCTGAGCTGAAGTTCCACGGTGCCCTCCCCCTGGGCGGAAGCGCCCCGGTGGCGGGGCGCACGATGCTGCTCGGTGATGTTCGCGCCGCGTGCGGTCCTCGGCGGCCCCGTGGCGACCACCACATCATGCATCAGGCCGCCGCCACCGGGCTCGGGCCTGTGGACAACCGGGCCGCGCCGCCTGTGGACAACCGCCCCGCACCCGGCCCGGACAGGCACCCCGTCACCCACACGGGCGTTTGTCGCCGCGCTCCGGAACCAACTCCGCCGCGCCGTTCGTCTCCTCCGGCAGTCCGGTGCGACGTGCGCCCCGGCACGGGTCCCGACGGGCCCGCGCCGGGGGCGCGCCGCAGGTGCGGGCGTCGGGCGGCGGTTCACCGTTTCTCCGCGAACGGGCGGTGCGGCCGCCGCGGACCCCGTCCTAAGCTGTCGCAACGGATCATCACGGCGGTGTCGTCACGACGAGTCGTCACCAGGGTCGTCACGGCGGTGTCGCGGTGGTCGCACAGGAGCCACGGGGGAAGGCCCTGCGGCAAGGTCATGGGAAGGTTTCGGGCATGTCAAACGTAAACGTCACTTACCAGGACATGCGGGACGCGGGCAAGCGGCTCCGTGACGGGCAGGCCGAGATCGAGCAGAAGCTGGCCGACCTGAAGAAGCTGGTCAACGGCCTGGTGAACGGCGGCTACGTGACGGACCGCTCGTCCAAGGCGTTCGACCAGTCCTACGAGGAGTTCAACGAGGGCGCCAGGAAGACGATCGAGGGCCTGGACGGCATGGGCCAGTTCCTGGAGAGCGCCGCGAACGCGTTCCAGCAGGCGGACGAGGAGCTGGCCAAGGGCCTGGGCAAGTAGGGATCCTGGAGCGCGGGACCGGCAGCGGTCCCGCGCGCATTCCGGATGGGACACCGCCGGAGCCGGCCCGCCGCCAGGGCGGGCCGGCTCCGGCCACGGGGGAGGAGACACGGTGGGCGACAGGGACCTCTGCGTCGACTACAGCGTTCTGGAGAAGTCCAAGACCGACCTGACCACCATCAAGAACGAGTTCGACAACGCCTCCAGGCACAAGGACGCGGTGCGCGGCTCCCTCGGCTCGGGCGAGGTCGCCTCGGCCATGGACGAGTTCGTCGACAACTGGGACTACCACCGCAAGGACCTGCTGGAGAGCATCGGGGCGCTCCTGAAGATGGTCGAGGAGACGATCAACACCTTCCGGGACACCGACCAGAAGCTCGCGGACAACGTCAGCGGCAAGAAGTGACAGGCGCCCGTAAGGGCGCGCGGGGCCGACCCACCGCACGAGGCAACAAGGAGACCCATGGGCAGGCCGACCGACTGGCAGCCGCTGGCGAGCAGTGACCCGGTTCCGGGAGACGCGCAGGCCGTCGCGGACGAAGCCCTCCGCATGAGCAGGGTGGCGGGCACCATCCGCGAGCAGGTGGACCGGCTGCGCACGATCGCCAGGGCCACCAACCTCGTAGGCAAGTACAAGGACAAGATCTGCGACTCGGCGGACGAGCTCGCGGGCATGCTGGACAAGACCGCCGGCCGCTACCAGGAGGTGTCCGGCCACCTCAGCGCCTGGGCGAACGAGCTGAGGTACGCGCAGGACGAGTCGGTCAAGGCACTCAACGAGGCCAAGGCCGCGGACGACAGGCTCCAGCAGCTCGGCCCGGCGCCGCAGCGGAAGCCGGACGACCCGCCGCCCACCAAGGCGGAGCGGGACGCGGAGGAGAGCCGCAAGCGCGCCGAGGGCGCGGCCAACGGCCAACTTGAGGCCGCCAGGCACCGGCTGAACAACGCCGTCAACCACCGCGACACCAAGGAGGGCGAGTACGCGGCGAAGATCCGCAAGTCGATCGACGACGACGTCGCCGACAGTTGGTGGGAGGACCGCTGGCAGGGCGTCGACGCGTTCATCGACAAGCACGCGGACAAGATCAAGGTCCTGCTCGACGCCATCAGCATCGTCGTGACGGTCCTCGGCGTGATCGCCATGTTCGTCCCCGGCCTCAACCTCATCGTGCTCGGCCTCGGCGCCCTCGTCGTGGCGGGCAGACTGCTGCTGTACGCCACCGGCAACGCCAGCCTGAAGGAAGTCCTGATGGACGCGGCCGGGCTGCTCCTGTTCGGCGTGGGCAAGGCGGGCATGCGGATGCTGCGCGGCGCGGGCGTCGCCGCCAGGAACACGGCGAAGGCCTCCCGGGCCTCGAGGATCGCCACCAACAAGGCGAGCACCAGGGCGGAGCGCATGGCACTCGCCAGGAAGGCGAGCGACCCCAGGACCTCCGCCGCCGCCAGGCGGGGCGCGCAGAAGCGGCTCGCCGAGCTGAAGAAGTCCCACAAGAAGGGCGTGCCCAGCCTCCCCAGGAACGAGGTGCCCAAGGTGGGCCGCCTCGGCCGGATCCTCAACCAGAACGACACCGAGGGCCTGGAGTGGATGCGCTGGGTCGGCAAGCACGCCCAGAAGTTCCCCGAGGTCGCCACGGGCAAGGCGTACCTGGGCTACAGCGCCTCCGTGGGCACGGCCTGGACCGGCCTCGGCCTGGACGCCATGGACAAGATCATGGGCAAGAGCGACCTGTCGGCGTACCTCAGCGAGCAGCACGGCTGGGCGCAGAAGCCGTACGACGAGGGGTACACGGAGTGGAAGGAGGAGTCCTGGAAGGCTCCCGTCGAAGCGTCCTGGTGACGCCGTCGCCGTGACGCCCCGGCCCGCCCCCGGCGGGCCGGCCCCGGCCCGGCGCCCGCCGCCGTCAGGCGGCCGCCGCGTCCGCACACCCACCGCCCACCCGGCAGCGATCGGAAGCGCACCCGTCCATGTCCGTGCAGCCCCACCCCACCGAGTCCCTCCCGCACACCGCCCCGCCCACCGGCTACACCCTCATGCTCCCGCCCGGCTGGGAGCGGGTGCCGCTGCGCGAGGGCACCGACGAAGCGGTCAAGAAGATCGTCGACGAGGCGGTCCGCGGCCTGCCCGACGACGTCCCGCGCGACAAGCTGACCGCCGCCCGGATGGAGCTGACCAAGCGCCTGCGCGGCTCCGTCAGACAGGCCAGGGACAACGCGGGCCTGGACCTGTACCTGCCCGTCAGGGAGATCCACGGCACGGTGGTGCCCGCCTCGTTCCTGGTGGCCGAGTTCTCCCTCACCTCCGTGGTGCCGCTGAACCCGGCCCGGGTCGCCGAGCGGATCCTCGGCACCACCGAGAACGCGGAGGAGACCACCGTGGACGGCGCGAGCGGGCTGCGCGTCGACCGGATCGGCAGACCCCACATCAAGCAGGAGATCGAGCACGCCTCCCGGCGCGTGGAGTACGTGCTGCCGGTGCCCAGGGACCCGGAGCGCTGGGTGGTCGTCGGCTTCGGCACGGTCGCGGACGGCGACCCGAGCGGCGAGTTCGCCGACGCCCTCGTCGAGCTGTTCGACGCCGTCATGACGACCTTCCGCTGGAGGCGGCCGTGAGCTGGATCGACGTCGACTACGACGAGGACAAGTGGCTGTGGATGCCCACCTCCTGGGGGCGGGACGAGCCGTTCGACAGCCCCAAGGACTGGGCGCGCGTCTACGCCGACGCCCTGTGGGAGCTCCAGGAGGAGGAGCCCGCGGACGAGGTCGTGGTGGAGGACCTGGAGCGGGCGCTGGCCATGCTCGCCGAGCGGATCACCGAGGCGCTCCCCCGCAAGACCCCCTACCTCAACTCCGTCTACTGCTACGTGCCCGACCCGCGCCGGCTGCCGCTGCCCCTGTACGTGCAGGTGTGGCCCATCGAGGGAACCCGTGAGCAGCGCCTGCGCGAGATCGTGCGCGCCGACGACGACGAGGCGGTGGAGAAGCCGATCGTGGAGCCGTTCCCCACCGAGCACCTGGGCGACGGCCTGCGGGCGGTGCGGTACTTCACCGACCCCGCGGAAGGGGAGCTGGCCTGCTCCCTCAACTACGCCTGGCGGCTGGAGGAGCACGGCTTCGACCTGCACCTGTGGAGCGTCACGGGCCACCTCGGGTGGCTGGCGGTGGCCATGGACGACTTCGACGACCTGGCCCGCACGGTACGGGTGCGCGACGACGGCGAACGCGACGCGGCCGCCGCGGCCGTCCCGGCGTATGACGACGAGGCCGAGGACGAGGCCGGCGGGGAAGAGCGGGGTGACGGGGGCCGGGCGCGCTGAGCCCGGCGAGCGGCGCGGGGCCGGGCGCCCCCGCGCCGCGTCACCCGTCCTTCCCGCCCTCCCCGCACACCTGCTCCGCCGGGGCCAGCTTCAGCTCCTCGTTCTCCGTGGCCACCGTCGCGATCACCAGGTAGCAGGTGTCGGAGGCCACCGGGGGCTTGGTGAAGACGACTTGCAGCTCGTCCTTCGTGGTGCTCTTCGTGGACAGCGTCCTGCCGTCGGGGGAGACCGCCGAGACGACGTAGCCCGCCACCGCGGCCTCGTTCCTCGGCGCCTGCCAGGTGACCTGGACGCTGCTGTCCACCGCGGCCAGGGAGATGCCCCCCGGCCGCAGGTTCGGCAGGTCCTTCGCCGGGACCTGCTGGGCGGCGGCGCCCTGGCCGGGGGAGGACGACGGCTTCGCCTTCGGCTCCTCCCCGTCCCCGCCCCGGGTGAGCGCGATCGCCGTGGCCGCGCCCGCGAACAGCACCAGCGCGGTGGTGGCCGCCAGGATCCGGTTGCGGTTGCGCCTGCGGATCGCCGCCTCCGCCTCGGAGCTGATCCGGTCGGCGTCCTCGCCCGCGGCGTCCCGCTCCAGCAGGGCGTCCTCGGCCGGGTCCCAGCCGGGGAGCGGCGGCTCGGGCGCCGGCTCGGGCTCCAGGGACGGCACCCGGGCGGCGAGGGCCGGCGGCACCAGGCCGCGCAGCACCCGGTGCACCTCGGTGAGCGGCGGCCGGCCCTCCGCCTGCGGCGACATCATCCGGGCCAGCAGGTCGAGCAGCGGCGGCGGCACATCGTGGCGGCCGGGGTGCGGCAGCTCGCCGGAGAGCACCCGCCGGTACAGCTCCGCCCACCCCCGCGGGACCGCGTCCGCGTGCGGGGGCCGCCCGGTGAGCAGCGTGTACAGGGTGGCGCCCAGCGCGTACACGTCCGCGGCGGGCCCCGGCGCCTCCCAGCCGAACATCTCCCGCGCGGCGAACAGCGGGTCGAACACCACGCCGAGCTCGGGCGCGCACCGCTGGAAGACCCGGGTCACCCCGTGCCCGGCCAGCAGCGCGTCGCCGTGCTCGTCGTACAGGACGTTGCCGGGCCGCACGTCCAGGTGCAGCACCCCGGCGCGGTGCGAGGCGTGCAGCGCCAGGGCGAGCCGCACCCCGACGATCAGCACCTCCTCGACCGGGAACGCCCCGGAGGCGGCCAGCCTCCCCTCCGCGGTGCCGCCCCGGCAGAACCGCATCACCTGGTATGCCCGCCGGTCCTCGGTGAACCCCGCGTCCTCCACCGTCACCGCGCACGGGTGCCCGGCGGCGGCGCCCGCGGCGAGCAGCTCAGAGTGGGCGGCCAGGCGCCTCGAGCTGCTGGCCACGGTGAAGTCCGCGACCTTCACCGCCACCTCGTGGCCGGTGGCCTCCTCCAGGCACAGGTGGACCGTGGCGTACCTGCCCTGCCCGACGGTGCGCAGCAGCCGGTAGCCGGCGGGCAGCGAGGGCGCGCCCGCGCCGGGGTACGGACCGGGGCCCGGACCGGGCGCGTGGGCGGTGCCGGGCACGTTCACTGCGACTCCTGCCGTGGTGGTGGGTGGGGTGGGGGGAAACTCGGGCACCGGCACGTGGATCACCGCCGCCGCAGCGCCCGCGGGTGCAGGGTACGGCGCACCCGTTCGCGCCGGGACACCGAGCGCAGCACCACCCGCTCGACGGCGTCGCAGTGCTGCCACGCCGCGTCCGCCGCGCCCGGGTCGGGGCGCCGGCCCGCGTACCCGACTTCGTTGACCAGCCGCGCCAGCGCGGGCAGGTGCTCGCCGGCGGCCCCGCCGACCCGTCCCGCGCCGAACGCGGCGACCTCGGTGGCGGTGTGCGCGGACGTCGGCGGCAGCCCGATCTCGGTGAGCCGCTCCACGATCTGCTCCCAGGCGCCCAGCACCCGGCCCGCCGGGTCGGCCGCGCCCCGCCGCCGGGCGCGCCTGCGCCGCGGCAGCCACAGCGCGTACAGCACGTACCCGGCGGTGAGCAGCACCACCGCCAGCGGCGGGTACACCCACACCGGCGGCCCGCCGTCGCCCCCGCCGCCGCCCGGCGCGGCCCGCGCGGAGTCCCGCTGCGGCGGGGTCGAGGTGCGCGGGGCCTCCTCGATCTGCTCGTCCACCTTCTCCCGCTCCTTGGGCTGGCCCGCGGGCGCCACCGAGGTGCCCTCCTTCGCGGCCTTGCCCGGGGTCGGGTAGAACGGCACCCAGCCGATCCCCTCGAACCGCACCTCCGGCCAGGCCAGCGCGTCCGCCCCGGTGACCTGCCGCACCCCGCCCTCGGCCGTGCCGGAGCGGAACCCGACCGCGACCCGCGCGGGCAGCCCGAGCGAGCGGGCCAGCACCGCGAAGGAGGCGGCGAACTGCTCGGAGGTGCCGCGCCTGCCCTCGGTGAGGAAGAACTCCAGGTTGCGGTAGGTGTGCCCGGAGACCGCGTTCGGGTCGAACCGGTAGTTGCCGCGCAGCCAGTCGGCGAGGCGGACCGCCTGCTGGTACGGGTAGGTGGCGCCCCGCGTGGCCTCGGCGGCCAGCTCCCGGAAGGTCTCGACGGCCGGGATCGGCTGGCCGTCGGCGTCGACGCGGGGCAGTTCGGCGGCGGCCGGGTCGTCCGCGGTCCGCGCGGTCTGGAGGCGCCCCACGTCGTAGACGGGCAGCCCCGACACGGCCGTGTAGGTCAGGCCCGCGTTGGCCCTGGCGCCGGTGGAGCCGTCCGCGCCGGTGGCCAGCACACCGCTGAGCGGGTCCACGAAGAACTCGGTGCCGGACGGGGCGTCCACGGACCGGGCCCGGTCGGCGGCGGGCAGCCAGATGCCGGGCAGGTCGCGGATGGTGAACGTCTGGGTGACCCGGCGGCGCCCGCCCGGGTCGGCGCCGTCCTCCTCGGGCACCCGGCCGCCGGAGCGGGCCAGCTCGGCGCCCGAGGTCCAGGTGGCGCCGTCGTACCGGTCCAGCACGGCGAGCCGCCAGTTGGCGTCGGCCGCGCCCGCGCCCTCGGCGCGCACCGTGAACAGCTCGGTCTGCGGCTGCCGCAGCCACGCCGCCACATGGTCCAGGGGGCTGGTGGTCTCCGGGTGGCGCACCGGGGTCTCGACGTCGTCGCGCAGATCGAGCGGCTGCCGCCCGTCCAGGCCCGGCGCGTGGGGGCCGAGCAGCCCCGCCAGCACGGCCAGCACCCCGGCGAGCGGCAGCGCGACGGCGAGCCCGCGCGCCCCGGAGGCCGCGGCCCGGGAGCGCACCAGTACCAGCAGCGCGGCGAACGCCACCAGCGCCGCGGCCTGCGGCGTGTTGGACCCCGGCCCGTCCACGCCCAGCACCAGCGGCACACCGAACGCCAGCACCGCGGGCACCGCGGGCAGCAGCGCCGCCCGGGTGCGCAGCGCGAGCTCCGCCGCGGTGAACGCGGCCAGCCACACCACGGCGTGCGGCAGCACCAGCAGCGCGGCCTCGTCCGGCACCGGCAGGATCGTGCTGAGGATCGCGTGCGGGGCGTCCAGCGGCGACGACCACACGGCGCGCAGCGCGTCCGGGGTCGGCAGCGGCCCGCCGTCCTCCCGGAACAGGGTGGCGCACACCACCGCGAGCCACGCCACCACCGTCACCAGCAGCGAGGGCCACAGCGGCGCCGGGCGCCCCTTGCGCGTGACCAGACCGGACAGCAGCAGCGACAGCACCAGCGGCGCCGCCACCGCCACCGCGAGCACCGGCAGCAGCGCGGAGGTCTCGAACACCCGGTGGAAGGCGGACCCGGCGGTGGCCACCAGGCCCGCCACGGGCAGCAGCGACCACAGCCGGCGCGCCCGCGTCAGGGTGCGCTCCCCCCGCTCCCGGGCCGGATCGGGCCGCCGGGGCGCGGGCGCGGTCGGCCGGGGCGGCGCCCACGACGGGCCGTCGTAGCCGCTCCCGGTGAACGCCGCGGGCCGGGCGGGCCGCGCGGTCCTGGCCGGCGCCGTCATCGCACGGCCTCCCAGCGCCAGCCCGCGAGCAGCGCGTCCAGGCCCGCGACGTGCAACTGCGGCACGTCCACCGCCACGCCCTGCCCGGGGCCCGCCTCCTGGGAGCCCGCGCGCAGCACCACCACCCGCTCGAACCGCCGCCGCACCCGCCCCAGCGCCGCCAGGCCCCCGGTGTCGCCGGTGCCCGTCACCACCGTCAGCGAGCCGCCGCCGCGGGACTGCTCCAGGTCGTCGAACGCCGCCGCGGCCGACTCCTTCGCGGAGGGCCGCACCAGCGCCAGCCGGTCCAGGACCGCGTCCGCGTCGCTGCCCGAGCCGTCCGTGTGCAGCAGCGCGCCCGCCTCCGACACCAGGTGCACGGGGAAGTTGGAGCGGGCCGCCGCGTACGCGATCGACGCGGCGCAGTCCACGGCCAGCTCGAAGTCGTCCTCGTCGCGGTAGGCCACGGCACGGGTGTCCAGCACGATCGTGGTGTGCGGCAGGGACACGTCCACCATCTGCCGCACCATCAGCGTCCCCGTCCGCGCGGACGAGCGCCAGTGCACCCGCCGCAGGTCGTCGCCGAGCACGTACTCGCGCAGCGCGTGGAACGTCAGCGAGCCGTCGTCCGCCGTGTCCGACGTCGGCCCCTCCACATGGTGCGCCTTGCCCGACGGCAGCACCGGCAGCAGGCAGACCCGCGGGCGCACCACCAGCGTGTCCGCGCCGCCGTACGCCCGCACCCGCCGGGCCAGGCCCAGCGGGTCGGTGCGCTCCAGACGCAGCGGGCCCACCGGGATCCGGCCGCGCCGCGACGTCGGCAGCGCGTACCGCACCTCGTGCGACTCCCCGGGCCGCAGCACGGGCACGTCCACGGCGAGCGCCACGTCCCCGCACCGGTCGGCGGCCCGCAGGCCCCTGCGGGTGCGGCCGCCGGAGTTGGTCAGCGTCACCACGCCGTCCGCGTCGTCGCCGCGCGACACCTTCCGGGGCGCGATCCGCCGGCGCGCGGCCAGGTCGGGGCGCGGCGCCGTCCACACCAGCGCCACCACCACCGCCAGCAGGCACGCCGCCCCCAGCACCACGGGCTCGCCGTAGCCGAGCCCGTACCCCGCCCCCGTCAGCGCCACCCCGCCGACCAGCACCCCCCAGCCAGTCGCGGAGAGCATCAGACCCGGGCCCCGGCCTGCGGCACCGGCACGGTGGCCAGCACCTCGGCGACCACGTCCGCGCCCGTCCGCCCGCTCAGCTCCGCCTCGGGAGTGAGGATCAGCCGGTGCGCCAGCACCGGCCCGGCCAGCGCCTTGACGTCCTCCGGGAGCGCGTACGCCCGCCCCTGCGACGCCGCGCGCACCCGCACGGCCCGCAGCAGCGCCACCGAGCCGCGCGGGCTCGCGCCCAGACGGACGTCCGGCAATTGCCGGGTGGCGGCCACCACCCGCACCACGTAGTCGTACAGCGGCTCCGCGACCTGCACCTGGCCCGCGACCTGGATGAACTCCGAGATGTGCTGCGCCGTCGCGATCGTGGACAGCGCCTCGGGCGAGGCGCCGCCGGCGGCGCCGGTGAGGACGGCCACCTCCGAGGCGTGGTCCGGGTAGCCGACCGTCACCCGCATCAGGAACCGGTCCAACTGCGCCTCGGGCAGCGGGTAGGTGCCGCCCATGTCCACGGAGTTCTGGGTGGCGATCACCATGAACGGGCGCGGCACCGGGTGGGTCTTGCCGTCGGCGGTGACGCGACGCTCCTCCATCACCTCCAGCAGCGCCGACTGCGTCTTCGGGGAGGCGCGGTTGATCTCGTCGCCGAGCACCACGTTGGCGAAGACCGGGCCGGGCAGGAACTCGAAGGTGCCGGTGTTCTGCCGGTAGATCGTCACGCCCGTGATGTCGGACGGCAGCAGGTCCGGGGTGAACTGCACCCGGTGCCAGGTGGCCTCGATGGACGCGGCCAGGCACCGGGCCAGGGTGGTCTTGCCGGTGCCGGGCACGTCCTCGATGAGCAGGTGGCCCTCGGAGAACAGGCAGGTCAGGGCGAGCTCGACGACGTCGCGCTTGCCCTTCACCACGCGCTCGACGTTGTCGCCGAGCGCGTGGAAGCACTGCGCGAACAGGCCGATGGCATCACCGGCGGGGTACTGGGGGTGCTGGGGCGGGACGGTCACGGTGCTGCTGCTCTCGTGTGAAGGCGGCTGGGGCTCATTCGCATTCCCAGACGTCGGGGTTGGTGCGGGAGTCCAGGTAGATGTCGGCGACGTAGCCGGTGGTGCCGTTGTAGGTGATGCGGGCCCACACGTTGCTGCTGACGCCGCTGTACTCGTGGGTCTCGGTGGTGCCCGTGGTCTTGCAGTACACGGTCACCGGCGGGCTGCTGTTGCCCGGGATCGTGCCCGCCCGGCCCCCGGCCTGGGTGCTGGGCTGGTTGCGGATGGCGAGCACCTCGGCGTCGTTGTCGTTGTGCGCGATGTTCATCGTCCTGGTCGGCGGCGTGGTGTCCGCGGTGCCGCTCACGGACGCGCCGCCGCCCGCCTCGTTGTTGCTGGCGACCGTGATCGCGTACTGTCTGCCGTTGCTCAGGCCGGTGATCCGCAGGCCGGTCTCACTGGTCTGCCGGCTGCCGCCCGGCCACGTGACCGTGTAGGTGAGGGTGCCGCTCGCGTTCGCCGGGGGCTGCCAGGCGACGTCCGCGGCCTTGCCGCCCTGCGGGATCACGATGTTCAGCCCCTGCGGCGCAGACGGCGCGGTGCAGGGCATGACCGGCGCCGACGCGCCCGACTCCCGGGTCTCGCCGCCCTCGAACTCGGCGATCACGATGAAGCTGTACTCGGCACCGCACGACAGGCCGCTCACCTGGAACTGGAACGGGCCGTCGGCGGCCACCCGCGCCGGCGCCACCCGGGCACCGGCCGGCGCGCCGTTCAGCCGGTAGCCCGTCGGCCTCAGGGTGCCCGAGGACGGGGAGAAGCTGATCGTGACGGAGCCGTTGCCGGCCTGGGCCTGCGGGGTGCCCGGCGGGGACGGCTGCGGCTCGGGCGTGGCCGGGGTGGACGGCTCGGGGTCCTTCGGCCGCTCCGGCTTCTTCTCGGGCTCCTTCGGGCCCTCCGGCTTCTCCGGCTTCTTCTCCGGTTCCTTCTCCGGCTCCTCGGGCTTCTCCGGCGTCTCCGGCACATCCGGCACCACCGGCGTCTCCGGGACCGGGTCGTTCGGTGTGTTGTCCTTCGCCGGGGGCGTGTCCTTCTCGGGCTTCTTCGCCGACGGGACGTCGTCCTTGTACTTGCCGATGCGGTTGACGTCACCCGACGGCTTGATGACCGCGGCGGCCGAGTTGTCCTGGTCGTTCACCCACAGCAGGCCGTTGCGGACGAACAGCTCCAGCTCGCCCGGCTCGCCGGTCACCTCGATCGGCTGCTCCAGCGCCGAGTCGGCGGTGTCGTACACCTTCAGGGTGCCGTTCTCGTCCGGCACGTACACCTTGGTGCCCAGCACCTGCGGCGCGCCGTAGCCGCGCTCGGCGCGGCCGAGCACCGCGGTCCTCGGCTGCCCGCCGGTGACGTCGATGAGCGCCATCTGCCCGCTGCGGGAGGCCAGCACCGGCACCACGGCGCCGTCGGTGGTGTGCGGCACCAGCACCGTCTCGGGGGACGCGTCGTCCACGAACGACGGCAGGTTGACCCGCAGCCCGGGGCCGTGCGCCGCCAGCACCGTCATCCGCGCGGCCGAGGTGTCGGTGACCACCGGCTGCCCGTTGGCCAGGGTGAGCTCCAGGTTGGCGCCCGGCTCGGCGACGGTCAGCGGGGTGCCGCGCTTCCCGCCGGGGAACGGGACGACCTTGCCCTCGGTGGGCTCGGGCACCCACAGCGTGCCCCTGGGGTCCACCACGGCCCGGCCCAGCGGCTTCGCGCCGAGGTCCACCGGGGCGCCGATGGGGGAGGTGCGCACCGGGTCGATCCGCTGCACCGTGCCCTTGACCGGGTTCACCACGTACGCGAACGAGCCGCCCGCGACCAACTGGAGGTCGCTGGAGCTGTAGTCGGTGGACTGCTCCGCCGTGAGCTGCGCCGGGTCGATCCGGACGACCTTGCCGGTCTTCTTGTCCAGCACCAGAACGGTCTTGCCGTCCTGCGAGACGGACACCGGGTTCTTGCCCGTCGGCAGATCGACCTTGCCGTCCACCTCGCCGGTCAGGCCGTTGGCGTGCGCGGCCGAGCCCTTCTGCGAACTGCTCAGCCAGGCGCCCACGTCGGCGAGCTCGGGCACCGAGCCCGAGGTGCCGACACCGACGGCGACGGACGTGCCGATCAGGGCGCCCACCGCGCCCAGCGCGACGTACCCGGTGCCGCGGCTGCGGGTCGGCCGCACGGCGGTCCACGCCGCGGACAGCGCGGTGAGCGCGCGCCGCCTCACCCGCACGCCCCGGGCGGGTCCGGCGCCGGGCGCCGGCTCCTCCACGAGCCTGCGCGGACGCAGGCCGGGCGTGCCGTTCTCCCCCGTCATGTGGTGCTCCCTGTCGCGTGTTCCATGCCCCCGGGCGCCGTCTCGGCGCACTCCTGGCGTTGCGCGGTCGGTCAACTGAGCAGGTTAGCCGCCGTCCGGTCGGCGTGTCGCGCCCGAGCGCGGGGCTGTGACACGGGCGTGACGTGCCCGGGACCGGTGGGGTGGAAGGGGACCGGGAGGGTGCGCGGAGGGCTGGCGTAGGCTGGCCGGGACACGTCGGAGCACTCGGGCCACGAGGGAAGGACACCCCAGGTGACAGCGCAGGTTTCCACCCCCGACGACCTGCGGTCCGTGCTGGACCGGGCCGCCTCGGGCGGCCGGATCACCCCCGACGAGGCGCTCGAACTGTACCGGCGGGCACCGCTGCACGCCCTCGGCGCGGCGGCCGACGCCGCGCGCCGCCGCCGGTACGCCGGGACCGAGCACATCGCGACGTACATCATCGAGCGCAACATCAACTACACGAACGTGTGCGTGACGGCGTGCAAGTTCTGCGCCTTCTACGCCCCGCCCAAGAGCGACAAGGGCTGGACCCGGGACTTGGACGACATCCTGCGGCGCTGCGCGGAGACCGTCGAGCTCGGCGGCACCCAGATCATGTTCCAGGGCGGCCACCACCCCGACTACGGCGTCGAGTACTACGAACGCCACTTCCGCGCCATCAAGGACGCGTTCCCCCAGTTGGTGATCCACTCCCTGGGCGCGTCCGAGGTCGAGCACATGGCCCGGATCTCCGGCGTCACCGCCGAGGAGGCCATCCGCCGCCTGCGCGACGCCGGGCTCGACTCCTTCGCCGGCGCGGGCGCAGAGCTGCTGCCGGAGCGGCCCCGCAAGGCCATCGCCCCGCTGAAGGAGTCCGGCGAGCGCTGGCTGGAGATCATGGAGCTCGCGCACCGGCTCGGCGTGGAGTCCACCACGACGATGCTCATGGGCACCGGCGAGACCAACGCCGAGCGCATCGAGCACCTGCGGATGATCCGCGACGTGCAGGACCGCACCGGCGGCTTCCGCGCCTTCATCCCGTACACCTACCAGCCGGAGAACAACCACCTGAAGGGCCGCACCCAGGCCACGCTCTTCGAGTACCTGCGGATCATCGCCGTCGCCCGGCTGTTCCTGGACAACGTCGCCCACATCCAGGGCTCCTGGCTGACCGTCGGCAAGGAGGCCGGGCAGTTGTCCCTGCACTACGGCGCCGACGACCTGGGCTCGGTGATGCTGGAGGAGAACGTGGTGTCCTCCGCCGGGGCCAGGCACCGCTCCAACCGGATGGAGCTGCTGCACCTCATCCGCGCCGCGGGCCGCGTCCCGGCGCAGCGCTCCACCACCTACCAGCACCTCGTGGTGCACGACGACCCCGCCCACGACCCCGTCGACGACCAGGTCGTCTCCCACCTGTCGTCCACCGCGCTGGACGGCGGCACCGCCCACCCGGAGCTGAAGCTCATCGACGCGCCCTGATGCTCACCATCCACGCGGCCGACCAGGTGCGCACGGCGGACGGGCCCGCCGCGGGCGGCGCCGTCCTGGTCGACGGCGACCGGATCACCGCCGTCGGGCCCGTGGACGAGCTGGCCGGGGCGCACCCGCGGGCCCGGGTGCGGCGGTGGCCCGGGGTGCTGGTCCCCGGGCTCGTCCACACGGGGCCGCTGCCCGCGGCGCCCACCCCGAGGGAGCGGGTCCACGCGCTGCTGCGGGCCGGGCGCACCGCCGTCCTCGCCTCCTGCGTCGCCTCCGACGAGGAGCTGCGCTCCGCCGTGGCCCGCGCCGGCCTCACCGTGCTGCCCGCGCCCGGCCCGCGCACCCTGGCCGCCGGCGCGCGCGCCGACTTCGCCGTGCTCGACGCCGGCGACGCGTGCGTGGCCACGGTGCTGGCCGGACGCCTCGTCCACCGCAGGGCCTGACCGTCACTCCTCCGGCACGATCAGCTCCACCCCGCGCAGCCCCGCCGCCAGCGCCCGCACATCACCGCGGCGCTCGAACACCTCCACCGCGGTGTCCGCGAGCTTGATGGCGTGCGCGTCGCCGTGCCGGACCGCGCGGGCCACCAGCTCCCCGGGGTCACCGGCCGCCGCGGTCAGCCGCCGCTCCTCCGCCGCGGAGACCGCCTCGGCCGGGGTGTACGCCGCCGTCACCGCGGCGCAGGCCGCCCACGCCGCCCGCAGGCTCGGCTCCCACATCTCCTCCGGAAGCGCGGGCAGCGTCCGCAGCACCGCGGTCGGCGCGGTCGCGGCGTGCACCAGCATCACCTCCTCGCCGTGCCCGAACCGCAGATAGCGCACCGTCGCCGCATCGGCCACCCCGGCCAGCAGCTCCCGCGCCTGCCCCGGCGTGGCCGCCGGCCGCAGCCCGCCGAGCGCCTCCGGCCACCCCGGGAGCCCCTCCAACTGGGGCAGCCGGTGCAGGATCCCCCCGGACTGGTCCGGCACCGGCGGCACCCCGTCCAGCGCCAGGTCCGGCTCCGCCGTCCCGCCCGGCGCCGCCGCCCCCGGCACGGCCTGCCACCGCGCCGCCCAGTAGCCCAGCGCCTGCCCAAGCTCCGCCACCCGCGGCCCGCTCTCCCCGTCCCGCAGCAGCACCCGCACCGCGTGCCCCGTCCGGATCACCCCGTGCGTGGCGCCCGCCGCGATCCCCGGCAGCAGCCGCGGCCACCAGGTGCGCAGCACCTCCCGCCAGGGCCGCTCCGCCGTCTCCACCCGGAAGAGCTCCAGCCACTCCGGCAGCCGCCCCGGATCGCCCAGCGCCTGCCGCCACTCCCGGGCGTCCACCGGCACCCGGGCCCGCGGCAGCTCCTCCAGCCGATCGGTGTAGGCGTCCACCCAGGAGTGCACCCGCGGGCCGAACCCGTGGCGCACCATCGACTCCACCGCCATCGGCGCGTGATTGGACAACCACCCCCGGAACTCCGGTCCGGTGGCATGCAGCCGCTCGAGGGCCTCGTCAAGGATTCCGGTGCGCTCCACATCACTCATGGCCCCACGCTAGGACGCCCCCCACCCCCCGGCATCGGCCCCACGACGTGTCCCCCCGGCACCCCGGACGTAGGTCCCAGGACCGACTACGGCTCCGCCACCCCACCACCCCCGGGACAGCCGAGCGCTTCGGCCACGCGGTGGGAGAGGTCTTGGAGGACGGTCATCTGGTTCTCGATGCGGTTGCTGTCGCGGTAGGTGGGCAGGCCGTAGGCGAGGCGTCCCCGGACGACGGCTCCCTTTCCGCAGGAGAAGTAGACCTCCGCCGACCGTGCATACGACAGCGCCCGAAGCCCGACCCCGGGGAAGGAACGGACATCCCACGCCTCACCCTCGGACTCGGGAGGAGCCCTCTTCACCTCTCTGAATGTCACATAAGCCGTGGTGCGCTTCTCCTTCCCCTCCTCGGCGAGGATGAAGGCACACAAGCGATGCGTGGCTGCGCCGTCTCGGAAGCTCCTGGCGAACTTCTCGACATCGCCGGTGGACGACTCGGCAAACCGATCCCCGCCGGCGAGCTCTCTGAGCGCGTTGGCAGCCTTCTGCGACAGTCCGCCGCACACCTCTTCCGCTGGTATGCCTTCCTTGCTGCTGCTGCACGAGGAAACGGCCACGGCTACCAGCGCGGAAGCGCAGACGGCCGACACCAGGGCTGGCGAGTTCGCCTTGAAAGACATCCGATCAGTCCGTGTCCGATTGGTCGAGCGCGTTCTGTCCGTCGTTGTAGCGCCCCTCGACGTCCAGAGATTGCAGCCATGGGCTTTCGCTGGGCAGGTCGAGGGCCTGGATATAGGCGTCAGCCGGGGCCATCGCCGCCCTTCTGCCTTCCTCCAAGAATTCCCTCTTCTCCATGCTTTCCTTTTGGTTGAAGTTGGCCGCGTTCTGTTCGAGCTTGCGGTCGATGTCGATGCCGAGCTTGGTGTCCAACGCTCCCATCACCGTGTCGGCGGCCGCCGGAACGGCGAACGCGACTGCCGCCGACGTGGTGGGCCCTCCGAAGGGCGCAGTCGCCAGCCCCGCCGTGACACCCAGTCCCGTGCCGATGCCGAACTTCTTCCACTCCGCCGCTTCTGCGAGCTTTCGGTTGGCTTGTTCTGTCATTGCGCCGTATGTTTCATCGATGTCGTTGATGCGGGCCTGGTCGAGGATGCCGTGGACCTTCGCTCCGGTTTCGATGAGACAGGCGGTACTCGCGTCGGGCTGAAGGTGTGCCTTCAACCCGTTCACCGTGTATGTCTGCTGGGCGGCCGAGAGGATCTCGTAAGCGCCCTCCTGTTTACCCACCGCCTCCAGGAACGCGATGGCGGTTTCGTGCTTCAGATTCACGTGGCTGGCTGCTTCGTCGCCTCGTTCGCCCTGCCCGGGCAGGGCGAACGCGCTGGCGCGCACGTCCTGGTCGTGGGAAGCGTCACCGAAGTTGGACGCGGCCCAGTTCAAGTCGTCGAGATAACCCGCCCCGATCCTGGCCAGGCTCTCGCTGATCTCCGGCCTGCTGCTGACGAACGTCATGTCCGAGGTGACGGTGCTGATGATGTGCCTGGCGATGTCAGCGGTGGCGGGGTCTCGCCGATGCCCGAGTTCTTGCTGGTCGTACGGTACTCCCAGGGTGGCGGCTTCGAGTGCGTGACCCAACTCTCCATACCCGAAGCCACTTTCCTTTCCCTTTTCCGAGACGGCGTCGCCCGGCCACTGCCGTTCTTCCAGCAGATACTTCAGTTCCGGGTCGATCTTCTCATCCGAATGGAAGAACTCCTTGGCCGCCTCCGGATTGTGCCCCAGCGCCTCCATGAAGCCCGCCATGGGGTCGTTGCCCCAGTCCTCGCCGCCCCGGTTCAGGTAGGAGCGCTCGCCGGTCGGGTTCCAGAAGTCGCCGATCTTGCCCTTGCCTCCGGTCTGATCCCTCTCGAAGGCGATCAATTTGCTGCCGTAGTCCTTCAGGAACTCCGTCTCGTAGGTCCCGTATCGCATCAGGCTGCTCATCACCTGGAATCCGTACGACCCCACCGCCCGGTTGCTCCGCGTGTCCATGGACACCGACCGCTGCTCGCCGAGCTCGATCATCTCCCGCTTCCACCCCCGCATCGCCCCGCTCTCCGAGTGCGTGGCCGTGGCCAGGGTGAAGCCGAGGGAGCGTTGGAGGCGTTCGAGGGTGGTGCGGCGGGAGTCGGGCAGGTGCTCCTTGTCGGCGACGCTCCGCCAGAAGTCCAGGGTGCCCGCCGCCCCGGTCCTCGTGGCGAACAGCTCCGCGAAGTACGGGTCGCCCTCGTGGGTGGACAGCAGCTTGTTGAGGCGGGCCAACTGCCGGTCGCTCGCGCCGTCGCCGAGGCGGAGGAGTTCGGTGGCGGCCCGCGCGTCCTCGCGGGCGGTGCGGCGGCCCCGCTCCGCGGCCTCCAGGCTGGAGAACGCGCCCGGGTCGAAGCCCTTGCGGCGGCCGTTGCCGTCCTGGGTGAGCGCCCAGTGCAGCGCGGTGTCGGCGTCCGCGGCGTCGTCCAGGACGCGCTGGATGCGCTCCTGGTAGGCGCGGACGGTGTCCTGGTGGCTCTTGACGAGCGCCGCCGTGTGCCCGTCCGCGTCGGCGGGCGGGTGGTAGGAGACCTGGCCCTCGGCGGAGAGCCGCAGGTGCTCGTTGGCCGCGATGTCGGCCTCCACGTCCTTCAGGCGCCGCTGGACGTCGCGCAGGGTGCGCAGGGCGTCGTCCAGCAGGCGGTGGACGTCCCTGGCCTCGTCGGCGGCGGCCTTCAGCTCCTTCTCGACGGTGTCGAACCTCCGGAAGGCCGCGTCGGCCGCCTTGCCCTCCCAGTCGGAGTCGCGCAGCCCCTTGGCCACGTCGTTCCTGAAGGACTCGGCGACCGTGTCGAACTGCCCAGGCAGGTTGCGCCACTTGGCGACGGCCTCGGACAGCGGGGTCAGGTCGGCGTCGCGGACCGTGCGGTAGCCGAGGGTCATCGCGGTTCAGATCCTCGGCTCGTTGAGGTTGCCGCCCTGCGCGGCGTCCTCGGCGGTGAAGTCGGTCGCCGCCGCGCGCAGCGCCCCGGCGACGCCCTCCTCCAGCACGCTGAGCAGGTGGGACATCTGGCCCTGCCACCGGGTGCGGAAGGTGTCGAAGGCGGCGGCCGACGCGAAGCCCTTCAGGCCGTCCGGCACCTGCTCGGTCTCCTTCATCGCGGCGTCGTCGGCCTTGGCGAGGTTGGCGCGCACCCGGTCGGCGTGCTCCGCGCGCTTCGTCAGCACGCCCGCCGTCACCTTCAGCCTCTCCCCGCCGCCCCCGCCGCCCGCCTGGTTGAGGCGGGTCCCGATCCGCTCGCGCGCGGCCTCGTCGCGGATCCGCGCCCACTCCTGCTCGAACGACACGCTGCTCCCCGATCGTGGTCGGACGTTCACCCGCTGTGAGGGTAGCGCCCGCCCCCGGTCCCCGCGGAAGGGCGGGGTGGGACAATGGCGCCGTGACCCGAGCCTCCCTGGACAAGCAGCCGCAGGAAGTCGCCGCGATGTTCGACGACGTGGCGGCGAAGTACGACATCGCCAACGACGTGCTGTCGCTGGGCCAGACCCGGCTGTGGCGGCGGGCCGTGGCCGAGGCCGTGGCGGCGCGGCCGGGGGAGCGGGTGCTGGACCTGGGCGCGGGGACGGGCACCTCCTCGCTGCCGTTCGCGGAGGCGGGGGCGCGGGTGGTGTCCTGCGACTTCTCGCTGGGGATGCTGCGGGAGGGCCGGCGCCGGTACCCGGGGCTGCGGTTCGCCGCGGGCGACGCGACCCGGCTGCCGTTCCGGGACGGCGCGTTCGACGCGGTGACGATCTCCTTCGCGCTGCGGAACGTGCAGGACACCGACGCGGCGCTGGCCGAGATGCTGCGGGTGACCCGCCCGGGCGGTCGGCTGGTGGTGTGCGAGTTCAGCAGCCCGGTGTGGGCGCCGTTCCGCACCGTCTACACCGAGTACCTGATGCGGGCGCTGCCGGCGGTGGCGAGGTCGGTCAGCAGCAGCCCGGACGCCTATGTGTACCTGGCGGAGTCGATCCGGGCCTGGCCCGACCAGCCGGCGCTGGCCCGCCGGATCGGGGACGCGGGCTGGGGGAGGGCGGCCTGGCGCAACCTCAGCGGCGGGATCGTGGCGCTGCACCGGGCGGTGCGGCCCGAGTAGGGCCGGGCGGGGGCAGGCAGGGCGCGGCGGGCGGGGGCAGGCAGGGCGCGGCGGGTGGCCGGTGACGGCGGGGGAATAAACTTCCTGGGAACTGTCCTGCGCCGGTCTGGTCCGGACCGTCGCCCAGCCTTCCTGCGGGAGATGCGAACGTGACCGACACCCCTGCGTCCGAGCACACTGCCGATGTGATCGTCGTCGGCGCGGGCCCGGCGGGTTCCGCCACCGCCTATCACCTGGCCAGGGCCGGGCTGGACGTCCTGCTGCTGGAGAAGACGGCGTTCCCGCGCGAGAAGGTGTGCGGCGACGGGCTCACCCCGCGCGCCGTGAAGCAGTTGGTGGCGATGGGCGTGGACGTCTCGCCCGAGGCCGGGTGGCTGCGCAACAAGGGCCTGAGGGTCATCGCGGGCGGCATGCGCCTGGAGATGGACTGGCCGGAGCTGTCCGCGTTCCCCGAGTACGGCCTGGTCCGCAAGCGCGCCGACTTCGACGAGATCCTGGCTCGCCAGGCGCAGAAGGCGGGCGCGCGCCTGCACGAGCGGTGCAACGTCACCGAGCCGGTCCTGGACGACCGCACGGGCCGGATCACCGGGGTGCGGGCGAAGCTGGGCGAGGAGAAGACGCCGGTCGTCTTCCACGCGCCGCTGGTGGTGGCCGCCGACGGCAACTCCACCCGGCTGTCGCTGGGCATGGGCCTGCACCGCCGCGACGACCGGCCGATGGGCGTGGCCGTCCGCACCTACTTCGAGAGCCCCCGCCACGAGGACGACTACCTGGAGTCCTGGCTGGAGCTGTGGGACCGCCGCGACGGGCAGGAGCGGCTGCTGCCCGGCTACGGCTGGGTGTTCGGCATGGGCGACGGGACGGCGAACGTGGGGCTCGGGGTGCTCAACACCTCCTCGTCGTTCAAGGAGCTGGACTGGCGGGAGGTGCTGCGGGCCTGGTGCGCGTCCACGCCGGAGGACTGGAACTTCGACGAGGAGCACATGACGGGCCCGATCCGCGGCGCGGCCCTGCCGATGGCGTTCAACCGCCAGCCGCACTACGGCCGCGGGCTGCTGCTGGTCGGCGACGCGGGCGGCATGGTCAACCCGTTCAACGGCGAGGGCATCGCCTACGCCATGGAGTCCGGGCAGATCGCCGCCGAGGTGATCACCCAGGCGCACGCCCGCGCCACGGCGGCACAGCGCGAGCTGGCCCTCCAGGCGTACCCGCGGACCCTGAAGGAGACCTACGGCGGGTACTACAACCTGGGCCGCGCGTTCGTGAAGCTCATCGGGAACCCCACGGTCATGCGCCTGTGCACCCAGCGCGGGCTCACCCACCCCACCCTGATGCGGTTCACCCTCAAGCTCCTGGCGAACCTGACGGACCCGCGGGGCGGGGACGCGATGGACCGGGTGATCAACGGGCTGTCGAAGGTGACGCCGCGGGCGTGAGGCGCGCGGAGTCACCTCCGCCCGTCGCCCCTCCTGGGCGACGGGCGGACACCGCGCGCCTTACGCGATCCTCAGTCTGCGCGCCCCGGCCGGGGGTCGCTGCGCCCCCGCGGTCAGGGCGAGCAGGGAGCGTCGGAAAGCGTGGGTGGAGACGGCGTGCTGGGCGGCGGTCGGCTTGTTCAGCGCGTCGAGGACGAACAGGAGGGAGTCGCGGTTCTTGCCCACGGCGCCGAGGCGGACCGTGGTCAGCTCGGGCCTGTAGATGACCAGCGTCTTCCACTCGTCCGGCCACAGCTGCACCTGCGGGAAGGTCTCCAGATCGCGCCCGCGGAGCCGTTCGCAGACCGCCCGCAGGCGCTCGATCCGCAACCGTTCCCGCTCCTCCAGGACCCGGATCGTCAAGTTGCTGACGACGACCGCACCCCCTCCCTGCTCCACTTTCTCCTCAAGTGCGGCCAAAGTGCTGCCGCAGACGTGAATCGCCACCGTGTCCTCCGGGTCGGAAATGGACTCAGACTGGCACGGTCGCCGTGTGGTGCGGGCAGTTGCGGCATATCGCCCCGCCGGTGGCCGCCGGTCTGGTAGAAGAGCGTGCCCGGGTGCCGCTCAGCGGTCCGCGCCCGGCTCACGCCCGCAGGTACGCCAGTACCGCCAGCACCCGGCGGTGGGTGTCCTCGGCGGGCGGGAGGTCGAGCTTGGTGAGGATGCTGCCGATGTGCTTGCCGACGGCCGCCTCGCTGACGACCAGGGCCCTGGCGATGGAGCCGTTGGACCTGCCCTCGGCGATGAGGGCCAGCACCTCGCGCTCGCGCGGGGAGAGGCGCTCCAGCGGGTCGCGGCGGTGCCGCAGCAACTGGCGGACGACCTCCGGGTCGATGACCGTGCCCCCGGCCGCCACCCGGTCCAGCGCGTCGGCGAACTCGGCGACCTGGCCGACCCGGTCCTTGAGCAGATAGCCGACGGCCCGCCCGCCGCCGGAGTCGAGCAGGTCGCCGGCGTAGGCGCGCTGCACGTACTGGCTGAGCACCAGCACCGGCAGCCCCGGGTGGCGCTCGCGCAGCGCCACGGCGGCGCGCAGGCCCTCGTCGGCGAAGGACGGGGGCATGCGCACATCGGTGACGACGATGTCGGGGGCGGCCGCGGCGACGGCCTCGGCCAGCGCCGCCGGGTCGCCGACGGCCGCCGCCACCTCGTGGCCGAACCGCTCCAGCAGGGCGGCCAGGCCCTCCCGCAGCAGGACGCTGTCCTCGGCCAGCACTACTCGCAAGGGATCTCCACGCTCAGCACGGTGGGCCCGCCGGGCGGGCTGGACAGGGACAGTGTGCCGTCCAGGACGGCGACCCGGTCGGCCAGGCCGGTCAGCCCCGTGCCGCGGGAGGCGTCGGCGCCGCCGCCGCCGTCGTCGTGGACGGCCAGCCGCAACCTGCCGTCGCGCACGCGGGCGTGCAGGCGGACGCGGCCCGCGCCGCTGTGCTTGGCCGTGTTGGTCAGG
Source organism: Streptomyces capparidis (assembly GCF_054782095.1). Lineage (NCBI taxonomy): Bacteria > Bacillati > Actinomycetota > Actinomycetes > Kitasatosporales > Streptomycetaceae > Streptomyces > Streptomyces capparidis. The sequence goes on along the minus strand of NZ_BAAGTD010000047.1, from coordinate 32,304 downwards.
GCCTCGCAGACCACGAAGTAGGCGGCGGACTCCACGGCGGGCGGCAGCCGGGAGGGCAGCTCCACGTCGGTGTCCACCGGCACGGGGCAGCGGTCGGCGGCGTCGGCCGCGGCGGCGGCCAGACCCAGGTCGGTGAGCACCCGCGGGTGGATGCCCCGGACCAGCTCGCGCAGCTCGGCGAGGGCGGCCTGGGCCTGCTCGTGGGCGCGGGCCAACTGGTCGGCGTGGGGTCCGGGCGGGGCGTCGAGGCGGGCCAGGCCCAGTGTCATGGTGAGGGCGACCAGGCGCTGCTGGGCGCCGTCGTGCAGGTCCCGCTCGATGCGGCGCCGCTCCGCCTCGAAGGCGTCCACCAGGCGGGCCCGGGAGCGCACCACCTCGGGCAGCTTCCGCTCGGCGTCCCGCGGGACCAGCACCGCGCGGGTGAGCGCGGCCCTGGCCCGGGCCAGGGCGGTCAGCGGGTGGGCGAGCAGCAGGAAGGCGACCGCGCCCAGGGCGGCGACCGCGAGCGCCTGCGGCCAGGAGGTGACCGTCCACTCCTTGACGACGGTGGCCTCCTCGCCCTCGCCGACGGTGGCGAACAGCACGGGCGTGGCCACCAGGCCCGCGGGCACCGCGACGGCCAGGAACGCGGCCAGCAGGTCGAGCGGCCACAGGACGACCGCGAACAGCACCCCGAACCCCAGCTCCCGCCAGGTGGCGGCCTCCCGGAACCGGGTGCGCGCCCACGCCGCGAGGCCCGGCCGGTCCGGCTCCGCGTGCGGGCTCGGCGCGGGCGCGCCGTCCACCAGCCGCAGCCGCCGCCGCTCGACCGCCGCCAGCGGCACCCCGCCCAGGCACAGCGCGCCCAGCAGCGGCAGGCCGACCAGGACGACGGACAGCGCCGCGCCCACCGCCGCGAGCACCACCAGCGCCACCAGGGCGGCCGCGCCCACGGGGGCGGAGCCGAGCAGGTACAGGGCCGAGCGCCACGGGCGCGGGCGGGGCGGACGGCGAAGGAGAGGCATCCGGCCACGGTAGAGCCGTCCCCCGCCGGCGCGCGGTGGGGGCAGGGGCCGCTTCCCGGGTATGCCTGGCCCCACCCCCGAAGTGGGCCCCGGGTTCCTGCGGCGGCCCGGGGGCGGCCGGTTGGCTTGCCGCCATGGATCACAGCACCGGCACGGAGCACGGCAGGGGCGGCGGGGCAGGGCCCGCAGCGGTGGCGCGGACCCGCGGCGGGGCGGCGGGGGCGGCGACGTGCTGAGGGTGGCGCTGCGGGCGCGCTGGACGACGTTCACCGGCACGTTCCTGGCCCTGGCCCTCGGCGTCGGGGTGATCGCGACGATGTGCCTGGCGCTGGCCGCCACCTTCGACGCGCCCCGCCGCGGCACCGAGCGGTTCGCCGCGGCGCCGGTGGTGGTGCGCGGCGCTGACGAGGCGCGGGTGGGGGAGAGGACCGTGCCGCTGGAGCGGGCCGCGGCGGTGCCGGACGAGGTGCTGCGGCAACTGGCCGGAACCGGCCGGGTGGTGCCGGACCGCACCTTCCCGGTGCGGATGGACGGCCTGCCGCGAGGCACCGTGGGGCACCCGTGGGCGGCGCACGCGTTCACCCCGTACCACCTGCTGCGGGGGCGGGCGCCGGCCGTGGCGGGCGAGGTCGTGGTCGAGGCGGGCGCGGGGGTCCGGGTGGGGGAGCGGGTGCGCCTGGTCACGCCCGCGGGAGTGGGCGGGCGCACCGTGGTGGGCGTGGTCGCGGACCGGCCGTTCGAGTCGGCGGTGTTCCTCCCCGACGCGGAGGCGGCCCGGATCGCGCCCCGGGTGGAGGCGGTCGCGGTGTACGGCGCGCCGGCGGGCGCGGTGCGCGCCGCGGTGCGGGACGCCCCCGGGCTGCGGGTGCTCACCGGGGACGCCCGGCGCGCCGCCGACCCTGACCCGGACCGGGACGCGCGGGCGCTGGTGACGGTGAACGCGCTGCTGGGCACGGCGGCCGGGGTGACCGGGTTCGTGTCGGTGTTCGTGGTGGCGTCCACGTTCGCCTTCTCGGTGGCGCGGCGGCGGCGCGAGTTCGCCCTGCTGCGGCTCGCCGGGGCCACACCGGGGCAGGTCAGGGCGGTGGTGCTGGGCCAGGCCGCGGTGGTCGGGGCGGCGGCGTCGGCCGCGGGGTGCGCGCTCGGCGCGGCGGGCGCGCCGGTCCTGGCGTCGTGGCTGGTGGAGCGGGGGGCGGCGCCCGAGTGGTTCGCGGTGGGCGACCAGCGGTGGCCGCTGCACGTGGCGTTCTGGACCGGGCTGCTCGTGGCGCTGGCCGGGGTGGTGGCGGCGACGGCGCGCGCGGGCCGGGTCGCCCCGGCCGAGGCGCTGCGGCAGGCCGCCGCCGACGACCGGTTCCGGCCCCTGGGGCGACTGCTGTGCGGCGCGGCGCTCGCCGCGGGCACGGTGGGGGTGATGGCCGTCGGGCTGGTCACCGACCCCGGTGACCTGCTGCACCGCAAGACCTACACCACCCGGCCCATGCTGCTCGCCGGGGCGTGCGCGCTGCTCGCGCCCGCGCTGGCGGGCCCCCTGGTGGCGGCGCTGGCCCGGCCGCTGTCCCGGCTGCCCGGCGTCACCGGCAGGCTCGCCGCGGCGGGCGCGTCCGCGGGCGCCCGGCGCACCGCGGCCGCCGCCGCCCCGGTGCTGCTCACCGTGGCCCTCACCGGCTGCCTGCTCGGCGCGGCGGCCACCGCCGGCGAGGCCAGGGCCGCGCAGGCGAGGGCGCGCACCGCGGCGGACTTCGTGGTCGCCGCGGACGGCGCGGCGCTGCCCGCGGACCTGGTGCGGCGGGTGCGGGCGGTGGCGGGCGCGCGGACGGCGGCGTTCGCCGAGGGACGGGTGTACGCGCGGGAGGGGCCCGCGGTGATCCGGTCGCGGGCGCACGCCGCGGAGCCCGCCGAACTGCGGGCGCTGGCCAGGCCGCCGCTGGTGGCGGGCTCCCTGGCGGACCTGGACGACGGCGGGATCGTCGTCAACGAGGAGTGGACCCGGCGCACCGTGGGCGAGCGGGTGCCGGTGCGGCTGGGCGACGGGCGCGCGGCGCGGTTGCGGATCGTGGCGGTGATGCGGGCCGGGACGGGGGACAACGGGGTGTACGTCACCCCGCGCAACGCCGGCGGGGCGGAGGTCACCCGGGTCGAGGTGCGGGTGCGGGAAGGCGCCGGGCGGGAGGCGGTCGCCGCGGGGCTGCGCGAGGCGGCCCGGCCCTACGGCGCCACCGTGGCGACGGCCTCCCGCTGGGTCGCGGCCACCCATCCCCGCACCGGGGAGCAGACCAGGCTGGGGGTGTTCCTGGTGCTGGGCATCGCGCTGCTGTACACGGCGCTCTCGCTGGTGAACACCCAGGCCATGGCGGTGGCCGACCGGACGCGGGAGCTGGCCGCGCTGCGACTGGCCGGGGCCACGGCCGGGCAGGCGGTGCGGGTGGCCGCCGCCGAGGCGCTGCTGGTCGCCGTGGTCGGCGCGGTGCTCGGGGCGGGGGTGGTCGCGGTGCAACTGCTGGGGCTGCAACTGGCGCTGGCGGTGCTGTCGGTGGACAGCGCGGTGGTGGTGCCGTGGCCGGAACTCGGCGGGGTGACGGGGGGGTGCGCGGCGCTGTCGGTGGCGGCGGCGGTGGCCGCGGCGTGGGTGGCGCTGCGGCGCGGCCGGCGGCGCGGGGCGGTCCCGGCCGTCTGACGCGCGCGGGGGCGGGCCGTCCGGCCCGCCCCCGCGCGTGCGTGTGCCGCCCGCCTCACATGCCGGGCACCGGGTCGGCTCCGCGGCCCCCGTTCGGGGTGCAGCGGGCCAGCCTGCGCAGGGTGAGCAGGCCGCCGCGCAGGGCGCCGTGGCGGCGCAGGGCGGTGGCCGCGTAGGCCGAGCAGGTCGGGGTGTAGCGGCAGCGCGCGCCGTAGCGGGGGCTGATCCGGAGCTGGTAGTAGCGCACCGCGGTGTGCATGCGGCGGGCGAGGAACCCGCGGGGCGCGGCTCCGACCCGGCCCGCGGCCTCGGCGTTGATGGCCCGCACCGTGCGGCCGACGCCCAGCACCGCGCAGACCACCGCGCCGAGCATGTGCACCTGCGTCCAGAGCTGGAAGCTGCAACAGTCCAGGCCGTCGCAGCCGCAGTCGGACGCGTCTCCCTTGTTCTTCTTCTTTTTGTCTTTTCTCTTCCGCCCCAGGCAGCCGTCTGCCATCCTCAGCCTCCCCGTTCTCCCGCGTCTCCCGCGCGGCGCCGTGCTCCTGCCGGGCGTCGCGTGTCGCGCGCCCGCCCGGCTCATGATCGCAGCATTTCGGCCACCGGCACAGTCCGGCACCACCGGGACCGGCGGCGGGCCGCTTGTGAATCCGCGGACATCCTCGCCGCGGCGACTCGCCCCGCCCCGGAGGGGCCCGGCCGCTAGCACGGCGCTCGAGGCCGATCAAATTTGCGCCGCACTGCCCGGCTTGATAGTGGACTCGCCGCTCGCACCCCTGCTGACCAGGCAAAAGTTCACCACAGGTGATCATGTGTGCGCTTGAGGTACGAGTATCCGGACCGCCTCGCGCTCAACCCCCGACCCCGGGTGTCAAAGATCACAAACCTGGGGCGCGACCCCGTGTCGCAGATCACAGAGCTGGGGGAATAGGATGCAGGCGATCCGGGCTTGTGAACTGACTCACATATGGCCCGTCCGCAGTCAACGCCGACTGGAGAGAGGAGCCGAGGACGTGAACGCCTACGCGCCGATCCTCGTACTCGGAGGCCTCGCGGCCGCCTTCGCGATCGGGTCGCTGATCCTGGCCGTCCTCATCGGGCCCAGGCGTTACAACCGGGCCAAGCTCGAGGCGTACGAGTGCGGCATCGAGCCGACGCCGCAGGCGATCGGCGGCGGGCGCTTCCCGATCAAGTACTACCTGACGGCGATGCTGTTCATCATCTTCGACATCGAGATCATCTTCCTCTACCCGTGGGCGGTGTCCTTCGATGCCATGGGCCTGTTCGGCCTGGTCGAGATGGTGCTCTTCGCGCTCACGGTGGCGGTCGCCTACGCCTACGTGTGGCGCCGGGGAGGGCTCGAGTGGGACTGACCGGACCAGCGGGACGGTAGCCGGGCCGCCGTCGGGCGCGAGCCCGCGGCATTCGCGATAGGGGCGATTCGGATGGGTATTGAGGAGAAGCTGCCGAGCGGCTTCCTGCTCGACACGGTCGAGAACGCCGCGGGCTGGGCACGGAAGTCGTCGGTCTTCCCGGCCACGTTCGGCCTCGCGTGCTGCGCGATCGAGATGATGACCACCGGCGCGGGGCGGTACGACCTGGCCCGCTTCGGCATGGAGGTGTTCCGCGCCTCACCGCGGCAGGCCGATCTGATGATCGTCGCCGGCCGGGTCAGCCAGAAGATGGCGCCGGTCCTGCGGCAGATCTACGACCAGATGCCCGAGCCCAAGTGGGTCATCTCCATGGGCGTGTGCGCCTCCTCGGGCGGCATGTTCAACAACTACGCGATCGTGCAGGGCGTGGACCACATCGTGCCGGTCGACATCTACCTGCCCGGCTGCCCGCCGCGCCCCGAGATGCTCATGGACGCGATCCTCAAGCTGCACGAGAAGATCCGCCACTCGCCGCTCGGGGCGAACCGCGAGCAGGCCGCCAAGGAGGCCGAGGAGGCCGCGCTGAAGGCGGTGCCGACGATCGAGATGAAGGGGCTTCTCCGGTGAGTGAGCCGCACCTGACCGGCGGGGCCGTACCCGCCCCCCGCGGTGAAGAGGGCGAGGCGGTCGGCGTCCGCCGCGGCATGTTCGGGGCGGAGGGGCCGGGCGACACCTCCGGCTACGGCGGCCTGGTCCGCACCGTCCGCCTGCCCGCGCCCTCCCCCCGCCCCTACGGCGGCTGGTTCGACGAGGTCGCCGACGAGCTCGACGGGGCGCTGGAGGAGCAGGGCGCCGCCTACGAGGAGGCCGTCGAGAAGGTCGTCGTCCACCGCGGCGAGATCACCTTCCATGTGCGCCGCGAGCACCTGGTGCAGGTGGCCAGGACCCTGCGCGACGACCCGGCGCTCCGCTTCGAGCTGTGCCTGGGCGTCAGCGGCGTGCACTTCCCCGACGACGCCGGGCGCGAGCTGCACGCCGTCTACCACCTGCGCTCGATCACCCACAACCGGCTGATCCGGCTGGAGGTCACGGCCCCCGACGCCGACCCGCACGTCCCGTCGCTGGTGGAGGTCTACCCGGCCAACGACTGGCACGAGCGGGAGACCTACGACTTCTTCGGGCTGATCTTCGACGGCCACCCGGCCCTGACCCGGCTGATGATGCCGGACGACTGGCAGGGCCACCCCCAGCGCAAGGACTACCCGCTCGGCGGCATCCCCGTCGAGTACAAGGGCGCCCAGATCCCGGCTCCCGACCAGCGGAGGTCGTACAGCTGATGAGTACGAACAGCACCCACCAGGCGGAGTTCAGGGAGACCACCGAGGGCCCGGTCTACACCGTCACCGGCGGCGACTGGGACGAGGTCGTCAAGGCCGTCGGCAGCCACGACGACGAGCGCATCGTGGTCAACATGGGCCCCCAGCACCCCTCCACGCACGGTGTGCTGCGCCTGATCCTGGAGATCGACGGCGAGACCGTGCAGGAGGCCCGCTGCGGCATCGGCTATCTGCACACCGGGATCGAGAAGAACCTGGAGTACCGCACCTGGACCCAGGGCGTCACCTTCGTGACGCGCATGGACTACCTCACCCCGTTCTTCAACGAGACCGCCTACTGCCTGGCCGTGGAGAAGCTGCTGGGCATCGAGGACGAGATCCCGGACCGCGCCAACGTCATCCGCGTGCTGCTGATGGAGCTCAACCGGCTCTCCTCGCACCTGGTGTGCATCGCCACCGGCGGCATGGAGCTCGGCGCCACCACCGTCATGGTGTACGGCTTCCGGGACCGCGAGCACATCCTGGACGCCTACGAGCTGATCACCGGCCTGCGGATGAACAACGCCTACATCCGCCCCGGCGGACTGGCCCAGGACCTGCCGCCCGGCGCCGTGGACCACCTGCGCGAGCTGGTGAAGACCCTGCGCCGGAACCTCCCGGAGTACGACAAGCTCGCCACCGGCAGCCCGATCTTCAAGGCCCGGCTGTGCGACATCGGCTACCTGGACCTCACCGGCTGCATGGCGCTCGGCGCCACCGGACCGGTCCTGCGCTCCGCGGGACTGCCGCACGACCTGCGCAAGGCGCAGCCCTACTGCGGCTACGAGACCTACGAGTTCGACGTGCCGACCACCGACACCTGCGACGCCTACGGCCGGTTCCTGATCCGGCTGGAGGAGATGCGGCAGTCCCTGCGCATCGTCGAGCAGTGCCTGGACCGGCTGGAGCCGGGCCCGGTCATGGTCGGCGACAAGAAGATCGCCTGGCCCGCGCAGCTCGCCCTCGGCCCGGACGGGCTGGGCAACTCCCTGGACCACATCAGGAAGATCATGGGCACCTCCATGGAGGCCCTGATCCACCACTTCAAGCTCGTCACCGAGGGTTTCCGCGTGCCGCCGGGCCAGGCGTACGCGGCCGTGGAGTCCGCCAAGGGCGAACTCGGCGTGCACGTGGTCAGCGACGGCGGCACCCGGCCCTACCGGGTCCACTTCCGCGACCCGTCGTTCAGCAATCTCCAGTCGATGTCGGCGATGTGCGAGGGCGGCCAGGTCGCCGACGTCATCGTCGCCGTGGCGAGCATCGACCCCGTGATGGGAGGCGTGGACCGATGACGGCTCAGGTGGATCTCGGACTGCCGGAGCTGCCGCCTCCGGACTACCCGCCCGAGGTGCGCGCCCGTCTGGAGACGGACGCCAAGGAGGTCATCGCCCGCTACCCGGGCAGCCGCTCCGCGCTGCTGCCGCTGCTGCACCTGGTGCAGGCCGAGGAGGGCTACGTCAGCCGCACCGGCATGCGGTTCTGCGCCGAGATGCTGGACCTGGCCCTGGCCGAGGTGACCGCCGTGGCCACCTTCTACACCATGTACCGGCGCCGCCCCTCCGGCGACTACCAGGTCGGGGTGTGCACCAACACCCTGTGCGCGGTGATGGGCGGGGACGCCATCTTCGAGGAGCTCAAGCGTCATCTGGGCGTCGGCAACCAGGAGACGACCGAGGACGGCGCGATCACCCTCGAGCACATCGAGTGCAACGCGGCCTGCGACTTCGCGCCCGTGGTGATGGTGAACTGGGAGTTCTTCGACAACCAGACCCCCGAATCGGCGAAGAAACTGGTGGACGACCTGCGGGCGGGGCGCGGCGCCGAGCCCACCCGGGGCGCGCCCCTGTGCACGTTCAAGGAAACGGCCCGCATCCTCGCCGGGTTCCCGGACCCGCGCCCCGGCGCCGTGGAGGCCACCGGCGGCGCGGGCCCCGCCTCGCTCGCCGGGCTGAGGCTGCACCGGGGCGAGGCCGCCCCCGCCGGGCCCGCCCCGGCCAGGGGCAAGGTCCCGCCGCAGGCCGAGGCCGTGCAGGACGCCCCGCCGAGCCCCAGCTCGCACGACGCCCCGCGGCCCACCTCGGCGTCCGACCCGGCGAACCCCGCGGGCCCGGTCGCCGGCGGAGAGCAGGGGGAGGGCCGATGACCACCTCCGACACGCTCGGTCCCGACAAGCTGCTCCAGCCGGTGCTCTCCGCGTTCTGGGACGACCCCAGGTCCTGGACGCTGGAGACCTACCTGCGCCACGACGGCTACGAAGGGCTCCGCAAGGCCCTGGCCATGCCGCCCGACGACGTCATCGCGCTGGTGAAGGACGCGGGCCTGCGCGGCCGCGGCGGCGCGGGCTTCCCCACCGGCATGAAGTGGCAGTTCATCCCGCAGGGCGACGGCAAGCCGCACTACCTGGTGGTCAACGCGGACGAGTCCGAGCCGGGCACCTGCAAGGACATCCCGCTGCTGTTCGCCAACCCGCACGCCCTGATCGAGGGCATGGTCATCGCCTGCCACGCGATCCGCTCCAACCACGCCTTCATCTACCTGCGCGGCGAGGTGGTGCCGGTGCTGCGGCGCCTGCACCACGCGGTGCGCGAGGCGTACGAGGCGGGCTACCTCGGCAAGGACATCCTCGGCTCCGGCCTGGACGTGGAGATCACCGTCCACGCCGGCGCGGGCGCCTACATCTGCGGCGAGGAGACGGCGCTGCTCGACTCCCTGGAGGGGCGGCGCGGCCAGCCGCGGCTGCGCCCGCCGTTCCCGGCCGTGGCGGGCCTGTACGCCTGCCCGACCGTGGTCAACAACGTGGAGTCCGTCGCCTCGGTGCCCGCCATCCTGGCGCGCGGCAAGGAGTGGTTCCGCTCCATGGGCACCGAGAAGAGCCCCGGCTTCACCCTCTACTCGCTGTCCGGGCACGTCACCAACCCCGGCCAGTACGAGGCCCCCATGGGCGTCACCCTGCGGCAACTGCTCGACATGTCCGGCGGCATGCGCAAGGGCCACCGGCTGAAGTTCTGGACGCCCGGCGGCTCGTCCACGCCGCTGTTCACCGACGAGCACCTGGACGTGCCGCTGGACTTCGACAGCGTGGCCGCCGCCGGCTCGCTGCTGGGCACCAAGGCCCTCCAGTGCTTCGACGAGACCACCTGCGTGGTGCGCGCCGTCACCCGCTGGACGGAGTTCTACGCGCACGAGTCCTGCGGCAAGTGCACCCCCTGCCGGGAGGGCACCTACTGGCTCGTCCAGTTGATGCGCGGCATCGAGGCGGGCGACGGCAAGCCGGAGGACCTGGAGAAGCTGTCGGACATCTCCGACAACATCTTCGGCAAGTCCTTCTGCGCCCTCGGCGACGGCGCCGCCGCGCCCATCCTGTCGTCGCTCAAGCACTTCCGCGCCGAGTACGAGGCGCACATCGAGCAGCGCGGCTGCCCGTTCGACCCGGCAGCGTCCACCGCGTGGGCGGACCGGGCCAACCCCGCTCCCCAGGAGGTGAACGCATGACGGTCACGACCGGTTCGCGGGCGGGCGCCCCGGCGGTCCCGCCGGAGGACCTCGTGACGGTGACCATCGACGGGATCGAGGTCAGCGTGCCCAAGGGCACGCTCGTCATCAGGGCCGCCGAGCTCATCGGGGTCGAGATCCCCCGGTTCTGCGACCACCCGCTGCTGGACCCGGCGGGCGCCTGCCGCCAGTGCATCGTGGAGGTCGAGGGCCAGCGCAAGCCGATGGCCTCCTGCACCATCACCTGCACCGACGGCATGGTGGTCAGGACCCAGTTCACCTCGCAGGTCGCCGAGAAGGCGCAGCGCGGCGTGATGGAGCTGCTGCTGATCAACCACCCGCTGGACTGCCCCGTCTGCGACAAGGGCGGCGAGTGCCCGCTCCAGAACCAGGCGATGCAGGTCGGCGACCCGGACTCCCGGTTCGAGGGGAAGAAGCGCACCTTCGCCAAGCCGGTGCCGGTCTCCTCGCAGGTGCTGCTGGACCGCGAGCGCTGCGTGCTGTGCGCGCGCTGCACCCGCTTCTCCCAGCAGATCGCCGGGGACCCGTTCATCGAGCTGCTCGAGCGCGGCGCCCTCCAGCAGGTCGGCACCGGCGACCAGGCGCCGTTCGAGTCGTACTTCTCCGGCAACACCATCCAGATCTGCCCGGTCGGGGCGCTGACGTCGGCGGCGTACCGCTTCCGCTCGCGTCCGTTCGACCTGGTCTCCTCGCCCGGCGTGTGCGAGCACTGCGCCTCGGGCTGCGCGACCCGCACCGACCACCGGCGCGGCAAGGTCCTGCGGCGCCTGGCCGCGGACGACCCGCAGGTCAACGAGGAGTGGAACTGCGACAAGGGCCGGTTCGCCTTCCGCTACGCCCAGGGCCGCGACCGGATCACCACCCCGCTGGTGCGCGACCCGGCCACCGGTGAGCTCACCCCCGCCGGCTGGCCCGAGGCGCTCGAGGTGGCGGCGAAAGGGCTGGCCGGGGCGCGCGGTCGGGCCGGGGTGCTCACCGGCGGCCGGGTGACGGTGGAGGACGCCTACGCGTACGCGAAGTTCGCCCGCGTCGCCCTGCACACCAACGACGTGGACTTCCGCGCCCGGGTGCACAGCGCCGAGGAGGCGGAGTTCCTCGCCGCCGAGGTCGCCGGGCGGGGCGTGTCCCTGGACGGCTCCGGTGTCACCTACGCCGCGCTGGAGCAGGCCCCGGCGGTGCTGCTCGTCGGCTTCGAGCCGGAGGAGGAGTCGCCGATCGTCTTCCTGCGGCTGCGCAAGGCGCACCGCAGGAAGGGCCTGCGGATCTGGTCGGTCGCCCCGGTCGCGACCCGCGGCCTGGCCAAGCTCGGCGGCACCCTGTTCCCGGCCGCGCCCGGCACCGAGCCGGAGTGGCTGGACGCGCTGGCGGGCTCCCAGCCGCCCGAGGGGGCGCTGGCCGCCGCCGAGGCGCTGCGCGAGCCGGGCGCGGTGGTGCTGGTCGGCGAGCGGCTCGCCGGGGTGCCCGGCGCGCTCACCGCCGCGGGCCGGCTGTCCGCGGCGACCGGCGCGGCCCTGGCCTGGATCCCGCGCCGGGCGGGCGAGCGCGGCGCGCTGGAGGCCGGGGCGCTGCCGGGGCTGCTGCCCGGCGGGCGCCCGGCGCTGGACCCGGTGGCCCGCGAGGAGACCGCCCTGGTGTGGGGGACCGCGGAGCTGCCGAACCGCTTCGGCAGGGACACCGCGGGCATCCTCGGCGCCGCGGCCGCGGGCGAGCTCGCCGCGCTGGTCGTCGGCGGTGTGGACGTGGACGACCTGCCGGACCCGCGGCGCGCCCTGGAGGCGCTGGACGCGGTCGGGTTCCTGGTCAGCCTGGAGCAGCGGCACTCGGAGGTCACCCGGCGCGCCGACGTGGTGCTGCCGGTGTCGGCGGTCGCGGAGAAGTCGGGGACGTTCCTGGACTGGGAGGGCCGTGCCCGCCTGTTCGAGGCCGCGCTCAAGCCCGACCAGATGACCACCCGGCACCTGCTGCCCGACCTGCGCGTGGTCAACATGCTGGCCGACGCCATGGACGTGCACCTGGGCCTGCCCGACGTGGCCGCCGCCCGGCGCGAGCTGGACCGGCTCGGCGCGTGGACCGGCGGCTGGGTGACCCCGCCGACCGAGCCGGGGCGCCAGCCCGTGCGGCCGGGCGCGGGGGAGGCGGTGCTGGCCGGGCACCGGCTGCTGCTGGACAACGGCAGGCTCCAGGAGCACGAGCCGCACCTGTCCGGCACCCGGCACCCTGCCGTGGCGCACCTCTCGCCCGCGACCGCGGCCGAGGCCGGCGTCGCGGACGGCGAGCCGCTGCGGGTCACCGGCCCCGCGGGCTCGGTGGAGCTGCCGCTGAAGGTGGCGGCCATGCCGGACCGGGTGGTGTGGCTGCCGCTGAACTCGGTGGGCCGCGGCGCGGCGCACGAGCTGGGCCGGGTGCCCGGCGAGCTGGTGACGATCGGCCCGGCGCGGCCGGACGGCGCCGCCCCGGTTCAGGCGGCGGGGACGGCCGGCGCGGCCGCGACGGCTGGTGCGGAGGAGGACTCATGACCGTGACCGCGGCGGAGGACCTGTCGCTCTTCGGGACCGACGAGTGGTGGCTGGTCTGCCTGAAGGCGGTCTTCGTCTTCGCCTTCCTGATGGTGACCGTGCTGCTGTCCATCGTGTGGGAGCGCAAGGTCGTCGCGTGGATGCAGTTGCGCATCGGGCCCAACCGGCACGGCCCGTGGGGGACGCTCCAGTCCCTCGCGGACGGCGTGAAGCTGATGCTCAAGGAGGACATCGTCGTCAAGGGCGCCGACCGGGCGGTGTACCTGCTGGCGCCCATCGTGGCGGCGATCCCCGCGTTCATGGCGTTCGCCGTCATCCCGTTCGGCCCGGCCGACCACCAGATCTCGGTGTTCGGCGAGCGCACCACGATGCAGCTCACGGACCTGTCCGTCGGCGTGCTGTACATCCTGGCGACCGCGTCCGTGGGCATCTACGGCATCGTGCTGGCGGGCTGGTCGTCCAACTCGCCGTACCCGCTGCTCGGCGGTCTGCGCTCCACCGCGCAGATGATCTCCTACGAGATCGCCATGGGCCTGTCGTTCGCGGCGGTGTTCATCTACTCCGGCTCGATGTCCACCTCGGAGATCGTGAACTCGCAGCAGGACCGCTGGTTCGCGGTGCTGCTGCCGGTGTCCTTCATCGTCTACATCATCGCGATGGTCGGCGAGACCAACCGCGCCCCCTTCGACCTCCCGGAGGCCGAGGGCGAGCTGGTCGGCGGCTTCAACACCGAGTACTCGTCGATCAAGTTCGCGATGTTCATGCTCGCCGAGTACATCAACATGGTGAACGTCTCGGCCGTCGCCACCACGCTGTTCCTCGGCGGCTGGCGGGCGCCCTGGCCGATCAGCGGCTTCTGGGAGGGCGCGAACCAGGGCTGGTGGCCGATCCTGTGGTTCTTCCTCAAGCTCCAGGTGTTGATCTTCCTGTTCATCTGGCTGCGCGGCACGCTCCCACGGATGCGCTACGACCAGTTCATGCACCTGGGCTGGAAGATCCTCATCCCGGTCTCCATGGTCTGGCTGCTGCTGGTGGCCACCGTCCGCGCGCTGCGCAACGAGGGCTACGACTTCCAGGAGATCGCCCTGTACGTGGCGGGCGGCGTACTGGTGGTGGCGCTGCTGTCCTTCGTCGTGGACTTCGTCCGCGGCGGGGGCGAACGCGAGGAGGAGGCGGCGAAGGCGCTCGCGCCGCAGCAGCCCTTCGACCCGATGGCGGGCGGCTTCCCCGTCCCGCCGCTGCCGGGGCAGACCCTGCCGCCGGTGCCGCGCCGCAAGCCGCGGGCGGCCCGGGAGGCGGACGCCCACCTGGTCGGGACCGCCTCGTCCGGCGGCGCCGGCACGCAGGCGGGCGCGGACAACACAGCTAAGGAGACAGACGGTGCCTGATTTCCTGGGCCCGGTCTCGGGCTTCGGCGTCACGCTGAAGGGTTTGTTCAAAAAGCCCCTGACCGAGCAGTACCCCGAGGAGAAGAAGCCCACGGCGCCGCGCTTCCACGGCCGCCACCAGCTCAACCGGCACCCGGACGGGCTGGAGAAGTGCATCGGCTGCGAGCTGTGCGCCTGGGCCTGCCCCGCCGACGCGATCTACGTCGAGGGCGCGGACAACACCGAGGAGGAGCGCTACTCCCCAGGGGAGCGCTACGGCGCGGTGTACCAGATCAACTACCTGCGCTGCATCCTGTGCGGCCTGTGCGTCGAGGCGTGCCCCACCCGGGCGCTGACCATGACGAACGAGTACGAGCTGGCCGACTCCAGCCGGGCGTCGCTCATCTACACCAAGGAGGAGCTGCTCGTCGGCCTGGAGGACGGCATGGTCGCCCCGCCGCACGCGATGTACCCGGGGACGACGGACGACGACTACTACCGCGGCCTGGTCACCGAGGCGGCGCCGGGGACCGGGACGCAGACCCCGAGCTCCCGCATCGACCAGCCCGACGACGAGGGCAATGTGGCCGCTCCCGTGCGCGAGGCCGCGGGGAACGCCTCAGCCGCCCGTTCGGAGGCCGACTCGTGAACGCCCTTGCGCAGACCGGCACCTCCACCGGCGAGGCGGTGCAGTTCTGGATCCTGGGCACGATCGCGGTGGTCGGGGCCCTGTGCACCGTCACGATGAAGAAGTCCGTGCACAGCGCGCTCAGCCTCGCCGGCACCATGATCATCCTGGCTGTGTTCTACCTGTCCCAGGGCGCCTACTTCCTGGGCATCGTGCAGATCGTCGTCTACACCGGCGCGATCATGATGCTGTTCCTGTTCGTGCTGATGCTGGTCGGCGTCACCGCGGCGGACTCCCTGAAGGAGACCCTCAAGGGCCAGCGCTGGCTCGCCGCGCTCTGCGGGGTGGGCTTCGGGATCCTGCTCGCCGCCGGGATCGGGAACGCCTCCATCGACTCCTTCACCGGGCTCGGCGAGGCCAACAGCGGCGGCAACGTCGAGGGCCTGGCCCAGTTGATCTTCAACCGGTACGTGTGGGCGTTCGAGCTGACGGGCGCGCTGCTGATCACCGCGGCGGTCGGCGCGATGGTCCTCACCCACCGGGAGCGGATCACCAAGGCGCCGACCCAGCGGGAGCTGGCCGAGCGCAGGGTCCGGGAGAACAAGCAGCTCACCCCGCTGCCCGCGCCCGGCGTCTACGCCCGGCACAACGCCAACGACATCCCCGCCCTGCTGCCCGACGGCACCATCGCCGAGGCGTCGGTGAACCGCACCCTGCGGGCCCGCGGCCAGATGCGGGACGTCAGGAACGAGCCGCTGGCCGACGTCGCCGAGCTCGAGGGGCAGGCCGAGATGTGGCTCGGCCGGGCCGCGCCGGGCCGGCCGCGCGACGGCGAGGAGTCCGAGTCGGAGGGCGCCACCAAGTGAACCCGGTCAACTACCTGTACCTGTCCGCGCTGCTGTTCACCATCGGCGCCGCGGGCGTGCTGATCAGGCGGAACGCGATCATCGTCTTCATGTGCGTGGAGCTGATGCTCAACGCCTGCAACCTGGCGCTGGTCACCTTCTCCCGGATCCACGGCAACCTCGACGGCCAGATCATCGCGTTCTTCGTGATGGTCGTCGCGGCGGCGGAGGTCGTGGTGGGTCTCGCGATCATTCTGATGATCTTCCGTGTCCGCCACTCGGCCTCGGTCGACGACGCCAACCTGATGAAGCTGTAGAGGGGCTGGACGTGGAGAACCTCATCGGACTGCTCATCGGGGCGCCGCTGTTCGGGGCGCTGGTCCTGCTCTCGCTCGGGCGCAGGACCGACCGGATCGGCCCCTGGCTGGGCACGCTGCTCGCGGCCACCTCGTTCGCCATCGGGTGCGTGCTCTTCGCCGACATGCTGGGCCGCGACGGCGAGGACCGCACCTACACCGAGCACCTGTTCTCCTGGGTGCCGGTGGAGGGCTTCCGGGCGGACGTCGCCTTCCAGTTGGACCAGTTGTCGATGACGTTCGTGCTGCTGATCACGGGCGTCGGCACGCTGATCCACCTGTACTCGATCGGGTACATGGAGCACGACGAGCGCAGGCGGCGCTTCTTCGGCTACCTGAACCTGTTCCTCGCGGCCATGCTGCTGCTCGTCCTCGCCGACAACTACCTGCTGCTGTACGTCGGCTGGGAGGGCGTGGGCCTGGCCTCGTTCCTGCTGATCGGCTTCTGGCAGCACAAGCCGAGCGCGGCCACGGCGGCGAAGAAGGCGTTCCTGGTCAACCGGGTCGGCGACGTCGGCCTCTCGATCGCGATCATGCTGATGTTCACCACTTTCGGCTCGTTCGCCTTCGACGAGGTGCTGCCGAACGCCGGGGAGGCCAGCGAGGGCCAGCTCACCGCGATCGGCCTGATGCTGCTGCTCGCCGCGTGCGGCAAGTCGGCGCAGGTGCCGCTCCAGTCCTGGCTCGGCGACGCCATGGAGGGCCCGACCCCGGTCTCCGCCCTCATCCACGCCGCCACCATGGTCACCGCGGGCGTCTACCTGATCACCCGCTCCGGCGAGATCTTCAACGGGGCGCCGGCCGCCCAGACCGCGGTGGTCACCGTGGGCGCGGTCACGCTGATCTTCGGTGCGATCGTCGGTTGCGCGAAGGACGACATCAAGAAGGCCCTGGCCGGGTCCACCATGTCGCAGATCGGCTACATGATCATGGCGGCGGGCCTCGGCCCGATCGGCTACGTGTTCGCCATCATGCACCTGGTCACGCACGGCTTCTTCAAGGCGGGCCTGTTCCTCGGCGCCGGTTCCGTGATGCACGGGATGAACGACGAGGTCGACATGCGCAAGTACGGCGGGCTGCGCAAGTACATGCCGATCACCTTCGCCACCTTCGGCCTCGGCTATCTGGCGATCATCGGCTTCCCCGGCCTTTCGGGCTTCTTCACCAAGGACAAGATCATCGAGGCGGCGTTCGCCAAGGGCGGCACCGAGGGCTGGATCCTCGGCTCGGTCGCCCTGCTCGGCGCCGCGATCACCGCGTTCTACATGACGCGGGTGATGCTGATGACGTTCTTCGGCGAGAAGCGCTGGGGCCCCACGCCCGACCCGCAGCGGGCGCCGAGCGCGGAGCCCGCCGCGGAGACCGGGGGCGCCAAGGACGTGCCGCACCCGCACGAGTCCCCGTGGAGCATGACGGTGCCGATGATCCTGCTGGCGTTCGGCTCCGTCTTCGCCGGCCTGCTGTTTACGATCAACGACGCCTTCGTGAACTGGCTGGAGCCGGTCACCCACCACGACCACGGCGACTCGCCGCTCAGCGCCACCGCCGTGACCGCCTCCACGGTCACCGCCATGGTGGTCGGGGTCACCATCTCCTGGCTGATGTACGGCAGGTCGCCGGTGCCGGCCGTGGCGCCGCGCGGCTCGCTGCTCACCCGGGCCGCCCGCCGCGACCTGCTCCAGGACGACTTCAACCACGTGGCGTTCGTCCAGACCGGCTCGTACCTGACCCGTGGCCTGGTCTACGTGGACCACAAGGGCGTGGACGGCGTGGTCAACGGCACCGCCGCCGCGGTCGGCGGCCTGTCCAGCCGGATGCGGCGCCTCCAGAACGGCTACGCACGCTCCTACGCCGTGTCGATGTTCGGTGGTACCGCGGTGCTCGTCGCCGCGACCCTGCTGATGAGGGCGGTCGCCTGATATGTCATTCCTGCTCACTGCAACGGCCGCCACCCCGGCCGTCGGCGCGGTGGTGACGGCAGCGGTGCCGGCCGCGCGGCGCTCCGCCGCCAAGTGGACGGCGCTGCTGTTCTCCCTGGCCACGCTGGTGCTCGCCGGGGTGGCGCTGGGCCGGTTCGACCCGGAGGGCGCCCGCTACCAGCTCACCGAGTCCCACGGCTGGATCGACGAGTTCGGGGTCCGCTACGAGCTCGGCGTGGACGGCATCGGGGTGGCGCTGATCGCGCTGACCGCGCTGCTCATCCCGTTCGTGATCACCGCGGGCTGGAACGACGCCGACCCGTTGGAGGACGCCACCCCCAACCGCCGCTGGCGGCCCACCCAGGGCTTCTTCGCGCTGATCCTCATGGTCGAGGCCATGGTGATCATGTCGTTCGCGGCCACCGACGTCTTCCTCTTCTACATCTTCTTCGAGGCCATGCTCATCCCGATGTACTTCCTCATCGGGGGCTTCGGGGACCGGGCGGGCGCGCACGGCGAGGCCGAGGCGGCCAAGCAGCGCTCCTACGCGGCGGTCAAGTTCCTGCTCTACAACCTGCTCGGCGGCCTGGTGATGCTCGCCGCGGTGATCGGCCTGTACGCGGTCACCGCCGACCAGATCGGCGGCACCTTCTCCCTCCAGGAGATCCTCGCCGCCCGGGCCTCCGGTGAGCTGGACATCAACTCCAACGCCGAGAAGTGGCTGTTCCTCGGCTTCTTCTTCGCCTTCGCGGTCAAGGCGCCGCTGTGGCCGCTGCACACCTGGCTGCCCAACGCCATGGGCGAGTCCACCGCCCCGATCGCGGTGCTGATCACGGCGGTCGTGGACAAGGTCGGCACGTTCGCGATGCTGCGCTGGTGCCTCCAGTTGTTCCCGGAGGCCAGCGACTGGGCGACGCCGGTGATCCTGGTGCTCGCGGTGATCAGCATCATCTACGGCGCGCTGCTCGCGGTCGGGCAGAAGGACATCAAACGGCTGATCGCCTACGCGTCGATCTCCCACTTCGGGTTCATCATCCTCGGCATCTTCGCGATGACCAGCCAGGGCCAGAGCGGCGCCACGCTGTACATGGTCAACCACGGCATCTCCACCGCCGCGCTGATGCTGGTCGCGGGCTTCCTGATCTCGCGGCGCGGCAGCCGGCTCATCGCCGACTTCGGCGGGGTGCAGAAGGTGGCCCCGGTGCTCGCGGGGACGTTCCTGGTCGGCGGGCTCGCCACGCTGTCGCTGCCCGGGCTCGCGCCGTTCGTCAGCGAGTTCCTGGTGCTGGTGGGCACGTTCAGCCGCAACCCGGCGCTCGGCGTCATCGCCACCGTCGGCATCGTGCTGGCGGCGCTGTACGTGCTGGTGCTCTACCAGCGCACCATGACCGGCCCGGTGAAGGCCGGGATCGAGGGCATGCCGGATCTGAAGGCCAGGGAGCTGGCCGTGGTCACCCCGCTGATCGCCCTGCTGATCTTCCTCGGCGCCTACCCCAAGCCGGTGCTCGACGTGATCGACCCGGCCGTCGGGCACACGCTCTCCGACGTGCGCAAGAGCGACCCCGAGCCCGACGTCGACCTGGAGGCGGTGCACCGGGACGCGGGGCACGGCGACCAGGGTGCGGAGCACGCCGCCAACGACACCCATGGAGGTGACAAGTGACCGTCGGCGCAAGCGTCCACACCCTGTGGACAACGGCGGCCGAGGAGCAGCAGCAGATCCCGGCTCCGCACATCGAGTACGCCCAGCTCTCCCCGATCCTCATCGTGCTCGGCGCGGCCGTCGTCGGCATCCTGCTCGAGGCGTTCGTGCCCCGCAGGCACCGCTACGCCTCGCAGCTCGCCCTGTCCGTGGCCGCCCTGATCGGCGCGTTCGGCGCCGTCGTCTGGCTGGCCGCCGACGGGTACGCCACCGACAAGGCGCACCTGGCCGCGATGGGCGCGGTCGCCGTGGACGGGCCCTCCCTGTTCCTCCAGGGCACCATCGCGCTGGTCTCCCTGGCCGCGGTGTTCACCTTCGCCGAGCGGCGCCTCGAACCCCGCGTCGAGGGGCAGCCCGTGGACGCGTTCGCCGCCCAGGGCGCCGCGGTGCCCGGCAGCGAGCAGGAGCGCGAGGCGGTCAAGGCGGGCTTCACCACCACCGAGGTGTTCCCGCTGGCGCTGTTCGCCATCGGCGGCATGATGGTCTTCCCCGCGGCGGCCGACCTGCTCACGCTGTTCATCGCGCTCGAGGTGTTCTCGCTGCCGCTGTACCTGCTGTGCGCGCTGGCCAGGCGCCGCCGGATGCTGTCGCAGGAAGCGGCCGTGAAGTACTTCCTGCTCGGCGCGTTCTCCTCGGCGTTCCTGCTGTTCGGCGTGGCCCTGCTGTACGGCTACGCGGGCACGGTCAACCTCGGCGGCATCGCGGACGTGGTCTCCGGCGAGACCCCGGCCACCCCGGCGCTGGCCGAGACCGCGGGCACCGACGCGCTGCTGCTCATCGGCGGCGCCATGGTGCTGATGGGGCTGCTGTTCAAGGTCGGCGCCGTCCCGTTCCACTCCTGGACGCCGGACGTCTACCAGGGCGCGCCCACTCCCGTCACCGGCTTCATGGCCGCCGCCACGAAGATCGCCGCGTTCGGCGCGATGCTGCGCTTCCTGTACGTGGCCCTGCCCGGGCTGCGCTGGGACTGGCGGCCGGTGATGTGGGGTGTGGCGATCCTCACCATGGCGGTCGGCGCGATCATCGCCGTGACCCAGACCGACGTCAAGCGGCTGCTGGCCTACTCCTCCATCGCGCACGCCGGGTTCATCCTGGCCGGTGTGGTGGCCGCCACACCGGACGGCATCTCGTCGGTGCTGTTCTACCTCGGCGCCTACGGGTTCGTGACGCTGGGCGCGTTCGCGGTGGTCACGCTGGTGCGGGACGCGGGCGGCGAGGCCACCCACCTGTCCCGCTGGGCCGGGCTCGGGCGCCGCTCGCCGCTGGTGGCGGGCACCTTCGCGGTGTTCCTGCTCGCCTTCGCCGGCATCCCGCTGACCAGCGGTTTCGCGGGCAAGTTCGCGGTGTTCAAGGCCGCGGCCGACGGCGGCGCGGTGCCGCTGGTCATCGTCGGCGTGCTGTGCAGCGCCGTCGCCGCGTTCTTCTACGTCCGGGTCATCGTCCTGATGTTCTTCAGCGAGCCCGCCCCCGAGGGGCCGACGGTCGCGGTGCCGAGCGTGCTCACCACGACCACGATCGGGATCGCCGTGGCGACCACGGTGGTGCTCGGCATCCTGCCGCAGTACTTCCTCGACCTGGCCGACCAGGCAACCCTGTTCGCACGCTGATCCGGTCACGCGCGGCCCGCCCCGGCACAGTGGGGGCGGGCCGCGCGTGTGCCCGGCGCCTTCGCGTACCCGGAACGGACCCCACGGGGGCCCGGCCGCGGGATGGGTATGCCTGTGCGAGAGCGCCGGAGACGACCGGATAGTCTGCTGGGGACTGTGGTCCGTAGTCCGAGTATCGACCTAGCGACAGGAGAACCAACGGTGACCGTCGTCGGGCCCTTCGGGCTGAGCGTGCAGGACGCCGCCCTGGATGCGGACGTATCCGCCGGTTTGGCCGCGGTCGAGCAGGGATTGCTCGAAGCCACCAAGAGCGACGTCCCGTTCATCACCCAGGCGGCACGTCACCTGGTCGAGGCGGGCGGGAAGCGTTTCCGGCCACTGCTGACCCTGCTCGCCGCGCAGTTCGGCGACCCGTACGCGCCCGGCGTGGTGCCGTCCGCCGTGGTGGTGGAGCTCACCCACCTCGCGACGCTGTACCACGACGACGTCATGGACGAGGCGACGATGCGGCGCGGCGCCGCGAGCGCCAACGCCCGCTGGGACAACTCGGTGGCCATCCTCACCGGGGACTTCCTGTTCTCCCGCGCCTCCAACATCCTCTCCGACCTCGGCCCCGAGGCCGTGCGCATCCAGGCGGAGGCGTTCGAGCGGCTGGTCACCGGGCAGATCCTGGAGACCACCGGGCCCGCGCCCGACGCCGACCCCATCGCCCACTACATGGAGGTGATCGCGGGCAAGACCGGCTCGCTGATCGCGGTCTCCGGGCGGTTCGGCGCGATGATGGCCGGCGCGGACGAGCGCACCGTGGACATCCTCACCCAGTACGGGGAGCGGATCGGCACCGCCTTCCAGCTCGCCGACGACGTCCTCGACATCGCCAGCGACACCAGCGAGTCCGGCAAGACCCCGGGCACCGACCTGCGCGAGGGCATTCCCACCCTCCCGGTGCTGTACCTGCGCGCCCGCAGCGGCGGGCACCCGGACGACGCGCGGCTGCTGGAACTGCTCGACGGCGACCTCACCGACGACGCCCGGCACGCCGAGGCGCTGCGCCTGCTGCGCGCCCACCCGGCGCTGGAGCAGGCCCGCCGCGACACCCTGCGCTACGCCGCCGAGGCGCGCGCCCTGCTGGCCCCGCTCCCGGACTGCCCGGCCAAGCGGGCGCTGGAGGGCCTGTGCGACGCGGTGGTGCACCGGGCGGGCTGAGCGGCGCCCCGCGTCCCCCGCCCCTCCGCCTCGTCCCGCCCCTCGGCGCCGTAGCGCGCCCGGGTGCGGCGGCCCGTGCCCTCGACGCCGTCCCGCGCCCGCGGTGCCGTCCCCGTCCGCCCGCGCGTCAACGTCCGCCGCGGGTCGGACGTTCCCGGACGGGGACCTTTCCGGGAGGTGTCATCCCGTGGGAGTACGGGCACTTGATCCCGGCGACCGATGCGCCGGCCCGCCCGCACTTGCTGCAATGGTCATGACGCCGCCGCCGGTGCCCGGGTCGCCATCCGGGTCACAATGAGGACACCGTGCGGGGGACCGGACGCCGCCACAGGAGGTAGACGCCACATGGCAGGGATACGACCGACCACGCAGGAACCCGACCCGCTGGACGAGACCAGGTCGCTGCGCAGAAGGCGCACGGTGCGGCTGCTGGTCCCGGTCGCGGTGGCCGGGATGGCGGCGGGCACGATCGGCCTCGTCCCGGCGATCGCCGACTCCGGCGGGTCCGACCCCGAGCTGCCCAGGACCACCGCCGCCGAGCTGCTCGCCGACATCGCCGGGTCGAAGGTGGACACCTTCTCCGGCTCCGTGCGCGTCAGCGCCGACCTGGGGCTGCCCGGCCTGATCGCGGGCGGCGCCACCGGCGGCGCGTTCGGCGGCGGGGGCGAGGACGACGGCGCGGACGCGGCGGGCGCCGACCCGTCCTCCCGCCTCGCCGGGCTGCTGGCCGGCTCGCACACGCTGCGGGTCGCCGCCGACGGCCCGGACCGGCAGCGCGTCTCCATCGTCGAGGAGACCTCGGAGTACACCGTCATCAGGAACGGCGGCGAGGTGTGGGCCTACGACAGCGCCGCCAACCAGGTCTTCCACGCCGACGGTGAGCGGGCCGCGAAGGACGCGGGCCGCGGCGCGACCGGGCGCACGCTGCCCGGCACCCCGCGCGAGGCCGCCGAGGAGGCCCTGAAGGCGGTCGACCCGACCACGTCCGTCACGGTCGACGGCACCTCGCGCGTCGCCGGCCAGGACGCCTACGACCTGCTGATCAAGCCCAGGCAGGCGGACTCCACCGTCGGGGAGATCCGCATCGCGGTGGACGCCGACAACGGGGCGCCGCTGAAGTTCACCCTCACCCCGAAGGGCTCGGGCAAGGCCGCGGTGGACATCGGCTTCACCGACGTCGACTTCGACGCGCCGGACGCGAAGGACTTCTCGTTCACCCCGCCGAAGGGCGCGAAGGTCACCGAGGCCGACGAGCTCGCCGACCGGGCCCCCGACCGCTCCCTGCTGGACGGGCTGAGCGCCGCCGACCTGCGCACGGTCGGTGAGGGCTGGAACACCGTGGCCCGGATCAAGCTGCCCGCCGGGCTGCTCGGCGGCGAGGCGTTCGGCGGGAAGGACGCGCCGGAGGGCTTCGACCCGCAGGCGCTGCTCGACAGCCTCGGCAGCAGCGTCAAGGGCGAATTCGGCACCGGCCGGGTCATCACCAGCCGGCTCGTCAATGTGCTGATCACCGACGACGGCGTGGTCTACGCCGGGGCCGTGTCCAAGGACGCCCTGGTCACAGCCGCGAACGGCGAGTAGGAGAACGACGAGTGACCATGCGGCTGCCCGCTCCCGAAGCGGTACCCCCGGCCCCGCCGGAGGACGCCGCGCTGTTCACGCGCGGCCTGACCAAGCGCTACCGGGGCGGGCAGCTCGCCGTGGACGGCCTGGACCTGACCGTGCCGCGCGGCAGCGTCTTCGGCTTCCTCGGCCCCAACGGCTCCGGCAAGACCACCACCATCCGGATGCTGATGGGCCTGATGGCGCCCACCTCGGGCGCCGTGCGGGTGCTCGGCGAGCCCATGCCGCGCGCCGCGCGCAGCGTCCTGCCCCGGGTGGGCGCCCTCATCGAGGGGCCCGCCCTGTACGGGTTCCTGACCGGCCGGGACAACCTGGTGCGGTTCGACTCCGCGGACCCGGACGCCGACCCGCGCACCCGCGCCGCCCGGGTCGCGGCGGCGCTGGAGCGGGTCGGCCTGGCGTCGGCCGCGGGCAAGAAGGCCCGCGCCTACTCGCTGGGCATGAAGCAGCGCCTCGGCCTGGCCGCGGCGCTGCTCCAGCCCCGGCAACTGCTGGTGCTGGACGAGCCGACCAACGGCCTGGACCCGCAGGGCATGCGGGAGATCCGCGCGCTGATCAGGGAGCTGGCCGCCGACGGCATCACGGTGTTCCTCTCCTCGCACCTGCTGGACGAGATCGAGCAGGTCTGCACACACGCCGCGGTGATGAACCGGGGCAGGCTGATCACGCAGGGCACGGTCGCCGAGCTCGCCGCCGTCTCCCGCGGCAGGCTGACCGTGGGCACGCCGGACACCGCGGAGGCGGTGCGGGTGCTGAAGGAGCACGGCGTCGCGGGGCTGGCCGTGGACGGCGAGCGGGTGCACGGGGAGCCGCCCCAGCAGGACCAGCCGGACCTCGCCGACCTCAACGCGGCGCTGGTGCGCGCGGGGGTGCGGGTGCGGTCGTTCGGGCTGGAGCGGGGCTCGCTCGAGGACGCGTTCGTGGCGCTGACCGGGGAGGGCTTCGATGTCGCTGGTTGAGGTGGGCGGCGGGGAGCGCGCCGGGGCGGCGCGGGCCGCGGCGGGCACGCCCGCGGCGCTGCGCACCCTGTCGCTGTTCCGGTCCGAGCTGGGGATCACCTTCCGCCGCTGGCGGAGCGCGGCGCTGCTGGCGATCCTCGCGGTGATCCCCGTGGTGATCGGCATCGCGGTCAAGATCGAGACCTCCGACGGCGGCTCGGTGGGCGACAGCGGGGAGGGCCCCGCGTTCATCAGCCAGATCACCAACAACGGCCTGTTCCTGGTGTTCACCTCCCTCGCGGTGACGCTGTCGTTCCTGCTGCCCATGGCGATCGGCGTGGTCGCGGGTGACGCGCTGGCGGGCGAGGCGAGCGCGGGCACGCTGCGCTATCTGCTGGTCGCCCCGGCCGGGCGGACCAGGCTGCTGCTGGCCAAGGCGTGCGCCACGCTGGTGTTCTGCGCCACCGGGGTGCTGGTGGTGGCGGTGGCGGCGCTGGCCACGGGGGCGGCGCTGTTCCCGGTCGGCGAGGTGACGCTGCTGTCGGGCACCACCGTCCCCTTCTCCGAGGGGCTGCTGCGGGCGCTGGCCGTCGCCGGGGTGGTGGCGCTGTCGCTGGTGGGCATGGCGATGATCGGCCTGTTCGTCTCCACCCTCACCAACAGCGGGATCGCCGCCATGGCGACCACGGTCGGGGTGCTGATCACCGTGCAGATCCTGGACACCATCCCGCAGCTCGACATGATCCACCCGTACCTCTTCTCCCACTACTGGTTCAGCTTCGCCGACCTGGTCAGGGACCCGGTGCTGCTGGACGAGGTGTGGAAGAACCTCGGCCTCCAGGCCGTCTACGCGGCCGTGTTCGGCTCGGCGGCGTGGGCGCGCTTCACCACCCGGGACATCACCGCCTGACCGGCGGGGACGGGCCGGACGGCCCCCGACGCACCGCTCCCGCGCGGCCCGGAAGGCGCGCGGGGGCGTCCGCGCGCCGTGCCCCGTCCCGGGCACTCCGCCGCCGTGCCGCCACCGCCTTGACACGCGTTGGCCACGAACGGTCGGATAAGCCCTTCGATGGAGCCACCAGCACTCCCGACCCAGTGACGCCGAGGGAGACCGCGCATGCCGACCAGTTCCGGTCAGCCGATCAGCCGCCGGGGCTTCCTGGCGGCTCCCGGCCTGCTGGCCGCGGCCGGGACGGTCGCGGGCTGCCGCGGCGGCGGTGACGGCGGCGCCGGCGCCACCACCCGGCTGTCGGTCATGTCCTGGTGGACCGGCGGCGGCGAGGGCGAGGGCCTGCGGGCGCTGGTCGCCGACTTCGAGAAGCGGAACAGGCGCATCCGGTTCGTCAACGAGGCGGTGGCGGGCGGCGCGGGCGACCGGGCCAGGCAGGTGCTCGCCGCCCGGCTGCGCGACGGGCAGCCGCCCGACACCTTCCAGAGCCACGCCGGCGCCGAACTCGCCGACTACGTCACCGCCGGGCACCTGGAGGACATCACCTTCCTGTACGAGGAGGAGGGCTGGCGCCGCCTGTTCCCCGTGCGGCTGCTGCCGCTGCTGACCACCGGCGGCCGGATCCACTCGGTGCCGCTCGGCATCCACCGCGCCAACGTGCTGTGGCACAACGTCCGGGTGCTGGAGGAGGCCGGGCTCTCCGCGCCGCCGCGCACCCCGGACGCGTTCCTCGACGCGCTGGAGAAGGTGCGCGGCACCGGCAGGGTGGGTCTTGCGGCGGGTGAGCGCTGGACCGTGCAGCACCTGCTGGAGACGGTGCTGCTCGCGGCGCTCGGCGCGGACGGCTGGACGGCGCTGTGGCGGCCCGGCGGGGACTGGGGCCAGGACAAGGTCGGCGGCGCCCTGCGGACCTGGGCGCGGCTGCTGGAGTACGTCAACGCCGACGCCGCCTCGCTGACCTGGCAGGACGCCACCGCGATGGTGGCGGACGGCAGGGCGGGCTTCACCGTCATGGGCGACTGGGCGGACCCGTACCTCACCCGCGACCTGGAGCGGCGGGCGGGCGCGGACTACGGCTGGTCGGCGGTGCCGGGCACCGACGGGGTGTACCAGTTCCTCGCGGACTGCTTCACCCTGCCGAAGGGGGCCGGCAACCGCGACGCCGCCCTCGCCTGGCTGAGGGCGTGCGGCAGCAGGTCGGGGCAGGACGCGTTCAACCCGGTCAAGGGCTCGGTCCCGGTGCGCTCCGACGCCGAGGCGGGCGCCCGCGGCCCGTACCAGCGGTGGGCGCGCGAGGAGTGGCGGCGCACCGCGGTGGTGGGCTCGCTCACCCACGGCGCGGTGGCCGGCGCCGCCTGGGCCGGCGAGATCGGCGCCGCCCTGGGCCGCTGCCTGCGCGACCGGGACTTGGGCCGGTTCCAGGACGCGCTCGGGGAGGCGGCGCGCAGACACGCCCGCTGATGGCGCGCCGGGGCCGGGACCTGGCAGGCTCGCGGCCATGCGCGCATCGGACGACACCTGCCACCTGGCGCCGCCGGAGGCCATGTGGACCGCGGGCGCGGTGGTCGCCGCGCTCGCCGCGGGCGGCGTGGACCTGCTGCCGGACTGCGCCGTGGACGGCGACGGCATCGCCTGCGACGACGGCGGCGGCAACTGGTGGCGGCTGGCCCGGGTGGCGGGCGGCCGGGCCGTGGCGATCGGCAACGACCACGAGTACAGCGACACCTCGGCCGGCGACCACGACCCGCCGCTCGACCTGCTCGCGGGCGCCCCGGCGTGGTTCCCCCACGCCTGGTTCGTCCGGGTGGCCACGGCGCGGACGGGGTTCGTGTACTGGTGGGAGGGCGAGGACGGCCCGTGGCGGCGGACCGCCTACCCGGAGGCGGTCGGCGACGACGGCCACCGCAACGTGTGCACGCTCGCCACCGCGGACGACATCGCCGAGGTGGCGCTGTACGCCCGGGGACGGGACGACGAGGCGGCCGGGCGCGCCCTGGCGGAGCTGGCCGCGCGGGCGTGGGCGCGGGAGGTGGACGAGGCGGTGCTGGCCGTGGCGGGGGAGGCGCTGGTGCCCGGCGGGTTCGACGCGGCGGGGGCGCTGCGGGTTGCCGTCCGGGCCGGGCTCACCCCGCACGGCGGCCCGCCGCGGGTCGCGGCGCACCCGGGCGCGGGGGTCACAGGCTCCAGGTGACCGTGCCGTCCGCCGCGATCAGCAGGGCGAGGACCACCAGGTCGGCGGCGCCGAGGGTCAGGCCGAGCAGGGCGCGGGCGGGCCGGGTGGTGCGGCGGGCGAGCGCGAGGCCGCCGAGCACCAGGGCGCACGGGCCGAGGACGATGTTGAAGACGAGCAGGCCGACCAGCCCGAGGACGAACGAGGTGACGGCCATCGCGTCGGCGTCCCGGCCGGGGCGCCGACGCGGCCCGGCCCCGGGTCGCGCGGGCCTGCCGGCCGTCCTGAGCGGGTGCGTGGTGAGCGTGCGGGCGGGGGTCAGCAGATCCATGATCGGCTCCCTCTCCCCAGGGCGCCGGACTCCGCGGGCCGCGTGGGCCGCCGGTCCGGGCGGGCCTGGATGTGGTGTCAGTGGTTCCTGCCCTGCGCGAGGCGCTCCCGGACGCCGAAGGCGAGCAGCCAGCCGGCGATGACGGCGGCGGCGACGAGCGTCACCGACAGGGGCAGGTGGGCGGCGGCGCCCACGAGGATCCCCAGCAGGAGCAGGGCTGCGACCAGGAAGAGCATGGCGGACCTCGATCCTTCGTCGTCCTGTCGTTGCCGTTCTCGGTTTCCGGGTCTCGGTTCCCGGGTCTCAGCGCCCGGGTCTCGGTTCCCGGTTTGGGTGAACAGTTGGAGCAACACTTGTGGCTACAACTGTTCACTGAAATCCACTCTACCCCGGTCCGCGTCATGGCGCGAATCGGAGAACAAGTGTTTACTGAATGACATGAGTCACAGCACGACCACCACCGGCGTCCGGCAGGCCCGCAAGCAGCAGACGCGCCGCGCCCTGCTGGACGCGGCGCTCGAACTGCTGGCGGACCAGAGCCTGAGCAGCCTGGGCATGCGCGAGGTCACCCGGGTGGTGGGCGTGGCCCCGACCGCGTTCTACCGGCACTTCCGGGACATCAGCGACCTCGGCGTCGCCCTGGTGGAGGAGGCCCTCGGCAGCCTGCACGCGATGATCAGGCTGATCCTCGCCGACGGCGACGGCGCCGACCGGCGGATCGACCGCACCGTGGAGGCCATCACCGCCTATGTGCTGCGGCACCGCTCCCATGTGCGCTTCATCGCCAGGGAGCGCCACGGCGGGGTGCGGGCCGTCCGGGAGGCCATCGCCGGGCAACTGGAGCGGTTCGTGGCGGAGGTCGCCGCCGCGCTCGCCGTCCACCCGGACTACGCCGACTGGAGCGCCGACGACCTCGGCATGCTCGCCGAGCTGTACGTCGACCACATGGTGATGACGGCGAGCGCCCTGCTGGAGGCGTCCCCGGGACCGGCCCAGGAGCGCATCGTGAACACCGCGCGCCGGCAGTTGCGCCTGATCAACCTCGGCTGCCGCCACTGGCGCGAGGAGTGACGGCCCGCCCGGCTACACGGCGGACCACTCGCGCTCGCACAGCACCAAGCGGCAGCCGTCCGGGTCCCGGACGGTCACGCCCCACTGGTCCCAGTAGGGGTTGTGCGCCGCCACGCGCTCACCGCCGTGCCGCTCCAGGCGGGCGACGAGGTCCGCGGGGACCGGCTCGCCGAGGTAGACCACGAGCAGGTCGTCGGGGGCGGGACGGGGCCCGGCCGGGTCGTGCACCAGCTCCAGGTGCCAGGCCGCGCCCGGCCAGCCGACCATCAGCAGGGAGTGGTTGCCCGCGGTGCCGTCGCCCTCGTGCCGCCACAGCACGTCGAGACCGAGCCCCGCCACCCAGAAGCGCTCGGCCGCGGCCAGGTCCCGCGACGGCCGGGCGATGCGGATGTGTGCCTGTGCGTCGGCGGGCATGGCGTTCTCCTCCCCGTGGGGCCGCCGCTGCCCGGCGGCCCGGTGCGACGACCCTACGGCCGGGGTGATCACCGGGCCATCGTCCGGTGGTCCTGGGCCTCGTGCCCGTCGGCCGCGGGTCCCGCGGTGGGCTCCCGCGCTCCCGCCCCCGACGCAACCCGGTCACAAAAGTCATCCGGTTGCCCGCTGCTAGAGTGGCCGCCATGGGCCCGGGGACGCCAGGACTGCGCGCGCGCAAGAAGGAGCGCACCCGCCAGGCCATCTCGGACACGGCGATCGGCCTCTTCCTGGAGCGCGGGTTCGACGCGGTGTCGGTGGCCGAGGTGGCCGCAGCCGCCGAGGTGTCCAAGCCGACGCTGTTCCGCTACTTCGCCGGCAAGGAGGACCTGGCGCTCCAGCGGATCGCCGACCACCGGGGCGAGGCCGCCCGCGTGGTGCGGGAGCGGCGCCCCGGCGAGTCCCCGGTGGCCGCGCTGCACCGCCACTTCCGCGCCGGCCTGGACGCCCGCGACCCGGTCACCGGCCTGAACGACTCCCCCGATGTGCTCGCCTTCCACCGGATGCTGCTGGAGACCCCCGCCCTGCTGGCCCGCCTGGCCTCCTACACGGCCCGGGACGAGGAGGCCCTGGCGGGCGCGCTGGCCGAGGCGGTGCCCGGCGGCGACACGCTCGCCCCGCGCCTGGCCGCGGCCCAGTTGGTGGCCGCCAACCGGCTGCTGGCCCAGGACAACTGGCGGGAGCTGGTGGCGGGCCGCACCGCCGACGAGGTGCACCCGCGGGCCGTGGCCGCCGCCGACCGCGCGTTCCACCTGCTGGCGGGCGGCCTGGGCGAGGTCTACGGCCGTCCGGGCTGAGCGTCCGCTCCCGCGGTGGAGGGCGCGGCGGCCCGTCAGCGGGTCGCGGTGGGCTGCTCGGGAGCGGCCCGCCCCGCGGCCTCGGCCCGCTGCCGCGCCACGGCCCGGCGCGTGCTCGCCGCCAGCCGCCGGTTGCGGTTCGCCACGCGCAGCGCGTCCCAGGTGAGCATGCTCAGCGCCAGCCACACCAGCAGGAAGCCCGCCCAGCGCTCCGCCGGCATCTCCTCGTGGAAGTGGACGATGCCCAGCACGAACTGGAACACCGGCGCCAGGTACTGGAGCAGCCCCAGCACGCTCAGCGGCACCCGCACCGCCGCCATGCCGAAGGCGACCAGCGGTATCGCGGTGACGATGCCCGACGACATCACCAGCAGGGTGTGGCCCGCCGACACGGTGCCGAAGGTGCCGTCGCCGCGCGCCGCCAGCACGGCGATGAAGCCGACCGCGGGCAGGAACATCACCGCGGTCTCGACCGAAAGCGACTCCAGGCCGCCCAGGCCCACCTTCTTCTTGATCAGGCCGTACAGGGCGAACGAGAACGCCAGCACCAGCGCGATCCAGGGCAGCCTGCCGTAGCCCACCGTGAGCACCACCACGGCCGCCGCGCCCGTGCCGACGGCCACCCACTGCACCGGGCGCAGCCGCTCGTGCAGCAGCAGCACCCCGAAGGCTATGGTGACCAGCGGGTTCACGAAGTAGCCCAGCGAGGTCTCGACGACGTGGCCGCTGTTGACGCCCCAGATGTACACGCCCCAGTTGACCGAGATGATCGCGGCGGCCAGCGCCACCAGCGCCAGCTTCCTCGGCTGCCGCAGCAGCACGGGCACCCACGACCAGCGGCGCAGCACCGCCAGAATGGCCAGGACCGCGATCAGGGACCACGCCATGCGGTGCGCGAGGATCTCGGCCGCGCCCAGCGGCTCGAGCAGCGGCCAGTACAGGGGGAACAGCCCCCACAGCGAGTACGCGGTGACGCCGTACCAGAGGCCGGCGCGCTGGTCGCCCCCGTTGTCCGCCGCCATGTCGACCACCTGCTCCCCTCGCGTCCGCGCGCACGCGGCAGCCGCCCCGCGCTGGTGAAGACTATCCAGCACGAGGCGGCCGTTGTCATCGCTGTTTCGCTAAAACGGTCCTTACAGGATCGCTTAACCGTTCGGCCCCGGGCGGCCCGGCGTTCAGCCCGGGATGGTCCAGGTGTCGCCGCCCGCGAGCAGCGCCGACAGGTCGCCCTTGCCCTGGCGCGTCACCGCCTGGTCGAGCTGCTGGGCCATGGCCTCGTCGTACACCGTCCGCTCCACGCTGCGGAACACCCCGATGGGCGTGCGGTGCAGCGTGTCGGCGTCGGCGAGGCGGGACAGGGCGAAGGCGGTGGTGGGGCTCGCGGAGTGGGCGTCGTGGACGAGGACGGCGTCGGTGCCGGCCTCGGTGACGTCGACGACGGTGAGGTCGCCGGTGGCCGGGTCGCGGACCACGCCCTTGGAGCCCAGGCCGTCGGCGGCGGGGGCGCCGAAGCGGATCGGCTGCCCGTGCTCCAACCGGATCAGCGTCTCGACCGCGCTCTCCTTGTCCTTCAGGGCCTCGAACGCCCCGTCGTTGAAGATGTTGCAGTTCTGGTAGATCTCCACCAGCGCCGTGCCGGGGTGCTGGGCCGCCTCGCGGAGCACGCTGGTGAGGTGCTTGCGGTCGGAGTCGATCGTCCGTGCCACGAACGACGCCTCCGCGCCGAGGGCCAGGGAGATCGGGTTGAACGGCGTGTCCAGCGAGCCCATGGGGGTGGACTTGGTGATTTTGCCGGTCTCGGAGGTGGGGGAGTACTGGCCCTTGGTCAGCCCGTAGATGCGGTTGTTGAACAGCAGGATCTTGAGGTT
>NZ_BAAGTD010000046.1:0-71671 GCF_054782095.1 Streptomyces capparidis | reverse complement strand
AACGTCGACAGGTCATTGCCGAACGACGCCGTCTCCGAGGTGAACCGGTCACCCGTCAACTGCATCCCATCACCGGAATCGCCCGCAAAGCGAATAATCACCCTATCGAGGCGCTTCACCTCTTTACGGGACCCGGCACCCGGAAGAGAATCGGACACAGCACCCTCGTCTGTAGGGCTGACCTGGCTGGTCACTGAAACAGACCTCCCTCGAGGCGGCGGATCGGCGGCTCCTGCCGGACGCATGGCTCCCAAAGCCATGCTACGTCGCAAGGAAGGGTGACCTTCCCTGTGCCCGGAATATGGTCAACACCACCGTCATCCTCGATGTTCCACCTGTTTTCCAGGGCTTTTTCCGCCGTCTGGCGAGCTCGGCGCGAGGCCGCCGCGAGCCCTCCTCGAGCCGGTCGAGCGGGTCGCGAGCCGGCCGGATACCGCCGGACAGGGGAATGCGCGAGTGAAAGCTGAGGCCGGTGGGACGGGAGTGGATCAGGGGTGGGTCAGGAGTTGAGATAGGTGAGCACGGCCAGCACCCGGCGGTGGTCCTCCGTGCTGGGCGCCAGGCCCAGCTTGAGGAAGATGTTGCTCACGTGCTTCTCCACCGCGCCGTCCGAGACCACCAACTCCTTGGCGATGGCCGTGTTCGTCCTGCCCTCCGCCATCAGGCCCAGCACCTCCCGCTCCCGCGGGGTCAGCGCCGTCAGCACGTCCTGCTTGCGGCTGCGGCCCAGCAACTGCGCCACCACCTCCGGGTCAAGCGCGGTACCGCCGCCCGCCACCCGCACCACGGCGTCCACGAACTCCCGCACCTCGGCCACCCGGTCCTTCAGCAGATAGCCCACCCCGCGGCTGCTGCCCGCGAGCAGCTCCGTGGCGTACTGCTCCTCCACGTACTGCGACAGCACCAGCACACCCACGCCCGGGTGGTCCCGGCGCAGGGCGACCGCGGCGCGCACGCCCTCGTCCGTGTGGGTGGGCGGCATCCGCACGTCCGCCACCACCACGTCGGGCAGCTCGCCGGAGGCGGCCAGCCGCCCGACGACCTCCAGCAGTGCCTCTCCGTCGCCCACGCCGGCCACCACCTGGTGGCCGCGATCGGTCAGCAGCCGGGTCAGCCCCTCCCTCAGGAGGACGGAGTCCTCGGCGATGACCACACGCACGCTGTCCTGCACCACTGCGCTCCACCCCCGGGTGTTCGGTTCGCGTGGCACAGCATCGCAGCAAACGGCGCCGGCCGCGGACACGACACCCGGTGCGGTCACGCGCGCCAGGGCAGCTCGGCCGTGACCGTGGTCCCCCCGCCGGGCGGGCTGTGGGTCACCAGGACCCCGTCCACCGCGTCCAGCCGCTCGGCGAGGCCGGCCAGGCCGGAGCCCTTGGTGGGGTCGGCGCCGCCGTGTCCGTTGTCGGTGACTTGGATCATGAGGCGGTCGTCGGTGCGCCACAGGTCGACGGTGGCGTGGGTGGCGTGGCTGTGTTTGCTGATGTTGGTGAGGAGTTCGCTGGTGGTGAAGTAGGCGATGCCTTCGATGGCGGGTGCGGGGCGGGTGGGGAGGTCGACGGTGACGGTGACGGGGACGGTGCAGCGTGCGGAGAGGGCGGACAGGGCGGCGTCGAGTCCGCGGTCGGTGAGGACGGCGGGGTGGATGCCGCGGGCGAGGTCGCGCAGTTCCTGGAGGGCGATCTTGACTTCGCCGTGGGCTTCTTCGACCATGCGGGCGGCGGCTTCGGGGTCTTCCTGGAGTTTCTCCTTGGCCAGGCCGAGGTCCATGGCGAGGGCGACCAGGCGGGCCTGGGCGCCGTCGTGCAGGTCACGCTCGATGCGCCGCAGATCCGCCGCCGCCGTGTCCACCACCACCCCGCGGTCCGCCTCCAGCTCCTGCACCCGCTCGGTCAGGGACGACGGGGCCAGCAGGCCGCGCACCATCATCCGGTCCACCGTCGCCAGCCCCCGGATCACCCACGGCGTGGCCATCCAGATCAGCAGGCCCACGCCCGCGGTCAGGGCCATCTCCACCGGGGTGTCCAGGTACCAGGTGGTGCCGTCGCCGTCGCCGTACAGCATCAGCCCCGGCTCGTCGGTGAACTCGGGGAACACCCACCGCCACAAGGGGTAGGTCACCAGCGCCCAGCCGTGCGCCCAGAAGGTGAGCGCCACGGTGAACGCGAAGACGCCCCACGGCAGCATCAGCAGCGAGTAGAGCACGTGCCGCCATGACACGCCGCTCCTGAACAGCGCGCCCGTCCAGGCCAGCAGGCCCTTGCGCCGGGGCAGCACCCGGCCGGGGGACGGCACGTCCTCCCGCAGCAGCGCCCTGGCCCTGGCCCGCTCCATCGTGCCGATGGCCCGGCAGCCGGCCAGGGCGGCGGCCAGCACCGGCACGCCCAGGAAGGTGATCAGCAGTCCGGCGCCCACCGAGAGCATCGTGACGGCGTAGACGAACGTGACGATGCCGATGGGCAGGTCCAGCAGCAGGTGCAGGAACTCCCGCCAGGTGCGGGCCTGGAAGGGCGCCCGCAGCGCGGTCGGCACCAGGTGGCGGCGGGGGGATTGCCGGGGTGCGGTGGCCATGGTGGGTCCTCGTCGGGTCATCGTCGGGCTTGGTGAGCGTGGCGGCGGCACGCCTCCACGGTGCTTCCAGAGTGCTCGGCCGGGGGCCCGCCGGCCCATGGTGCGCGTCGGCGTCCTCGGGAGGGGGATATCCCCACCCCGGCGGGTGGTGCCGGGGCCACCGCGCGGCGGCGGCCGCCCTCAGTCGCGCCAGGGCAGCTCCACGGTGACCGTCGTCGGCCCGCCCGGGGGGCTGTCCACCGCCGACACCCCGTCCACCGCCCCGATCCGCTCGGCGAGGCCGGCCAGGCCGGAGCCCTTGGTGGGGTCGGCGCCGCCGTGTCCGTTGTCGGTGACTTGGATCATGAGGCGGTCGTCGGTGCGCCACAGGTCGACGGTGGCGTGGGTGGCGTGGCTGTGTTTGCTGATGTTGGTGAGGAGTTCGCTGGTGGTGAAGTAGGCGATGCCTTCGATGGCGGGTGCGGGGCGGGTGGGGAGGTCGACGGTGACGGTGACGGGGACGGTGCAGCGTGCGGAGAGGGCGGACAGGGCGGCGTCGAGTCCGCGGTCGGTGAGGACGGCGGGGTGGATGCCGCGGGCGAGGTCGCGCAGTTCCTGGAGGGCGATCTTGACTTCGCCGTGGGCTTCTTCGACCATGCGGGCGGCGGCTTCGGGGTCCTCTTGGAGTTTCTCCTTGGCCAGGCCGAGGTCCATGGCGAGGGCGACCAGGCGGGCCTGGGCGCCGTCGTGCAGGTCCCGCTCGATGCGCCGCAGATCCGCCGCCGCCGTGTCCACCACCACCCCGCGGCTCTCCTCCAGCTCCCGGATCCGCCGCTCCAGCTCCTCGTCCGGCGACAGCAGCACCCGCACCATCACCCGGTCCACCGTGGCCAGGCCCCGGGCGATCCACGGCATCAGCGGCCACGCCACGAACAGGCCCGTCAAGGTGATCGTGAACGTCGCGATGCCCCACGGCAGCCGGATGAACAGGTACAGCGCGTGCCGCCAGGCCACCGGGTCCGTCAGCGACGCCCACAGCCACGGCAGGAAACCGGTGCCGCGCGGCCGGGGCGGTGACGGGTCGGCGATCTCCACCCCGAGCAGGGCGCGGGCGCGGGCCCGCTCCACCCGGCCCGCCGCGCGGCAGCCCAGCAGGCCGAGCGAGAGCAGGGGCAGGCCCACCACCGTCACCGCGAGCCCGCCGCCCAGCGACAGCATCACCACCACGTACACGAACCCGGCGATGTCCATCGGCAGGTTCAGCAGCAGGTAGACGATCTCCTTGAAGGTCACCGCGCCGAACACCGGGCGCGGCGGCGGCAGCTTCGTGGTGCTCGGGTTGTCTGTCACTTCTCCCGTTTCCGTCCCTCGCCGGTCCGCGGCGCCGCCGACCGGATCACTTGGTCGCCGTACCCCCGCGACCCTGCCGGGCGGTACGCCCGGCGCCAGGATCGAGCGGGCGCCGCGAGGTGCGCCATGGGGCGGATCGGTGTGCCGTGGTGGGGTTTTCCCCCGTTCCCCGGCGCCCCGAGCGCCGCCGCGCCCCCGAGGGATTGTGCTAGCCCGCGCCCCGCACTTGCAGCCGGACACCGGCCCAGGCCCTAGACTCACTCCCTGCCGAAACGGATCGAATCCCGGCGGATCACCGGGAGCACGGGGCGGGACGGCGCGCCGCGCAGGCGGACAGGACCATCGAACAGCGGGCAGTTGCGGACCGGGACGATTTCAAGGACGTGGCGGAGGTGACCGTGGAAGCGACCCGCCAGGTCGCGGCAGGCTACTTCGACGGGTACTCGGTGGTCGGGCTCGTCGCCGTGGTCGGGGTGCTGTTCGTGGCGGTGGCGTTCGGCGCCGGGCGGCTGCTGCGGCCCGTGGTGCCCACGCCCGAGAAGCTGCTGACGTACGAGTGCGGCGTGGACCCGGTCGGCGAGGGCTGGGCGCACACCCAGATTCGCTACTACGTGTACTCCTTCCTGTACGTGATCTTCGCGGTCGACGCGATCTTCCTCTTCCCGTGGGCCACGGTTTTCGCCGCGGACGGGTTCGGAGGTACGACGTTGGTGGAGATGTTCGTCTTCATCGGCTTCCTGGCCGTCGGCCTGCTGTACGCCTGGAAGAAGGGCGTTCTGGAGTGGACATGAACCCAACCGCCCGGAGCGGGTCCGCCGCGGTGCCGCTCGGGATGCCCGCGGTCCGCCCGCCCCGGCTCGGCCCGCTGTCGCGGCTCGCCCCCGAGCCCATGAAGATCGTCCTGAACTGGGGGCGCCGCTACAGCCTGTGGGTGTTCAACTTCGGGCTGGCCTGCTGCGCCATCGAGTTCATCGCCGCGTCCATGGCCCGCCACGACTTCATCCGGCTGGGCGTGATCCCGTTCGCGCCCGGCCCCCGGCAGGCCGACCTGATGGTGGTCTCGGGCACCGTCACCGACAAGATGGCCCCGGCCGTCAAGCGGCTGTACGAGCAGATGCCCGAGCCCAAGTACGTGATCTCCTTCGGCGCCTGCTCGAACTGCGGCGGGCCCTACTGGGACTCGTACTCGGTCACCAAGGGCGTGGACCAGATCATCCCCGTCGACGTGTACGTGCCCGGCTGCCCGCCGCGGCCCGAGGCGCTGCTCCAAGGCATCCTCAAGCTCCAGGAGAAGATCGCCCGGGAGTCCCTGGGGGAGCGGTACGGCACCGCGGCCCGCCCCGCCCCGCCCGCCTCCGCCCTCACCAGCGACCTGGTGCGGGCCCCCGTGCCGCCGGGCGGCGAGGCCGCCGCGCCGGGCGGAACCGCGCCGGGCGGAACCGCGCCGGGTGGAGAGGCGGGCCGGTGACCTTCGAGCGACTGACCGCGGGGGGCGACGACGCCGGGGCCGCCGCCGCCGAGATCTTCGGCGAGGGCGCGACCGCGGAGGAGACCTACGGGCTGCTCACCGTGGACGTCCCGGCCGCCGCCTGGACCGAGGCGCTGACCGCCGCCCGGGACGTGCTCGGCTGCACCTGGTTCGACTGGCTCAGCGCCGTGGACGAGCCCGGCCGCGGCCTGTTCGTCGCCGCCCACCTCGTGGCCGTCGGCACCCC
Organism: Streptomyces capparidis; assembly: GCF_054782095.1. Taxonomy (NCBI): domain Bacteria; kingdom Bacillati; phylum Actinomycetota; class Actinomycetes; order Kitasatosporales; family Streptomycetaceae; genus Streptomyces; species Streptomyces capparidis. Next base: position 66,056 of record NZ_BAAGTD010000046.1, on the reverse strand, counting down.
CGTGCGGCGGCTGCTGCTGCGCACCCTGGTGCCGCACGACGCCCCCGTCCTGCCCACCGCCACCGGGGTGTACGCCGGGGCCTCCTGGCACGAGCGCGAGACCCACGAGATGTTCGGCGTGGACTTCACCGGCCACCCCCACCTGCTGCCGCTGTTGCTGCCCGAGGGCTTCGAGGGCCACCCGCTGCGCAAGGAGTTCGTGCTGGCCGCCCGCGTGGCCAAGGCGTGGCCCGGCGCCAAGGAGCCCGGCGAGTCCGACCACGGCGGCCCCCCGCGCCGCCGCCAGATGCTGCCCCCGGGCGTGCCCGACCCCAACACCTGGGGCCCGCTGAAGGGCACCCTGCCCGAGGCCCCGGCCAGGGAGCGCCCGGCCCGCGCCGCCGGTGACCGGCCCCGCCGCACCCGCTCCGCCGCCCAGGGCTCGGCCGGCCGGACCACCCCCACCCCCGGGGACCCCGGCGCCGCCCCCACCCAGGACCGCCCGGCCCCGCCCCGCCGCCGCACCACCGACGCCCCGTGGCAGCAGCCGCCCCAGGAGCCCGCAGCCGAGCCGGGGCCCGCGTCCCGGCCCGAGCCCGCCCCGGAGCCCGAGCCCGCCCCGGAGCCCGGCCCCGCGGCCGAGCCCGGGCCTGCCCGCAAGCCGGAGCCCGAGCCCGGCCCCGCCCCGGGCCCCAGCCCCCGCCCCGCCCCCGAGGAGGAAGCGTGAACGACGCGCTCGAAGTCGCCCTGCGGCTCGTCGCCGTCCTCGCGGCGTTCCTCGTGCTGCCCCTGCTCGTCGGCCAGGCCGAGCACAAGGCCATGGCCCACATGCAGGGCCGCCTCGGGCCCATGTACGCGGGCGGCTTCCACGGCTGGGCCCAGTTGATAGCGGACGGGGTGAAGTTCGCGCAGAAGGAGGACGTGGTCCCCGCCGGTGCGGACCGGCGGATCTTCCAGCTCGCCCCGGCCGTCGCCCTCCTCCCGTACCTGGTCGTGATGATCGTCCTGCCGATCGGCCCGGACGGGTTCGTCGGGCAGGTCGTGGACGCCGGGCTGTTCTTCGTGCTGGCCGTGATGGGCGTCGGGGTGCTCGGCTCCCTCATGGCCGGGTGGGCTTCGGCCAACAAGTTCTCCCTCCTGGGCGGTCTGCGCACCGCCGCCCAGCTCATGGCCTACGAGCTGCCGATGCTGCTCGCCGCGGCCTCGGTCGCCATGGCCGCGGGCACCCTGGCCCTCCCCGGGATCGTGGCGGAGTTCCAGTGGTGGTGGGTGCCGTGGCAGATCGTCGGCGGTGTGGTCTTCTTCGTGGCCGGGCTGGCCGAGTTGCAGCGTCCTCCCTTCGACATGCCGGTGGCCGACTCCGAGATCATCTTCGGTGCGTACACCGAGTACACCGGGCTGCGTTTCGCGCTGTTCCTCCTCGCCGAGTACGCGGGCATCGTCGTGCTGTGCCTGCTGACCACCGTGCTGTTCCTCGGCGGCTGGCACGGCCCCTGGTCGGACGCCCTCGGCTGGCTGTGGACGCTGCTGAAGGCGGCCGTGCTGGCGTTCGTCGTCATCTGGCTCAGGACGAGCTATCCGAGGCTGCGCGAGGACCAGCTCCAAAAGCTCGCCTGGACCGTGCTCATCCCCCTGGCCCTCGCCCAGATCGCGCTCACCGGCGTGGTGAAGGTGGTGATCTCGTGACCGCGACCCCGAGGAAGAGCCTGCCGGGCCGCGGCCTGGCCAAGGGCCTGGCCGTCACCCTGCGGACGATGACCCGCCGCTCGGTCACCGACCAGTACCCCGACGCCCTGCCGGAGCTGCCGCCGCGCTCCCGCGGGGTGATCGGGCTGTTCGAGGAGAACTGCACGGTCTGCATGCTGTGCGCCCGCGAGTGCCCGGACTGGTGCATCTACATCGACTCCCACAAGGAGACGGTGCCCCCGGCCGCGCCCGGGGGCCGGGAGCGCAGCCGCAACGTGCTGGACCGCTTCGCCATCGACTTCTCGCTGTGCATGTACTGCGGCATCTGCGTGGAGGTGTGCCCCTTCGACGCGCTGTTCTGGTCCCCGGAGTTCGAGTACGCCGAGGAGGACATCCTCGACCTCACCCACGAGCGGGACCGGCTGCGCGAGTGGATGTGGACGGTGCCCGCCCCGCCGGCCTTGGACCCCGGCGCCGAGGAACCCAAGGAGCTGGCCGCCGCCCGCAAGGCCGCCGAGAAGCTCGCCGCCGCCCAGACCCCGGCGGCCCCCCGCCCCGGGGCGGACGACCGGGGCGGGGCGGACGACCGGGGCGCCGGGCCCGGGCGGGACACCTCCGCCGGCCGGCCGCGGCGGGAGGGGGAGGCGTGAACCTGGCCGCCGAGGGCAACGGCTTCCTCTCCCCGAACGGTGTCGAGATCCTCTTCCTCCTGGTCGGTGTGGTCACACTCGGCGCCGCCGTCATCACCGTCACCACCAGGCAACTGGTGCACGCCGCGCTGTGGCTGGTGGTCGCGCTGGGCGGGCTCGCCGTCGAATACCTCCTCCTCACCGCCGAGTTCATCGCCTGGGTGCAGGTGCTGATCTACGTGGGATCCGTCGTGGTCCTCCTCCTGTTCGGCCTGATGCTCACCAAGGCGCCCATCGGGCGCTCGCCCGACGCCGACTCCGGCAACCGGTGGGTCGCCCTCGCCGTGGCCGCGGCCGCCGCGGCCACCCTCGTCACCGTCGTCGTGGACGCCTTCCGCAGCACCTGGATCGACCTGGACGGCTCCGTCCAGGGCTCCGCCGAGGTCACCGGCGAAAGCCTCTTCCGGCACTGGGTGCTGCCGTTCGAGGCGCTGTCCGTGCTGCTGCTCTCCGCGCTGGTCGGCGCCATCGTCCTGTCCCGCCGCCGCTCGTCCGGCGGCACCGGCTCCGGCGGCACCGGCTCCGGTGGCCGGCGCCCCGCGGGCCGGACGGCGGACGGGACCGCCCCCTCCCGCACCGCCCCCGCCCCGCCCGAGCAGGAGCGCTGATGCACCTCGTCTATCCCGCCGTGCTCGCCGCGCTGCTCTTCAGCGTCGGGCTCTACGGTGTGCTGGCCCGGCGCAACGCCATCCTCGTGCTGATGTCCGTCGAGCTGATGCTCAACGCGGTCAACCTCAACCTGGTCGCCTTCGACGTGTGGCTGCGCGACACCCTGCACGCCGGCCAGGCGCTCACCCTGTTCACCATCACCATCGCCGCCGCCGAGATCGGCATCGGCCTGGCGATCGTCCTGCTGGTCTTCCGCAACCGGGGTACGGCCGATGTGGACCGGCTCACCGACCTCACCGACAGAATGACACCTCTCACGGACAGTGACCACCCCGGCCGCGAGCCTGTGGAAAACCCCTCTGTGGACAACCCCGCCGCGGGCACCCCCGCCGCCGGCGGCACCGAGCCTGGGAAGGCCCTCGCGTGACCGTCACCCTCGCCGCCCTCGTCCCGCTCCTGCCGTTCCTCGGGGCCGCCGCGGGCCTGCTCACCGGCCGCACCGCCCCCGGCTGGGCGCGCCCCCTCGCGGTGCTGCCCACGCTGACCGCGGCCGTGCTCGCCGCCGTGGTCCTCGCCCGCCAGGGCACCGGGCCCGCCGAGGTCGCCGCCACCCGGCTCACCCCCACCGGCTCCGTGCCCGTGGACCTCGCCCTGCACCTCGACGGCTTCGCCACCCTCGCCGCCGTCCTGGTCGCCGTGGTGGCGAGCGCCGTGCAGATCTACTCCACCGGCTACCTGCGCGACGACCCCCGCTATCCCTCCTATGCCGCCCTGGTCTCCCTGTTCACCGCGGCGATGCTGCTGGTCGTCTACTCCGGCGACCTGATGGTGCTGCTCGTCGGCTGGGAGGTCATGGGCATCTGCTCGTACTTCCTGGTCGGGCACTACTGGGAGACAGCGGCCGCGCGCTCCGCCTCCCTGAAGGCGTTCCTGATCACCAAGCTCGGCGACGTGCCGTTCCTGATCGGCGTGTTCGCCCTTGCCGCCGACGCCGGGACGTTCCGGATCAACGGCATCCTCACCGCCGCCGTCAGCGGCGGCCTGAGCCACCCCACCCTGATCGGCCTGCTGCTGCTCGCCGGCGTCGCGGGCAAGTCCGCCCAGTTCCCGCTGCACACCTGGCTGCCCGACGCCATGGCCGGCCCCACGCCCGTCTCCGCGCTGATCCACGCCGCCACCATGGTCGCCGCGGGCGTCTACCTCGTCGCCCGGCTGCTGCCGGTGTTCCTGCTGTCCGAGGTGGTGCTCGCCGTCCTCGCCGCCATGGCCGCCCTCACCATGATCGGCTCCGCGCTGTGCGCGCTCGCCCAGGACGACATCAAACGGGTCCTGGCCTACTCCACGATCGGCCAGTTGGGCTACATGACCGGCGCCCTGGCCGTGGGCGACCGCGGCGCGGCGGCGTTCCACCTGCTCACCCACGGCGCGTTCAAGGCGCTGCTGTTCCTCGGCGCGGGCGTGGTCATCCACGCGGCGGGCACCAACTCCCTCGCCGCGATGTCCCGCATGGGCGACCTGCGCGCCCGCGTCCCCGACGCGTTCTGGACCATGACGATCGGCCTGGCCGCGCTCGCCGCCGTCTTCCCCTTCTCCGGCTTCTTCAGCAAGGAGTCCGTGCTGCGCGCCGCCGAGCACGCGGCCACCGGCCACCTGGACCGGGTCCCCGGCGCCGTCGGCTGGACCGTGCTGATCAGCGGCCTGCTCACCGCCCTGCTCACCGCCGCCTACGCCACCCGGCTGTGGCTGCGCGCCTTCGGCGGCGCCCCGGCCCCCGCCCACCGGGCGGCGCGGACACCCGAGGCGGCCCGGGCCCCCGGCGCCGACCACCCTCCGCTGTCCCCCGAGCCCGCCGTCATGCGCTGGACGCTGTGGTTCCTCGCCGTCCCCGCCCTCGCCCTCGGCCTGGCCGTCGGCACGCTGCCGGAGTACTTCGACGGCGGGTCCCTGGACCCGACCCTGGTCACCTCCGTCCTCGGCACCGGCATGGCGCTCGTCGGCATCCTCGTCACCTGGGCGGCGTGGCGCGCCTTCGACGGCAGCGCCCGCGGCACGGCCCGCACCGCGCCCCCCGACACCGACGCCGCCACCACCGAGGCCATCGCCGTCGGCGCGCGGCAGACCGTGACCGCGCGCGCCGGCGGCGAACCCGACGCCACCGACCCCGGGCGCCTGCTGCTCGGCCCGCTGTACGGCCCCGCCGTCCACGGCTTCCACCTGGACGCCCTGTACCGCGCCGTCGCCGTCCGCCCCGCGCTCGCCGCCGCCCGCCTGGCCCGCTTCCTCGACCAGGAGGTCGTCGAGTCCTACGTCCGCACCGCGGGCCGCTCCCCCGGCCTGCTCGGCGCCGCCGTGCGCCGGGCGCAGACCGGCAACGTGCAGACCTACCTCAGCGCCCTTCTCGCCGGCGCGGTCGTCCTCGCCGTCCTCGCCGCCGTGGGAGCGTGAGCAGCACCGTGAACGACACCGCCCTCCAGGTCCTGCTGGCCGCGATCGTCCTCCTCCCCGCCGCGGGCGCGGTCGCGGCGCTCCTCCCGGCGCCCCCCGGGCTGCGCGGCCGCGGCCCCGACCAGGCCGTCCTGCGGCACGGCGTGACCGTCACCGGCGCCGTGCTGCTGCTGTCCGTCGTCCTCGCGGCCGGGTTCGACCACGACGACCCGTCCAGGATGCAGGCCACCACCGACATCTCCTGGATCCCGGCCCTGGACATCCGGATCCACCTGGGCGTGGACGGCGTGTCGCTGCCGCTGGTGGTGCTGACCGCGCTGCTGACCTTCCTGTGCGCCCTGTACAGCTACCACCGGATGCCCGAGGGCCCCGCCCCGCGCGCGTTCGTGGCCCTGCTGCTCCTGCTGGAGACCGGCATGCTGGGCACCTTCGCGGCGCTGGACCTGATCCTGTTCTTCCTCGCCTTCGAGATCGTGCTGATCCCGATGTACTTCCTCGTCGCCCGCTGGGGCGGCGAGGGACGCGAGGCGGCGGCCTGGCGGTTCGTGCTGTACACGCTGCTCGGCTCCGCCGTGATGCTGCTCGGCCTGCTCCTGCTGGGTCTGCGCGCCGGGACCTTCGACATGGTGGAGCTCGCCGACCGGCACGGCGCCGGGCTCTCCCACGGCACCCAGGTGGTCGCCGTGCTCGCCATCGGCCTCGGCCTCGCCGTGAAGGCGCCGATGTGGCCGCTGCACAGTTGGCTGCCCGACGCCCACACCGCCGCCCCCACCGTCGGCTCGGTGCTGCTGGCCGGGGTGCTGCTGAAGATGGGCACCTACGGCTTCGTCCGGATCGTGCTGCCCGCAGCGCCCGACGGCGCGCAGACCCTCGCGCCGTACCTGGCGGCCTTCGCTGTCACAGGCATCCTCTACGGTTCTCTCGTCTGCCTCTCCCTGGTCCTGCCGCGCCCCGCCGCCACCCCGAAGGGCACCCGCCGCGCGCCCTTCGCCGCCGGCGGCTCCGCGGACCTCAAGCGGCTGATCGCGTACTCGTCGGTCGGCCACATGGGCTTCGTGCTGCTCGGGATCGCCACGCTCACCCCGACCGGCGTCAACGGAGCCCTGTTCGCCAACGTCGCCCACGGGCTCATCACCGGCCTGCTGTTCTTCCTGGTCGGCGCGGTCAAGGAGCGGTTCGGGACGAGCGACCTGGACCGGTTCGCCGCGGGCGCCGGCGCCGCCCTGTACGGCCGGGCCCCGCGCCTGGGCGGCCTGCTCGCGTTCGCGGCGGTCGCCTCCCTCGGGCTGCCCGGGCTCGCCGGGTTCTGGGGCGAGATGCTGGCGATGTTCGGCGCGTACCGGCCCGCCGAAGGGCTCAGCCGCCCCGCCTACCTGGTGTTCCTCTCCCTGGCCGCGTTCGGCACCCTGCTGACCGCCGCCTACCTGCTGCTGGTGGTGCGCCGCGTGTGCATGGGCGAGCTGCCGGCCGACCGGGAGCGGGCCGCGTTCCCCGACGTGCGGGCGCACGAGATCGCCGCGTGGAGCCCGCTGGTGGCCCTCACCGTCCTCGCCGGGCTGTGGCCCGCCGTCCTGCTCAGCCTCAGCGACCCCGCCGTGCAGACGCTCCTCGGAGGCAGCCGATGACCTCCCTCGTCCAGTCCGTCGACTGGGTGGCCGTCGCCCCGCCGCTCGTGCTGGCGCTGACCGCGCTGGCCGTGCTCGTGGCCGACCTGTTCCTGCCCGAGGAGCGCAAGGTCTGGCTCGCCCGCGGCGCCGTGGCCGGCACGGTGCTGGCCGGCCTGTCCCTGCTGCCGCTGACCGACGGCGACCGCACCACTTTCTGCCTGACCACCGGCGAAGGGCACTGCTCGTACGCGGCGGACCACTTCGCGCTCGCCGTCCAGTTCCTCGTCATCGGCGGCGCCCTGCTGACCGCGCTGCTGTCCGTGCACGCGGTGCGGGAGAGCGCGCTGCCCGCGGGCGAGTACTGGTTCCTGCTGCTGTGCTCCGCCTGCGGCGCCGCCCTGCTGCCCGCGTCCCGGGACCTGGCCACCCTCGTCGTCGCCCTGGAGGTGGCCTCGCTGCCCGCGTTCGCGCTGGTCGGCCTCGCGCGCGAGGACCGCAGGTCGTCCGAGGCGGCGCTGAAGTTCTTCCTGTCCTCGGTCACCGCCACCGCCGTGACCCTGCTCGGCATCAGCTTCGTCTACGCCGCCACCGGCAGCATGCACCTGGACGCCGTCGCCCGCGGCCTGGCCGACGTCGACGAGCCGCTGACCGCGCTCGCCCACCTGGGCGTGGCCCTCACCCTGGTCGGCTTCGCGTTCAAGCTCGCCGCCGCGCCGTTCCACTTCTGGGTGCCCGACACCTACGCGGGCGCCCCCCTGCCGGTCGCCGCCTACCTCTCCGTCGTCGGCAAGTCCGCGGGCTTCTCCGGGCTGATCCTGCTCACCGTCGTCGCCTTCCGGCCCCACTCCGGCACCTGGGGCCCGGCGCTCGCCGTGCTCGCCGCGATCACCATGACCGCGGGCAACGCCGCCGCGCTGCGCCAGCGCGCGGACCACCCGCTCAGCGCGGTGCGGCTGCTGGCCTGGTCCTCGGTGGGGCAGGCCGGGTACCTGATGGTGCCGCTGGCCGCCGCCGGGTACCACGACGACCCGGAGGAGACGGTCGGCGCCACCGTCGCGTACGCGCTGATGTACGCGGCCGTCAACCTCGGCGCGTTCGCCGTCGCCGCCCTGGTCGGCCGCGTCCACCGGCACAACCGGATCACCGACTACCGCGCCCTGTTCTCCTCCCACCCCCTGGCCGCGCTCTCCCTCGGCTTCTTCCTGCTGTGCCTGGCCGGGCTGCCGCCCGGGGTGATCGGCCTGTTCGCGAAGGTCGCGGTGTTCCGCACGGCCGTGGACGCGGGGCTCGGCTGGCTCGCCCTGGTGATGGCCGTCAACGTCGCCGCCGCCCTGTACTACTACCTGCGGTGGACGGCGGTGCTGTTCGCCCGTCCGGAGCAGGCCCCGGCGCCCGCCGGACCCGGCCCCCGCACCCCGTACCCGCTCACCGCGGCCATCGCCGCCGCGCTGGTCCTCGGCGTCGCCCTCTCCGGCGCCCCGCAACTGGTCCTGCGCTTCGCCACCGGCACCCTGTTCTGACCGCCCCGGCGGGGCCCCGCCCCGCCCGGCGTGCACAAGGGAACTAGCACTCGGTGCAGAACGTTGACCAGTGCGGGGAAGAAAAGTCCACATGCAGGACACCCCCGCGGGAAACCTGCCAGGAAGGGAACCCCCTGCCGCACGCTTGGAGGGCGAACCGTGCACCGCCGGCACAACGGGTTGAAAACCGCCGTACTCCTCGGGGGTCTGTCCGCGCTCATCCTGGTCATCGGCGGATTCTTCGGCCGCACCGGGCTGATGATCGCGTTCCTGGTGGCCCTGGGGACCAACGCCTACGCCTACTGGAACAGCGACAAGCTGGCCCTGCGCGCGATGCGGGCCCGCCCGGTCAGCGAGTTCGAGGCGCCCGCCCTGTACCGGATGGTCCGCGAGCTGTCCACGGCGGCCCGCCAGCCCATGCCCCGCCTGTACATATCGCCCACGGCCGCCCCGAACGCGTTCGCCACCGGCCGCAACCCGCGCAACGCCGCCGTGTGCGTCACCGACGGGATCCTGCGCATCCTCGACGAGCGGGAACTACGGGCGGTGATCGGTCATGAGCTCTCGCACGTGTACAACCGCGACATCCTCATCTCCTCGATCGCGGGCGCGCTGGCCAGCGTGGTGATGTTCCTGGTGAACTTCGCCTGGCTGATACCGATCGGCCGCAGCGACGACGACGAGGGCCCCGGCCTGTTCGGCATGCTGCTGATCCTGGTCCTCGGCCCGCTGGCCGCCAGCCTGATCCAGTTGGCCGTGAGCCGCTCGCGCGAGTACGAGGCCGACGCCTCGGGAGCCCAGCTCACCGGCGACCCGCTCGCCCTGGCGAACGCCCTGCGCAAGCTGGACGCCGGCACCAAGAGCCTGCCGCTGCCGCCCGAGCCCCGGCTCCAGACGGCGAGCCACATGATGATCGCCAACCCGTTCCGGCCGGGTGACGGCATGAGCAGGCTGTTCTCCACCCACCCGCCGATGGCGGATCGTATCGCCCGGCTCGAACGGATGGCAGGCTATCGATCGTGAAGACGGTCCTGAACATCATCTGGCTGGTACTGAGCGGCATCTGGCTGGCGATCGGCTACGCCATCGCCGGGATCATCTGCTGTGTGCTGATCATCACGATCCCGTTCGGCGTGGCGTCGTTCCGTATCGCCGGCTACGCCCTGTGGCCGTTCGGCCGCACCACCGTGGTCCGGCGCGACGCGGGCGCGATGTCGGCGGTGGGCAACGTGATCTGGTTCCTGGTGGCGGGCTGGTGGCTGGCCCTCGGCCACATCGTCACCGGCATCCTGCTGTGCGTCACGATCATCGGCATCCCGCTGGGGATCGCCAACTTCAAGCTGATCCCCGTCTCCCTGGTCCCCCTGGGCCGCGAGGTCGTCCCCAGCGACCAGCCGTTCGCGGCGCGGTAGCCGCGCCGGGGGCGGCGGACGAGGGGCGCGAAGGTCGGCGTCCGCCCCCGCCGCGCAGGGGCGGACGGGCCCGACCGCACCCGGTCAGGGCCGTCACCCCGGCCGGTCAGCGGTAGTTGGTGAACTGCACCGCGAAGTCCAGGTCCTTGCCCTTGAGCAGGGCGATCACGGCTTGGAGGTCGTCCCGGCTCTTGGAGCTGACCCGCAGCTCCTCGCCCTGGATCTGGGCCTTGACGCCCTTGGGGCCCTCATCCCGGATGATCTTGGAGATCTTCTTCGCGTTCTCCTGGGAGATGCCCTCCTGGATGGTGGCGAAGATCTTGTACTCCTTGCCCGACGCCTGCGGCTCCCCTGCGTCCAGCGCCTTCAGGGAGATGCCGCGCTTGACGAGCTTGGACTGGAAGACGTCCAGGACCGCCTTGACCCGCTCCTCGGAGGTCGCCTTCATCTCGATCCGCTCGCCGGACCACCCGATCGAAGCGCCCACGTTCTTGAAGTCGAACCGCTGCGCGATCTCGCGCGATGCCTGGTTCAGCGCGTTGTCGACCTCCTGCCGCTCGACCTTCGAGACGATGTCGAAACTGGAGTCGGCCATGTTCTGTTGGCTCCTTGGTGGCTGTTGACGGCGACGACCCGCGGACGCGGGCCGTCCTCGCCCACCTTAGCGACCGCTTACCAGCTCCCGGGCGTGCCGCGAGGGCCGCGCCACCGGTAATCGGGTGGCAGAGCACCCCTCGGGATCGGGTATGGTTTACGTCGTCGCCAGGGATCTCCGAGGGAGATCCGGACGGCATTCCCGGCGGGTTGCCCGAGCGGCCAAAGGGAGCAGACTGTAAATCTGTCGGCTTACGCCTACGCAGGTTCGAACCCTGCACCCGCCACATTTCGACCAGGCCCCTGGTGCGCGCAAGCGGCCAGGGGCCTGGTCGTGTCGTGCACACCACGGCCCGGCGACGACCAGGGAGGGACGGTGGGCGAGCCCGTGACCGGCGGCCCGCGGCGGATCGAGCCGCTGCCCGCGCCCGGCACCGCGCGCCCGGCCGCTCCCGAGCGGCTCTGGTACGCCGCCTTCGGCTCCAACATGAGCCTCGCCCGCCTCGCCGCCTACCTCGGCGGCGGCTGCCCGCCCGGCGGCGCCCGCCACTACCCGGGCTGCCGCGACCCGCGCCCGCCCGCCGGGTCGGTGCCCGTCCACCTCCCCGGCAGGCTCTACTTCGCGCTGGAGTCGCGGACCTGGACCGGCGGCATGGCCTTCCACGACCCGGACGCCGGCGGCCGGACGGCGGCCCGCGCCCACCTGCTCACCCTGGCGCAGTTCTCCGACATCGCCGCGCAGGAGATGGGCCGCGAGCCCGGGCGCGACCTGGACCTCGCCGCGCTGCTGCGCCACGGCCGGATGCGGATCGGCGACGGGCGGTACGAGACCCTGGTCTGCACCGGCCTGCTCGACGGCCTGCCCGTCGTCACCTTCACCGCCCCCTGGGCCATGGCCGACGTCCCCAAGAACGCCCCGGCCCCCGCCTACCTGCGCCACCTCGCCGCGGGGCTGGCCCAGGCGCACGGCTGGGACGGGCGCACCGTCGCCGCGTACCTCGCCGACTGCCCGGGTGTGGCCGACCGCTGGACCGCCGACGACGTGGCCGCGCTCCTCGCCGCCCCGGCCCCCGGCGAACCCCGGCCCGCCCTCACACCCTGACCGCGCCGACCCACCGCGCCGACCCACCGCGCCGCCCGCGCCGCCCGCCCGCCCCCGCCCGCCGTCACCCCGCCGGAAGCGGCCCCCCGCCCGCCGCCGCCCGCACCGCCTCCGCGACCGGCGTCGGACCGCCGACCAGCTCCAGCACGAGACCCGCCGACGCCGGCTCGTCCAGCAGCGCCAGCAGCACCGCCGCCACGTCGTCGCGCGGCACGTCCCCGCGGCCCGTGCGGTCCCCGAGCCGCACCAGGCCGGTGCCCGGCTCGTTCGTCAGCCGCCCCGGCCGCAGGATCGTCCACTCCAGCGAGGTGCGCCGCCTCAGGTCCCGGTCGGCCGCGCCCTTCGCCCGCAGATAGGCGGCGAACACCGGGTCGGTGCCGGGCGGCGGCTCGCTGTCCGCGCCCATGGACGACACCATCAGGTAGCGGCGCACCCCGGCCCGTTCCGCCGCGTCCGCGAACAGCACCGCCGCCCCGAAGTCCACCGTCTGCTTGCGCTCCGTCCCGCTGCCCGGGCCCGCGCCCGCCGCGAACACCGCCGCGTCCGCGCCCTCCAGGACGGCGGCCACCTCCGCCACCTCCGCCGACTCCAGGTCCGCCACGACGGGCTCCGCGCCGGCCGCCACCAGGTCCCGCGCCTGCTCCTGGCTGCGGATCAGCCCGGCGACGCCGTCACCCCGGTCCGCCAGCAGCCGCTCGAGCCGCAGCGCGATCTGTCCGTGCCCTCCCGCGATAACGATTCGCATGAACATCGACTCTAGGCCGCCCGCGCGTGCAACCGTCGGCGGCGCTCGCGCGTCCCAGGAGTGATCGGGGGAACTGTGCCCCCGCACACCTGCCACTACGGGGGTTCCGATTACCGCCATACGCAAGACCGTGACCGCGCTCGGCTGCGCCGCCGCCCTGACCGCGGGAGTCGTCGCCTGTGACGCCGTCGAGAAACTGACGGCCGGCCAGAAGCTGTCCCGCGCCTTCGACCGGCTCGGGGAACAGCGGTCGCTCTCGGTCGAGCTGGGGCTCGACGCCACCCCCGAGCAGTTGATGAAGATCTCCGAGAGCCAGGGGGAGGAACTGCCGCGCGAGGCGGCCGAGCTGCTCGCGGGCGGCCGGATCAGCCTCACCGTCCAGGCCGACAAGCCGCTGAACAAGGCCGAGGAGGCCGACTTCACCGGAGCGGAGATCAGCTTCTCCAAGGACCTCAAGCGGCTGATGGAGCTGCGGATCGTCGGCGAGACCACCTACGTCCGCGCCGACATCGAGCAGATCGCCGAGGTCGGCGGCGAACCCGCCCCGTCCGTCGAGGAGCTGACCGAGGGCATGCCCGCGGAGCTCGGCTTCGTCGAGGAGTTCCTCGAAGGCGGCTGGGTGTCGGTGAACAACGCCGACCTGGAGGAGCTCGACGAGCGGATGTCCGAGTTCACCGGCGAGGAGCCGAAGCCCGGCGAGGACCTGACCAAGAGCCAGGAGAACGAGCTGCTCAAGGGCCTGAAGGGCCTGCTGGGCAGGGAGGTCGGGATCAAGGACAAGGGCAGGCGCGACGGGGCCGACCACCTGGAGGTCTCCGCGTCCGCCCGCTCGCTGCTCGGCGGCCTGGTCAAGGAGCTGGAGCCGTTGAGCGCCCAGTTCCCCGGCGAGGAGCTGCCGACCCAGGAGGACCTGAAGGCGATCCCCACCACCCGGGCCACCGCCGACGTCCTCATCAAGGACGGCAAGCTGTCCGAGGTGACGTTCGACCTCGCGCAACTGGACGAGGAGATGGTCAAGGCCGGGCAGAAGCTGCCGCTGCGGATCGACTTCGCCGAGGGCGGCCCCATCGAGAAGCCGTCCGGCGCCACCGAGGTGCCGCTGGAGGACGTCGAGGAGCTGATGGAGAGCTTCTCCACCGCCCCCTGGGCCGTCACGCCCGACGAGCTGTCCGAGGAGGACTTCTCGGGCGAGGAGTGGATGTACGAGGAGGAGACCACCCAGGCGGCCTGACGCGCACAGCGCACACGCAGGGGCCGGGCGCGCGGCCGGCGGCGGTTCACGCCGGCGGCTGCCCCCGGCCCTGCGCCACTCCCGTGCCGAGCTGCCGCGGCAGGTCGAGCGCCGCCGCGTCGGTGTACTCCCGCACCGCGCTGGTGCGGGACACCACCCGGCCCCGGTGCACCACCACGCGGCTGTAGCCGACCGAGAGCACCCCGGCCACACTGTCCCCCCGCACCGCCAGCAGCTCCGCGGGGAACCCCGGCTCCAGCCGCACCTCGGGCAGCCCCATCACCCCCCGCGCCACTCCGCTGACCGCCTCGTACGCGTCGTCGGCGTCCGCCGCGCCCCAGGACGCCAGCAGGTACGCCGACTCCAGCGGGTCGGCCCGGCCCACCGGGTTGGCCAGGTCCCGCAGCGCCCCGCTGCCCGCCGCCACCCGCACCCCGGCCGCGCGCAGCGCCCGCACCGGCGCCACCCACCCGGCGCGCTCCCGCTCCACCGTGCCGCACCCGCCCTGGGGCAGGCACACCACCGCGACGCCCGCCGCCGCGAGCTGGGCCGCCGCCCGCGCCAGGGCGTCCCGCGGCATCCGGGCCAGCCCGTCGCACGGCCCGATCGTCACCCCGGGCCGCAGGCCGCCGGCCATCGCGGCCAGCCGCCCGAGCCGGGCCGGGTCCGCCCCGTCGGAGTGCAGGTCCACGGCGCACCCGAACTCCGCGGCGACCCGCAGCACCGCCTCCACGTACCCGGCCGGGTCGGGGTCGAGGTCGGGGCAGCCGCCCACCACGGAGGCGCCCATCTTCAGCGCGTCCCGCAGCATCGCCAGGCTGTCCGCCCCGGCCACGCCGGTGAGCACCCGCGGCACGGCCACCGCCGAGACGTCCACCAGGCCGCGCAGCGAGCGCCGGGACTGGAGCACGGCCTCCATGGTCCGCAGGCCCCGCACGTCGCCGATGCGCACATGGGTGCGGATCGCGGTGGTGCCGTGGCCGAGCTGGAGCAGCGCGGCCTCGGTGACGCGCCGCCGCACGTCCTCGGGGCCGGTGGGCGGCGGGGCGCCCAGGCTCTCCGCGGTCAGCGCCGTGTCCAGGTGGGCGTGCGGCTCGGCGGGGGCGGGCAGCAGCAGGTAGCCGGACAGGTCGACGCGCTCGCCCGGGGCGTGCAGGCTCCCCGAGGTGCCGACGGCCTCGATGCGCCCGCCGCCCAGCCGCATGTCCACGGTGCGGCCGTCGGGCAGCCGCGCGCCGGAGAGCAGCAGGGCCTCGGCCTCGGTCGGCCCCGCGGGCGCCGGCTCCCGGCCGCCGGGACCGGTGGGACCCGTCGGGCCGGTGGGGCCGCCGGGGCCGGGCGGCCCGCCGGAACGCGCGCTGCCGGCCATGGGCGCTCCTCCTGTACGTCGCGGGCGGGGACGGCCCCCCGCGCGGGCCGTCGCCGGGCCGCGCCGGAGCGCCGTACATGATCACGTCCTCCGAGCGTAGGGCGGGCGGGCCCGCCCATCGGGGAGGAGGGGAATAGTCGTACCGGCGCGGTCGGGGGGCGCGGCCGTCGCCCGCGGGCGCGCGCCGGGCCCCTTCCGGCGCCCCCTCGCCGCCGCCCGGCCGCCTCCGCCGCCTGCTCCCCGGCCTCCCGCGGACCCGCCCGTGCACCGGCCGCCCCGCGGCCGGAACCCCGCCCCGCGACCGGAGCGCGCGGCGCCCGCCGCGGCCGTCCGACGCGCCCGGCCCGGCGGCCTCGGACGCCGCCCGGCCCCGTTACCCGCCCGCGGGAGTGACGTGCTCAGCGCGGCCCGAATCGGATTTCACCTTCGGCCACGAACCGTGTAATGTCTTCCTCGCTCGCCCCAATAGCTCAGTCGGCAGAGCGTCTCCATGGTAAGGAGAAGGTCTACGGTTCGATTCCGTATTGGGGCTCGGAAGGGATGGCGCCTCGTCGTGAGGCGAGGCGCACGTTCCCCCGTGGCGGTGTAGCTCAGTCGGTAGAGCAAGCGGCTCATAATCGCTGTGTCACCGGTTCAAGTCCGGTCACCGCTACCCCGCGTAGCCGATTGTGGGGTTGTCCTCCCGGTCGGCTACTCTTGTCTGCGTTCAGTCGTCTTTTCGTTCTAGGAAGGCACTCCAGTGGCTGCCACCGATGTTCGCCCCAAGATCACGCTGGCTTGCGTGGAGTGCAAGGAGCGGAACTACATCACCAAGAAGAACCGGCGCAACGACCCGGACCGCCTGGAGATGAAGAAGCACTGCCCGCGCTGCAACCGCCACACGGCGCACCGCGAGACCCGCTGACACCGGCCGCGCGCCCACCCGTCTGATGGGTGCGGCCGCCCGGCCCGGACAGGCACGCCTGTGAGGCCGCCCCCGACCGTGGGGGCGGCCTCCCGGCGTTTCACCCCGCGGCACCGGCCCCCCGTTCCACCTTCCCTGGACCGCGATGCCGCACCATGGCGGGTACCCCGGGTCCGCACAGGTGCCCGGGTGCCACCGTTTCACCGTGAGGAGCTGCCGATGCCCCTGGACCAGTCCTTCGTCGGGCGGTCCTACCCGCCCACCGCGCCGTACGAGGTGGGCCGGGAGAAGATCCGCGAGTTCGCCGAGGCGGTGGGGGACGCCCATCCGGCGTACACCGATCCGGAGGCGGCGAGGGCCCTCGGCCACCCCGACGTGATCGCCCCGCCGACGTTCGCCTTCGCCCTGACCTACCGGGCGGCGGACCAGGTGATCGCCGATCCCGAGCTGGGTCTCGACTACAGCCGGGTGGTGCACGGCGACCAGAGGTTCACCTACTCCCGCCCGGTGCGCGCGGGGGACCGGCTGACGGTCACCTCCTCCATCGAGTCCATCAAGTCGCTGGCGGGCAACGACGTGCTCGCGGTGCGCGGTGAGGTCCACGACGAGAACGGCGAGCACGTGGTCACGGGCCACACCGTGCTGGTGGCGCGGGCTCCGGAGGGGGAGTGACGGTGGCGGCGAGCATCGCCTACGACGATGTCGAGGTCGGCACGGAGCTGCCCGGGCAGGTGTTCCCGGTGACGCGGGCCACCCTGATCCGGTACGCGGGCGCGTCCGGGGACTTCAACCCGATCCACTGGAACGAGAGGTTCGCCAAGGAGGTGGGGCTGCCGGACGTGATCGCGCACGGCATGTTCACCATGGCGGAGGCGGTCCGGGTGGTCACGGACTGGGTCGGCGACCCCTCGGCGGTGGTGCAGTACGGGGTGCGGTTCACCCGGCCCGTGGTGGTGCCGGACGACGACAAGGGCGCCACGATCGAGGTCGGCGCGCGGGTGGCGCAGAAGCTCGACGGGCGGCGGGTGCGCGTGGACCTGACGGTGGTCAGCGGCGGAGTGAAGGTGCTCGGCATGGCGCGGGCGGTCGTCCAACTGGCGTGAGCGGCTCCGGGGCCCGCGGCGCGCGCCGCGGGCCCCGCCGGTCCGCGCTTGACCAGCTTAGTGAGTGGCCACTAACTTATTGGCCATGGGAAGCGGCACGGGAAGCAGGATGTCGGCCGAGGAGCGGCGGGAGAGCGTCGTCCGCGCGGCCCTGGTCGAGTTCGCCCGGACCGGGTACCACGGCACGTCCACCGAGGCGATCGCCCGCCGGGTGGGTGTCTCGCAGCCGTACCTGTTCCGGCTCTTCCCCGGGAAGCTCGCGCTGTTCACGGCGGCGGCCGAGCGCTGCCTCGACCGCGTCGCCGAGACGTTCCTGCGGGCCTGTGACGGCCTGTCGGGCGCCGAGGCGCTGGAGGCCATGAAGGAGGCCTACCCGGAGCTGATCGCCGACCGGGACCTGCTGCTGATGCAGATGCAGCTCTACGTCACCGCGCACTCCGACGAGGACCCCGAGCTCAGCGGCTTCGTCAGGCGGCGCTGGGTCGAGCTGTGGGACCTGGTCCGCAGCCGCACGGGGGCGGACGACGAGGAGATGCGCGAGTTCTTCGGCACCGGCCTGCTGATCAACGTCCTGGTGGCCCTGGACGTCCCCGCCGAGCACCGCATCTGGTCCGGCATGGGGGACGCCTGCAAGGCGGCGGCCTCCCGCGCCGGAGCGGACGGCTGAGGGAACGGGCCGGCCGGGAGGGCCGAACCGGCACACCCATGTCCGCGCCACTTAGTGACTGCTAACTAATCCAAAAACTTAGTGACCAATAACTAATCACTGTGCAGAAGCCCCCACGGGGGAGACGAAAGGGGACACGATGCCCAGCCGGGACACGCACCCGCCCGCCACCGCGAGCCCGACCCCCAGCCTGGCCACGGCCGTCTGGGCGCTCGTGGTCACCGGCGTCGCCGGGTTCATGGCCGCCCTGGACAACCTGGTCGTCACCACCGCCCTGCCCTCCATCCGCGAGGACCTCGGCGGCGGCCTGGAGGACCTGGAGTGGACGGTCAGCGCCTACACCCTCACCTTCGCCGTGCTGCTGATGCTCGGCGCCGCGCTCGGCGACCGCTTCGGCCGCCGCCGCATGTTCCTCGTCGGTGTGACGATCTTCACGGGGGCCTCGGCCGCCGCCGCGCTCGCCCCCGGCATCGAGGCCCTCATCGCCGCCCGCGCCGTGCAGGGCCTGGGCGCGGCCATCCTCATGCCGCTCACCCTCACCCTGCTCACCGCGGCCGTGCCCGCCGAGCGCCGCGGCCTGGCGTTCGGCATCTGGGGCGCCGTCAACGGCCTCGCCGTCGCCACCGGCCCCCTGGTCGGCGGCACCCTCACCGAGCACCTGTCCTGGCAGTGGATCTTCTGGCTCAACGTGCCGCTGGGCGCCGCCCTGCTCCCGCTCGCCCGGCTCCGCCTGAACGAGAGCCGCGGTCCCGACGGCCGCCTCGACCTCCCCGGCACCGCCCTGTCCGGCCTCGGCCTGTTCGGCATCGTCTACGCCCTGGTGCGCGGCAACGCCGACGGCTGGACCAGCGGCCCCGTCCTCGGCGGCCTGATCGGCGGCGCCGCGCTGATGGCCGCCTTCGTCGCCTGGGAGTTGCGCACCGAGACGCCCATGCTGCCGATGCGCCTGTTCCGCAGCCGCGCCTTCAGCGCTGTCAACGCGGCCAGCCTGCTGATGTTCCTCGGGATGTTCGGCTCGATCTTCCTGCTCAGCCAGTTCCTCCAGGACGTCTCCGGCTACTCGCCCACCGAGGCGGGCGTGCGGATGCTGCCCTGGACGGCGATGCCGATGATCGCCGCGCCGCTCGCCGGGGTGCTCTCCGACCGGGTGGGCCCCCGGCCCGTCGTCGCCGCCGGACTCGCCCTCCAGGCCGTGGGCCTGGGCCTGTACGCGGCGGTGGCCGCGCCCGACGTCTCCTACGCCGCCCAGGTCCCGGCCCTCGTCGTCAGCGGCCTCGGCATGGGGCTGTTCTTCGCGCCCGTCGCCGCCCTGGTCATGGGCAGCGTCGCACCGCACGAGCAGGGCATCGCCTCGGGCGCCAACAACGCGCTGCGGGAGATCGGCGGGGCGCTCGGCGTCGCCGTGCTCTCCTCGGTCTTCTCCGCGCGGGGCGGCCACGAGTCCGCGCGGAGCTTCACCGACGGCCTGGTCCCCGCGCTGTGGGTGGGCAGCGCCCTGGTCGCCCTGGCGGCGGTGGCGGCGCTGCTGGTGCCGCGGGTCCGCGGCGCGGCGGCGGGCGCGGGGCGGGCGCCCGAGCGGGCCGAGGAACCCGTGGCGGTCTGACGGACGGCCACCGGCCCCCGCCCGCGGGCTCTCCCGCGGGCGGGGGCCGGTCGGGTCGTACGGCACGACCTAGGCTTGTCCCGTGCAGGAACTCCACGACGCCCCCCTCGCCCCCCTGACCACCCTCCGCCTCGGCGGCCCCGCCCGCCGCCTGGTGCGGGCCTTCACCGACGCCGAGGTGATCGAGACCGTCCGGGCCGCCGACCGCTCCGGCGAGCCGCTGCTCGTGGTCGGCGGCGGCAGCAACCTGGTCGTCGGCGACGAGGGCTTCGACGGCACCGTCCTGCACATCGCCACCACCGGGTTCACCCTCGACGGCACCGACCTCGCCCTCGCCGCGGGCGAGGTCTGGTCCGACGCCGTGGCCCGCACCGTCGAGGCCGGGCTCGCCGGGATCGAGTGCCTGGCGGGCATCCCCGGCTCCGCGGGCGCCACCCCGATCCAGAACGTCGGCGCCTACGGCCAGGAGGTGTCCTCCACCATCACCGAGGTCACCGCCTACGACCGGCGCACCGGCGAGACGTGCGCCATCCCCGGCGACGCCTGCGACTTCTCCTACCGGCACAGCCGCTTCAAGGCCGACCCCGGCCGGTACGTCGTCCTGCGCGTCCGCTTCCGCCTCCAGGACGCGGGCGGCGCCTCCGCCCCCGTGGCCTACGCCGAGGTCGCGCGGGCCCTCGGCGTCGAACAGGGCGAGCGGGTGCCCGTCGCCGCCGCCAGGGACGCCGTGCTGCGGCTGCGCGCGGGCAAGGGCATGGTGCTCGACCCCGCCGACCACGACACCTGGTCCGCGGGCTCCTTCTTCACCAACCCGATCCTGGACGCCCCCGAACACCGGGCGTTCCTCGCCCGCGTCCGCGACCGCCTCGGCCCGGACGCCGCCCCGCCCGCCTGGCCCGCGGGTCAGGGCCGCACCAAGACCTCCGCCGCCTGGCTGATCGACAACGCCGGGTTCGCCAAGGGCTACGGCACCGGGCCCGCCCGCATCTCCACCAAGCACACCCTGGCCCTGACCAACCGCGGCGGCGCCAAGACCGAGGACCTGCTCGCCCTCGCCCGCGAGGTCAGGGACGGGGTGCGGGAGGCGTTCGGGGTGGAGCTGGTCAACGAGCCCGTCATGGTCGCCGCCCGCCTGTGACACCGGCGGGCCGCGGCGGCGCGGACCTCACGCCACCGCGTCGCCCGGCTCGCTCGCCAGCCACTCGTCGATCCCCGCGAGCAGCTTGTCCCGCCGCTCCGGCGGCGCCGTCGAACCCCGCACCGACTGCCGCGCCAGCTCCGCCAGCTCCGCGTCGCTGAAGCCCTGGGCGGTGCGCGCCAGCTCGTACTGCGCGGCCAGCCGCGACCCGAACAGCAGCGGGTCGTCCGCGCCCAGCGCCAGCGGCACCCCCGCCTCGAACAGGGTGCGCAGCGGCACGTCGTCCGGCTCGTCGTACACCCCGAGCGCCACGTTGGACGCCGGGCACACCTCGCAGGTCACGCCACGCTCGGCCAGCCGCGCCAGCAGCCGCGGGTCCTCCGCCGCCCGCACCCCGTGCCCGATCCGGACGGCGTGCAGGTCGTCCAGGCAGTCCCGGACGCTGCTCGGCCCGGCCAGCTCCCCGCCGTGCGGGGCGGCCAGCAGCCCGCCCTGGCGCGCGATCGCGAACGCCCGGTCGAAGTCGCGGGCCAGCCCCCGCCGCTCGTCGTTGGACAGGCCGAACCCCACCACGCCCTGGTCCCGGAAGCGCACCGCCAGCCGGGCCAGCGTCCGCGCCTCCAGCGGGTGCTTGGTGCGGTTCGCGGCGACCACCACGGCGATGCCCACGCCGGTGTCCCGCGACGCCGTGCGCACCGCGTCGCAGATCACCTCCATCGCCGGGATCAGCCCGCCCAGGCGCGGCGCGTAGCTGGTCGGGTCCACCTGGATCTCCAGCCAGCCGGAGCCGTCGGCGACCTCCTCCTCCGCGGACTCCAGCACCAGGCGCGCGATGTCCTCGGGGGTGCGCAGCACCGACCGGGCGATGTCGTACAGCCGCTGGAAGCGGAACCAGCCCCGCTCGTCGGTCGCCCGCAGCTTCGGCGGCTCGGCCGCGGTGAGCGCGTCCGGCAGGTGGACGCCGTGCCGGTCGGCCAGCTCGAGCAGGGTCGCCGGGCGCATCGACCCCGTGAAGTGGAGGTGCAGGTGAGCCTTGGGCAGCAGTCGTACGTCGCGGGCGTGGTGGTCCATTGCGAAATGGTGCCGCACGCCGCACCGTCCACGGAAACCGCCGAGGTCGGAGCGCCCCGCCGCCCTCACGCCGACGGCCGACCCGCTCCGCGCGGGCCGGCCGTCGGCGTGGTCGAGGGGGCGCCCGTCGTCAGGCCCGCGCCTCCCCCAGCAGCTTCTGCATCCGCGAGACCCCTTCCGCCAGGTCCTCGTCGCCGAGCGCGTAGCTCATCCGCAGGTACCCGGGCGTCCCGAAGGCCTCACCCGGCACCACCGCCACCTCGGCCTCCTCCAGGATCAGCTCGGCCAGCTCCACGGAGGTGGCCGGCCGCCTCCCGCGGATCTCCTGGCCCAGCAGCCCCTTCACCGACGGGTACGCGTAGAACGCTCCCTCCGGCTCGGGGCAGGTCACGCCCGGGATCTCGTTCAGCATCCGCACGATGGTGCGCCGGCGCCGGTCGAACGCCGTCCGCATCTCCTCCACCGCCGACAGGTCGCCGGAGACGGCGGCCAGGGCGGCGGCCTGCGCGACGTTGCTCACGTTGGAGGTGGCGTGCGACTGGAGGTTGGCCGCGGCCTTCACCACGTCCTTCGGGCCGATCATCCACCCCACCCGCCAGCCGGTCATCGCGTACGTCTTGGCGACGCCGTTGACCACCACGCACCGGTCGGCCAGCTCGGGCACCAGCACCGGCAGCGACGAGAACTGCGCGTCCCCGTACACCAAGTGCTCGTAGATCTCGTCCGTCAGCACCCACAGGCCCCGCTCCGCGGCCCAGCGGCCGATGCGGGTGGCCTCCTCGCGGGAGTACACCGCGCCCGTCGGGTTGGACGGGGAGACGAACAGCAGCACCTTCGTCCGCTCGGTGCGCGCCGCCTCGAGCTGCTCCACCGACACCCGGTAGCCGGTGGTCTCGTCGGCCACCACGTCCACCGGCACCCCGCCGGCGAGCCGGATCGACTCCGGGTAGGTGGTCCAGTACGGCGCGGGCACCAGCACCTCGTCGCCCGGGTCGAGCAGCGCGGCGAACGCCTCGTAGATGGCCTGCTTGCCGCCGTTGGTCACCAGCACCTGCGAGGCGTCCACCTCGTAGCCGGAGTCGCGCAGCGTCTTGGCGGCGATGGCCGCCTTCAGCTCGGGCAGGCCGCCCGCGGGGGTGTAGCGGTGGAACCTCGGCTCGCGGCAGGCCGCGACCGCGGCCTCCACGATGTAGCCGGGCGTCGGGAAGTCGGGCTCGCCCGCGCCGAAGCCGATGACCGGCCGTCCCGCCGCCTTCAGCGCCTTGGCCTTGGCGTCGACGGCGAGGGTCGCGGACTCGGAGATCCCGCCGACGCGGACCGAGACCCGGCGGGCGGCGGGGGACTGGGCTGGAGGGGTTGCAGCGGTCATACCCGCATCGTCGCAGACACCGCGGGGCCGGGGCACGGCAGTTCCGGAGGCCGGACGGGCGTTCCCCCGCGGCCCTTCCCGCGGGGCCGCCGACCGCGTGCGGGCCGGGGAATCCTGGCGACCTGTTCGACCCGGAGCCCTCCGACCGCGTACACTCAGGCAGTCGGTGGTCCTCACCGCCTGCGGCACGCCTGCGATCAGTACCTCCAGCAGGCCGAATGCGGTAGGTTGAGGTCGCTCCGCAAAGGGCAATAGCTCAATTGGTAGAGCACTGGTCTCCAAAACCAGCGGTTGGGGGTTCGAGTCCCTCTTGCCCTGCTACACGCATCTCCACCACGGTGTGTGTGACCCGAAACTGTTGAGAAGCATTCGCCGTGCGGCCGGGACGGGCCTCGCGACGGGACACGACCGGATTCAGGTGAGGACGAGTGACGGAAGCCCTGGGCTCCACCGCGACGCCTGAGCGTGGCCGTCCCGAGGACGAGACGACGCAGCCGCGCCGTGGTGGCAAGCGCAAGAAGAAGGGCCCTCTGGCCCGCTTCGCGACCTTCTACCGCCAGATCGTGGCGGAGCTGCGCAAGGTCGTCTGGCCCAAGCGCAACGACCTGATGACCTACACGACGGTGGTCTTCATCTTCGTCGTGGTGGTCGTCGCGTTCGTCTCCGTGCTGGACCTGGGATTCGCCAAGCTGGTCGAGCAGATCTTCGGCTGATCCCGCGGCCGGCCCGGGCACGGCTCCGCCGCCGCACTGGTACCACCCCCGTGACATTGAGGAAGAAGCAGCCACCGTGTCTGACCCGGACCCGAACCTGAACGACGCCGCCGAGCCCGTGGAGGGCGCGGAGGCAGAGGCGACGACGGCTGACGACGCTGCGCTGCTGGCTGCCTCCGCCGACGACGCCCTGCCGGAGGCGGAGGCCACCGAGGAGGCGGCCGAGGAGCCGGAGGCCGAGGAGCAGCCGGAGGCCGCCGAGGACGAGGGGGAGGAGGCCGTCGAGGTCGCCCCCGACCCGGTCGCCGAGTTCCGTGAGTCGCTGCGCGTCCTCCCGGGCGAGTGGTACGTGATCCACACCTACGCGGGCTACGAGAACCGCGTGAAGTCCAACCTGGAGACCCGCGCCGTCTCGCTGAACATGGAGGAGTACATCTTCCAGGCCGAGGTGCCGCAGGAAGAGGTCGTCCAGATCAAGAACGGCGACCGCAAGACGATCCGCCAGAACAAGCTCCCCGGCTATGTGCTGGTCCGCATGGACCTGACCAACGAGTCCTGGGGCGTGGTGCGCAACACGCCGGGCGTCACCGGCTTCGTGGGCAACGCCTACGACCCGTACCCGCTCACCCTGGACGAGGTCGTGAAGATGCTGGCCCCCGAGGTGGAGGAGCGCGCCGCCGCGGCCTCCGCCGAGGGCGGGGCCGCCGCGCCCAGCCGCAAGGTCGAGGTCCAGGTGCTGGACTTCGAGGTCGGCGACTCCGTCACGGTCACCGACGGCCCGTTCGCCACCCTCCAGGCGACCATCAACGAGATCAACCCCGACTCGAAGAAGGTCAAGGGCCTGGTGGAGATCTTCGGCCGGGAGACCCCGGTCGAGCTCTCCTTCGACCAGATCCAGAAGAACTGACCCACTCGGCTTCCGACCAGGTCAGACCGGCTTCGCAGCCGGTCTGACCTGCTCGGTTTCTGGCCGCGCGGCGGTAGCCGTTATCGTTGTGCGGTATGTCTCCGCCCACGGCGACGGGCGGGGCCATCCCGAAACCCACCATCAAGAAGGACCCGGGCATGCCTCCCAAGAAGAAGAAGGTCACGGGGCTGATCAAGCTCCAGATCCAGGCCGGCGCCGCCAACCCGGCCCCGCCGGTCGGTCCGGCGCTGGGCCAGCACGGCGTCAACATCATGGAGTTCTGCAAGGCCTACAACGCGGCGACCGAGTCGCAGCGCGGCATGGTCGTGCCGGTGGAGATCACGGTCTACGAGGACCGCTCCTTCACCTTCGTGACCAAGACGCCTCCGGCGGCCAAGCTGATCCTGAAGGCCGCGGGCGTGGACAAGGGCTCCGGCGAGCCGCACAAGACCAAGGTCGCGAAGATCACCCGCGACCAGGTCCGCGAGATCGCCACGACCAAGCTCCCCGACCTCAACGCCAACGACCTGGACGCCGCCGAGAAGATCATCGCCGGCACCGCCCGCTCCATGGGCATCACGGTCGAGGGCTGAGCACCCCCCGCGACCTCACGGTGGGAGGGCCGAGCGCTGGCCCGCACCACCAACTCCACTGACGAAACACAGGAGCCAGCAGTGAAGCGCAGCAAGTCCCTCCGCGCTGCGGACGCCAAGATCGACCGGACGCGCCAGTACGCTCCGCTCGAGGCCGTCCGCCTCGCCAAGGAGACCGCCAGCACCAAGTTCGACTCGACCGTCGAGGTCGCCTTCCGCCTGGGTGTCGACCCGCGCAAGGCCGACCAGATGGTCCGCGGCACGGTCAACCTCCCGCACGGCACCGGCAAGACCGCCCGGGTCCTGGTCTTCGCGACCGGTGAGCGTGCCGAGGCCGCCAAGGCCGCGGGTGCCGACATCGTCGGCGCCGACGAGCTGATCGACGAGGTCTCCAAGGGCCGCCTCGACTTCGACGCGGTCGTCGCCACCCCGGACCTCATGGGCAAGGTCGGCCGTCTGGGCCGCGTGCTCGGCCCCCGCGGTCTGATGCCGAACCCCAAGACCGGCACCGTGACCCCGGACGTGGCCAAGGCCGTCACCGAGATCAAGGGCGGCAAGATCGAGTTCCGGGTGGACCGGCACTCCAACCTCCACTTCATCATCGGCAAGACCTCGTTCAGCGACGAGCAGCTCGTGGAGAACTACGCGGCCGCGCTGGAGGAGATCATCCGGCTGAAGCCGTCGGCGTCCAAGGGCCGGTACATCAAGAAGGCCGCCCTGAGCACCACGATGGGCCCCGGTATCCCGGTCGACCCGAACCGCACCCGGAACCTCCTCGAGGAGGAGGCCGTCGCCTGACCTGCGACGCCGGACGATAACGATTGAGCCCCGTTCCTCCGGAACGGGGCTCAATCGCATAAATTTTCGATGGCATGCCTGCTCGCGTGCGATATGTTCCTCCTCCCATCGGGCAAGAAAGCGCAAAGGGCAGGCAAGTGAAGAAGTCGTTCGGGCGGGGAGCGGTCGCGACCGCGGCAGTGGCGGCCATGGCTCTGGGCCTGGCGGCCTGCGGCGGCGACAGCGGCGACGGGGGTGACCCGGCGGCCGATCTCAAGGCGGCGGCGGACAAGACCACCAAGCAGAACTCGTTCCACATCAAGGGCTCCGACAAGGGCGGCCCCGACGGGGACGGCACCTTCGAGGTCTCCTACTCCAAGGACCCCAAGGTCTTCGACATGACCTTCGAGGGCGAGCCGGACGAGGACAACCCCACCGGCAAGGGCAGGATGATCCTGACCGCGGACACCCTCTACATGAACGGCGGCGAGCCGGTGGAGGGCAAGTCCTGGATGAAGATCTCCAGCAACGACCCCACGGCCGACCAGATGGGTGTCGAGGAGCAGACGGACCAGGTGGACCAGGTGGCGCTCAGCGCCTCGGTCCTGTCCACCGCGGAGAAGATCGAGAAGGTCGGCGAGGAGAAGGTGGCCGGCAAGGACGCCACCCACTACAAGGGCACCATCAAGACCTCCGAGCTCGCCGCGTACAAGGGCGACGCGATGACCGCCGAGCACCGCGACGAGTACGTCAAGGAGGTCAAGAACCGCAAGCTCGACAGCTTCACCGTCGAGGTGTGGCTGACCGAGGACGGGCTGATCGCCAAGACCCGCGAGAGCGGCAAGGGCGCCAAGGGCCAGGTCGAGTCCGTGGTGGAGTTCCTGGAGTACGGCCAGAAGGTGACGGCCGAGGTGCCGCCGGCCGACCAGGTGATGGACCTCAAGGAGATGATGGACGAGCTCGGGGAGCTGGAGGAGCAGCCCACTTCCTGATCTTGTCCTGATCCGGTCACAGTCCGAACCCGCGTCCGTAACGGGCGCGGGTTCGTACATCTGTGTGTCGGCTGTGTGGGCTACATTGCAAGCCCATTGTCGCTAAGGGGGACCACATGAACGGGAACAGCCTCCGCCGGGCCTTCGTGGCCCTCGCCGCCGTCGCGGCCCTCACCGGCGGCGTCGCCGCCTGCGGGTCGGACGGGGGGTCGGACGACAAGGGCGGGTCGAGCTCCAACCCGTTCGCGCCGAAGGAGAAGGAGACGCCCCAGGGCGGCGGCGAATCCGGTGAGCCGGGCGGCTCCGGCCGCTCCTCCGCGGCGCTGTCCGTGCAGGCCCTCCAGCGGGCCCAGACCCGCACCGAGCAGGCCCACTCCTCCCGGGTGAGCGGCTCGCAGGAGCTGGGCGGCGTGGAGACGACGATGGACGGCGCGATCGACTGGTCCGACGGGCTGGTGGGCAACCTCACCATCGAGCAGCGCGGCGGCGACCTCGAGCAGCTCGGCGGGGACGGCAAGATGCTGGCCCGGTACACACCCGACGTGATGTACGTCAACATGGGCCCGGCCTTCAGCGCCCAGACCGGCGGCAAGAGCTGGATCTCCTACGACTACGACGCCCTCGCCGCGGTCGCCGGCCCCTCCGGCGCGGTGCTGAAGGACCAGATCCAGAACAACACCCCGACCAAGTCGGTGAAGCTGCTGCTGGCCTCGCCGGACGTGCAGAAGGTCGGCACCGAGCGCATCGGCGGCGAGGAGACCACGCACTACTCCGGCACCATCGACGTCGCCGAGTTCACCGAGCAGTCCTCCGAGAGCCTCACCGAGGCGGAGCTCGAGCAGTTCAAGAAGGACCTCGAGGCGAACGGGATCACCACCGAGCGCATCGACGTGTGGGTCAACGGCGACGACCTGCTGGTGAAGAAGGTGGAGACCGCCGACACCGCCCAGGGCAAGCTGACCTCCACGGTCCACTACTCCGACTACGGCACCAAGGTCGACGTCGAGACGCCGCCGTCCTCGGACGTGATGGACTTCCAGGACCTCATGAACCAGTAACGCCCGCCCGTCTCCCCGCCCGCCACCCCAGTGGCCGGCCTGCCCCGTGCAGGTCGGGCACTGGGGTGGCGGGCGCCGTGGGGGCGGGGCGGTCCTGCTCCCCGTCCCGGGCGCGCCCGGATTTGCCTGTGTGCGGCCGCTTCGCGTAACGTTTCGTTCGAAGCCAAAGACCGCTGGTCGTTGCCGTGTGTCCGCTACCGGGCCGCGGCGGCCGAAGGATCCGTTCGCACGGACGGCCCGCGCAGGTGAATGAGGTATGTCTTCCGTGGACGGCTCCGTGTGAGCCTCCGGTCGATTCACGCCCCGTGCGCCTGCGCCGGGGCGTTTTTTGCGTGCGTCCCAGCCTTCTCGCCGTGCCTCCCCGCTCCGCCGCGCTGCCGGCGGGGCGCGCGGGAGCGCGAGCGGAGTGTGCCCGACGTGGGCGGTCCGGCGAAGCGGGCCGCTCGCACCGGAGCGGCCCATGGATCGCACCACCCGGAAGGAGGCCGAGGCTCATGGCGAGGCCCGACAAGGCTGCCGCGGTTGCCGAGCTGACGGACAAGTTCCGCAGCTCGAACGCCGCCGTGCTGACCGAGTACCGCGGTCTCACCGTGGCTCAGCTCAAGCAGCTGCGCCGTTCGCTCGGTGAGAACGCCCAGTACGCCGTGGTGAAGAACACGCTGACCAAGATCGCGGCCAACGAGGCCGGGATCACCCAGTTCGACGACCTGCTCGCGGGTCCGTCGGCCGTCGCCTTCGTGACCGGTGACCCGGTCGAGGCGGCGAAGGGTCTGCGGGACTTCGCCAAGGAGAACCCCGCCCTCGTCATCAAGGGCGGTGTCCTTGACGGCAAGGCGCTGTCCGCCGAGGACATCACCAAGCTCGCGGACCTCGAGTCCCGCGAGGTGCTGCTCGCCAAGCTGGCGGGTGGCCTGAAGGCGTCCATGGCCAAGGCCGCGGCGACCTTCCAGGCCCCGCTCACGCAGTTCGCCCGCACCGTCGAGGCACTGCGCGCCAAGCAGGAGGAGCAGGGCGGTGCCGGTACGCCGGCTCCCGCCGAGACCGAGGCCGCCGAGTAACACCGGCCCCGGTCGCAGCGGGCGCTCGTACGCAGTGATGCCGCAAGGCAGCCGCCCGCCGACACCCACACCCCGGCACCTGCCGCTTAACCAGGAAGGACCGCCATCATGGCGAAGCTCAGCCAGGACGACCTGCTCGCGCAGTTCGAGGAGATGACCCTCATCGAGCTCTCCGAGTTCGTGAAGGCCTTCGAGGAGAAGTTCGACGTCAAGGCCGCCGCCCCGGCCGCCGTCGTGGCCGCCCCGGGCGCCGGTGGCGCCGGTGCCGCCCCCGAGGCCGAGGAGAAGGACGAGTTCGACGTCATCCTCCAGGCCGCCGGCGACAAGAAGATCCAGGTCATCAAGGAGGTCCGCGCGCTGACCTCCCTCGGCCTGAAGGAGGCCAAGGACCTGGTGGACGGCGCCCCGAAGCCGCTGCTGGAGAAGGTCAACAAGGAGGCCGCGGACAAGGCCAAGGCCGCCCTCGAGGCCGCCGGCGCCACCGTCGAGGTCAAGTAACACCAGCACGGCCCGCCGAGGGCCGTTGCCACCCCCCGCGGTCCCATCGCGGGGGGCGGCCCAGCCCCGCCCGCGAGGGCGGTGCGAGCACGACCCGGCCGGGGACGGCCACCCGTTCGGGTGGCCGTCCCCGGCTTTTTCCGCGGGTCTCCGAGCAGGAGTGCGGGCGGCCTCCCGCGAGGCGCCCACAGGGCCGCGCAGGCCGCGCGACGCGGCGGAAGCAGGGGCTCCGCCGCGTTGACGGTGGCCGCGGGTATGGTGATCACCGCCGGTTCGGGCGGGGCCTGTGAAGATCGTCGCCGCGAGGGGGCCTTGACGAACCGGACGCAGCGCGCAATTCTCAGGACGCGTTGTCACATCGCGTCGACATATTGGCCGGGCCCCCGAGGCATGGATCGCGGCCGAGATGGGAATGCCTTGCGACAAGCGCAGACCTGGTGCAAGCCCGGATCCGAGGCCCGGGCCTGGACAAGAGGGGGGCGAAGATTCGGTCTCCGAATCGCGGCTCTGGACAGCAGTGTGCCTTTTGGCTACACTGTCCCTTTGCGCTGCCTGTTAGCTGCTCCCTGGCCCGTCACCAGGAGCCCGCCCTAGCCTGAACACGAGCCGAAGCGCCCCTGACCAGGGCGTGACCCCGTGTCCCGGGGATGGGCCGCCGGTATGCGCGTAGTGAGTCCGAGCCCTCGGAAGGACCCCCTCTTGGCCGCCTCGCGCAACGCCTCGACTGCCAATACGAACAACGGCGCCAGCACCGCCCCGCTGCGCATCTCCTTCGCAAAGATCCGGGAGCCCCTGGAGGTACCGAACCTCCTCGCGTTGCAGACCGAGAGCTTCGACTGGCTGCTCGGGAACGCCGCGTGGAAGGCTCGGGTCGAAGCGGCCCTCGAGAGTGGCCGCGACGTGCCCACGAAGTCCGGCCTCGAGGAGATCTTCGAAGAGATCTCGCCGATCGAGGACTTCTCGGGGTCGATGTCGCTGACCTTCCGCGACCACCGTTTCGAGCCTCCGAAGAACTCGATCGACGAGTGCAAGGAGCGCGACTTCACCTACGCCGCGCCGCTGTTCGTCACGGCCGAGTTCACCAACAACGAGACCGGTGAGATCAAGTCCCAGACGGTCTTCATGGGCGACTTCCCGCTCATGACCAACAAGGGCACCTTCATCATCAACGGCACCGAGCGTGTCGTGGTCTCGCAGTTGGTGCGCTCCCCCGGCGTGTACTTCGACAAGCAGATCGACAAGACCTCCGACAAGGACGTCTTCTCCGCCAAGGTCATCCCCTCCCGGGGCGCCTGGCTGGAGCTGGAGATCGACAAGCGCGACACCGTCGGTGTCCGCATCGACCGCAAGCGCAAGCAGTCCGTCACCGTGCTGCTCAAGGCCCTGGGCTGGACCACCGACCAGATCCTGGAGGAGTTCGGCGAGTACGAGTCGATGCGCACCACCCTGGAGAAGGACCACACCCAGGGCCAGGACGACGCGCTGCTCGACATCTACCGCAAGCTGCGCCCGGGCGAGCCCCCGACCCGCGAGGCCGCGCAGACGCTGCTGGAGAACCTCTACTTCAACCCCAAGCGCTACGACCTCGCCAAGGTCGGCCGCTACAAGGTCAACAAGAAGCTCGGCGTCGCCCAGCCGCTGGACTCCGGCGTGCTGACCGTCGACGACGTCATCGCGACGATCAAGTACCTGGTCAAGCTGCACGCGGGGGAGACCGAGACCACCGTCGAGGCCGCGGACGGCGGCCAGCGGCGCATCGTCGTCGAGACCGACGACATCGACCACTTCGGCAACCGCCGCATCCGCAACGTCGGCGAGCTCATCCAGAACCAGGTCCGCACCGGTCTGGCCCGCATGGAGCGCGTCGTCCGCGAGCGCATGACGACCCAGGACGTCGAGGCGATCACGCCGCAGACCCTGATCAACATCCGGCCGGTCGTCGCCTCCATCAAGGAGTTCTTCGGCACCAGCCAGTTGTCGCAGTTCATGGACCAGACCAACCCGCTGTCCGGTCTGACCCACAAGCGCCGGCTCAACGCGCTGGGCCCCGGTGGTCTGTCCCGTGAGCGGGCGGGCTTCGAGGTCCGCGACGTGCACCCGTCGCACTACGGCCGCATGTGCCCGATCGAGACGCCCGAAGGCCCGAACATCGGTCTGATCGGCTCGCTCGCCTCGTACGGCCGGGTCAACGCGTTCGGTTTCATCGAGACCCCGTACCGCAAGGTCGTCGAGGGTGTCGTCACCGACGAGGTCGACTACCTGACGGCCGACGAGGAGGACCGCTTCGTCATCGCGCAGGCCAACGCGCCGCTGACCAGCGACCTGCACTTCGCCGAGAACCGCGTGCTGGTCCGCCGCCGCGGCGGCGAGATCGACTACGTGCCGGGCACCGAGGTCGACTACATGGACGTCTCGCCGCGCCAGATGGTGTCGGTCGCGACCGCCATGATCCCCTTCCTCGAGCACGACGACGCCAACCGCGCGCTCATGGGCGCGAACATGATGCGCCAGGCCGTGCCGCTGCTCCGCGCCGAGGCGCCGCTGGTCGGCACCGGCATGGAGTACCGCTGCGCCGTGGACGCGCAGGACGTCATCACCGCCGAGAAGGACGGTGTGGTCCAGGAGGTCTCCGCGGACTACATCACGGTGGCCAACGACGACGGCACGTACACCACCTACCGGGTGGCGAAGTTCCAGCGCTCCAACCAGGGCACCTCCTTCAACCAGAAGGTCGTCGTCGACGAGGGCGCCCGGGTCGTCGCGGGCCAGGTGCTGGCCGACGGTCCGTGCACCGAAGAAGGCGAGATGGCGCTGGGCAAGAACCTCCTGGTGGCGTTCATGCCGTGGGAGGGCCACAACTACGAGGACGCGATCATCCTCTCCCAGCGGCTCGTCCAGGACGACGTGCTGTCCTCGATCCACATCGAGGAGCACGAGGTCGACGCCCGCGACACCAAGC
The DNA here is from genome assembly GCF_054782095.1 of Streptomyces capparidis. Taxonomy (NCBI): domain Bacteria; kingdom Bacillati; phylum Actinomycetota; class Actinomycetes; order Kitasatosporales; family Streptomycetaceae; genus Streptomyces; species Streptomyces capparidis. Next base: position 33,658 of record NZ_BAAGTD010000046.1, on the reverse strand, counting down.
TGGGCCCCGAGGAGATCACCCGGGACATCCCGAACGTCTCCGAGGAGGTCCTGGCCGACCTCGACGAGCGCGGCATCATCCGCATCGGCGCCGAGGTCGTGGCGGGCGACATCCTGGTCGGCAAGGTCACCCCGAAGGGCGAGACCGAGCTGACCCCCGAGGAGCGGCTGCTCCGCGCGATCTTCGGCGAGAAGGCGCGCGAGGTCCGCGACACCTCGCTGAAGGTGCCGCACGGCGAGACCGGCAAGGTCATCGGCGTGCGCGTGTTCGACCGCGAGGAGGGCGACGAGCTTCCGCCGGGCGTCAACCAACTGGTCCGCGTCTACGTGGCCCAGAAGCGGAAGATCACCGACGGTGACAAGCTCGCCGGCCGCCACGGCAACAAGGGCGTCATCTCCAAGATCCTGCCGGTGGAGGACATGCCGTTCCTCGAGGACGGCACCCCGGTGGACATCGTGCTCAACCCGCTGGGCGTCCCCTCCCGGATGAACCCCGGCCAGGTCCTGGAGACGCACCTCGGCTGGCTGGCCAAGAGCGGCTGGAAGGTCGAGGGCGAGGACGTCGACTGGAAGAGCCGGCTGCGCTCCATCGGCGCGGACGAGGTCGCCCCGGGCACCAACGTCGCCACCCCGGTGTTCGACGGCGCCCGCGAGGACGAGATCACCGGCCTGTTCGAGTCCACGGTCCCCAACCGCGACGGACAGCGCATGGTGCTGCCGTCCGGCAAGGCGCGGCTGTTCGACGGCCGCTCCGGCGAGCCGTTCCCGGACCCGATCTCCATCGGCTACATGTACATCCTCAAGCTGCACCACCTGGTGGACGACAAGCTGCACGCCCGCTCCACCGGTCCCTACTCGATGATCACCCAGCAGCCGCTGGGTGGTAAGGCGCAGTTCGGTGGCCAGCGCTTCGGCGAGATGGAGGTGTGGGCCCTGGAGGCCTACGGCGCCGCGTACGCCCTCCAGGAGCTGCTGACGATCAAGTCCGACGACGTGCTCGGCCGCGTGAAGGTGTACGAGGCCATCGTCAAGGGCGAAAACATCCCGGAGCCCGGAATTCCGGAGTCCTTCAAGGTGCTCATCAAGGAGATGCAGTCTCTCTGCCTGAACGTCGAGGTGCTCTCCAGCGACGGCATGTCCATCGAGATGCGCGACACCGACGAGGACGTCTTCCGCGCGGCGGAGGAGCTCGGCATCGACCTGTCCCGGCGGGAGCCGAGCAGCGTCGAAGAGGTCTGACGGGAGTCGGCCGGCCGGGTCCCACCCGACCCGGCCGGCCATCCCCAGGCCCCCTCGGACCCAAGAAGCCTGAACGCAACTGCCGGACAACCGCCCCGCCCGGCAGCGGCGACAAACCCCGAAAGAGGGATTGACGACAAGTGCTCGACGTCAACTTCTTCGACGAGCTGCGGATCGGCCTCGCCACCGCCGACGACATCCGCCAGTGGTCGCACGGCGAGGTCAAGAAGCCCGAAACCATCAACTACCGCACCCTGAAGCCGGAAAAGGACGGGCTCTTCTGCGAGAAGATCTTCGGCCCCACCCGGGACTGGGAGTGCTACTGCGGCAAGTACAAGCGCGTCCGCTTCAAGGGCATCATCTGCGAGCGCTGCGGCGTCGAGGTGACCCGGGCCAAGGTGCGCCGTGAGCGCATGGGCCACATCGAGCTGGCCGCCCCGGTCACGCACATCTGGTACTTCAAGGGTGTGCCCTCCCGCCTGGGCTACCTGCTCGACCTCGCCCCGAAGGACCTCGAGAAGGTCATCTACTTCGCCGCCTACATGATCACGTGGGTGGACGACGAGCGCCGCGCCCGCGACCTGCCGTCCCTGGAGGCCCAGGTCTCCGTGGAGCGCCAGCAGGTCGAGCAGCGCCGCGACGTCGACATCGAGGCGCGGCAGAAGAAGCTCGAGTCCGACCTGGCCGAGCTCGAGGCCGAGGGCGCCAAGGCGGACGTGCGCCGCAAGGTGCGCGAGGGCGCCGAGCGCGAGATGAAGCAGCTCCGCGACCGCGCCCAGCGCGAGCTGGACCGCCTGGAGGAGGTCTGGACCCGCTTCAAGAGCCTGAAGGTCCAGGACCTGGAGGGCGACGAGCTGCTCTACCGCGAGCTGCGCGACCGCTTCGGCACCTACTTCCAGGGCGGCATGGGCGCCGCGGCGCTCCAGAAGCGCCTGGAGTCCTTCGACCTGGAGGAGGAGGCGGAGAAGCTCCGCGAGGTCATCCGCACCGGCAAGGGCCAGAAGAAGACCCGCGCCCTGAAGCGGCTGAAGGTCGTCTCCGCGTTCCTCCAGACCCGCAACAGCCCGATGGGCATGGTGCTGGACTGCGTCCCGGTGATCCCGCCGGACCTGCGCCCGATGGTGCAGCTCGACGGTGGCCGCTTCGCGACCAGCGACCTGAACGACCTGTACCGCCGCGTCATCAACCGCAACAACCGCCTCAAGCGTCTGCTGGACCTCGGCGCGCCCGAGATCATCGTGAACAACGAGAAGCGGATGCTCCAGGAGGCCGTCGACGCGCTGTTCGACAACGGCCGCCGCGGCCGCCCGGTCACCGGGCCGGGCAACCGCCCGCTGAAGTCCCTGTCCGACATGCTCAAGGGCAAGCAGGGCCGCTTCCGCCAGAACCTGCTGGGCAAGCGCGTCGACTACTCGGCGCGTTCGGTGATCGTCGTCGGCCCGCAGCTCAAGCTGCACCAGTGCGGTCTGCCCAAGGCCATGGCGCTGGAGCTGTTCAAGCCGTTCGTGATGAAGCGCCTGGTGGACCTGAACCACGCGCAGAACATCAAGTCGGCCAAGCGCATGGTCGAGCGCGCCCGCCCCGTGGTGTGGGACGTGCTGGAAGAGGTCATCGCCGAGCACCCGGTGCTGCTCAACCGCGCGCCGACGCTGCACCGCCTGGGCATCCAGGCGTTCGAGCCGCAGTTGGTCGAGGGCAAGGCCATCCAGATCCACCCGCTGGTGTGCACCGCGTTCAACGCGGACTTCGACGGCGACCAGATGGCGGTCCACCTGCCGCTGTCGGCCGAGGCGCAGGCCGAGGCCCGCATCCTGATGCTGTCCTCGAACAACATCCTCAAGCCGGCCGACGGCCGCCCGGTGACCATGCCCACCCAGGACATGGTGCTCGGCCTGTTCTTCCTCACCTCCGAGCGCGAGGAGCGCGAGCTCAAGGGCGAGGGCCGGTTCTTCGCGTCGGTCGCCGAGGCCATCATGGCCTTCGACGCCCGTGAGCTGGACCTCCAGGCCAAGATCGACCTGCGTCTGCCGGCGGGCACCGTGCCCCCGCGGAGCTGGACCCCGCCGCAGCGCGAGGACGGCACCGCGGACTGGCAGCCCGGCGACCCGTTCCGGCTGCGCACCACGCTCGGCCGGGCGCTGTTCAACGAGCTGCTGCCGGACGACTACCCGTTCGTGGACTACTCGGTCGGCAAGAAGCAGCTCTCCGAGATCGTCAACGACCTGGCGGAGCGGTACCCGAAGGTCGCGGTGGCGGCCACGCTCGACAACCTGAAGACGGCCGGCTTCCACTGGGCCACCCGCTCCGGTGTCACCATCGCCATCTCCGACGTGGTGGTGCCCGAGAGCAAGGCCCAGATCCTCGCCTCCTACGAGGCGCAGGACGAGAAGGTCCAGAAGCAGTACGAGCGCGGTCTGATCACCCGCGACGAGCGCCAGCAGGAGCTCATCGCCATCTGGACGAAGGCGACCAACGAGGTCGCCGAGGCCATGGCGGAGAACTTCCCGAAGACGAACCCGATCTTCATGATGGTCGACTCGGGCGCCCGCGGAAACATGATGCAGATGCGCCAGATCGCCGGTATGCGCGGCCTGGTGTCCAACGCCAAGAACGAGACCATCCCGCGGCCGATCAAGGCGTCGTTCCGCGAGGGCCTCACCGTGCTGGAGTACTTCATCTCCACGCACGGCGCCCGCAAGGGTCTGGCGGACACCGCGCTGCGCACCGCGGACTCCGGCTACCTGACGCGTCGCCTCGTGGACGTCTCCCAGGACGTGATCATCCGCGAGGAGGACTGCGGCACCGAGCGCGGCCTGAAGCTGGAGATCGCCGCCGTCGGCGCCGACGGCGTGCTGCGCAAGGCGGAGAACGTCGAGACCAGCGTGTACGCGCGCTGCCTCGCCGAGGACGTCGTGGTGGACGGCAAGGTGCTCGCGCCGGCCAACGTGGACCTCGGCGACGTGCTGATCGACGAGCTGATCCGGCACGGCGTCTCCCAGGTCAAGGTCCGCTCGGTCCTGACCTGCGAGTCCGCCGTCGGCACCTGCGCGATGTGCTACGGCCGCTCCCTGGCCACCGGCAAGCTGGTGGACATCGGCGAGGCCGTCGGCATCATCGCCGCCCAGTCCATCGGTGAGCCCGGCACCCAGCTCACGATGCGCACCTTCCACACCGGTGGTGTGGCCGGTGACGACATCACGCAGGGTCTGCCGCGTGTCGTCGAGCTGTTCGAGGCCCGCACCCCCAAGGGTGTGGCCCCGATCAGCGAGGCGGCGGGCCGGGTCCGCATCGAGGAGACCGAGAAGACCCGCAAGATCGTCATCACCCCGGACGACGGGTCGGACGAGATCGCCTACGGCGTGTCCAAGCGCGCCCGCCTGATGGTGGGCGAGGGCGACCGCGTCGAGGTCGGCCAGAAGCTCACCGTCGGCACCGAGAACCCGCACGACGTGCTGCGGATCCTCGGCCAGCGCGCGGTGCAGGTCCACCTGGTCGGCGAGGTGCAGAAGGTCTACAACTCGCAGGGCGTGTCGATCCACGACAAGCACATCGAGATCATCATCCGGCAGATGCTGCGCCGGGTGACGATCATCGAGTCCGGCGACGCGGAGCTGCTGCCGGGCGAGCTGGTCGAGCGGTCCCGGTTCGAGGCGGAGAACCGCCGCGTGGTGCAGGAGTCCGGCCAGCCGGCCTCCGGCCGTCCGCAGCTCATGGGTATCACCAAGGCGTCGCTGGCCACCGAGTCGTGGCTGTCGGCGGCCTCCTTCCAGGAGACCACCCGGGTGCTCACCGACGCGGCGATCCACGCCAAGTCGGACCCGCTGCTGGGCCTGAAGGAGAACGTGATCATCGGCAAGCTCATCCCGGCCGGTACGGGTCTGCCCCGTTACCGCAACATCCGGGTCGAGCCCACCGAGGAGGCGAAGGCCGCGATGTACTCGGCCGTCGGCTACGACGACATCGACTACTCGCCCTTCGGCTCCGGCTCGGGCCAGGCGGTGCCGCTGGAGGACTACGACTACGGTCCCTACAACGGCTGACGGCCTGTCCGTCTCCGCGCCCCCAGGGGCGTGCGCGGGGCGGCCGCTCCCTTCGGGGGGCGGCCGCCCCGCGGCCGTTTCCCGGCCGCTGCGGCGGCCCGCACGTCCCGCGTACGCCCGCCCCGGTGTCCGGCCGCCGCGGTCCCGTTCCCGGGGCCCGCAGGGCCCTTGGAGCGCGAGGGAACGTGCGGGACGCCCCGGGCGTCCTTCATGATGGAGGCACAGCGCCGGTAGGGGGAGGTGGACGTGGTACCACAGCCATGGCAGCCGGGGCAGTCCTGGCCGGGCGACCAGTCCGGGATGCGGGCGTCCAACGCCGACCGCGAGCGCACCGTGGACGTCATCAAGGCGGCCTTCGCCGAGGGCCGCCTGACCCAGCAGGAGTACGAGGACCGCGTGGGCCGCGCCCTGCGCGCCGCGACCTACGGCGAGCTGGGCATGCTCGTGTCCGACCTGCCGCAGGGCCCGCTGCCCACGGCCCCCGCGCTGCCGCCCCCGCGGCCGCTGATGCCCTCGCCGTACCCGCCGCCGTTCCTGCCGGTGCCGCCCCCGCCGCCGCGGCGCCCGACCAACCCGTACGCCATCGGCTCGCTGGTGTGCGGCCTCGCCGCGCCCTTCACCGGCGTGCTGTCCGTGCCCGCCGTGGTGCTCGGGCACACGGCCAAGAGCAAGCTCCGCACCACCGGCGAGGAGGGCGACGGGCTGGCCAACGCCGGAATCGTGCTCGGCTGGCTGAGCGTCGTACTGTGGATGTTCATCCTCGTGGCCGCGATCGCGTGACCGCCGGGTGGCGTCGGCCTGCCCGTCCGCGGGCGGCCGGACGCGGCCGCGGCGCCGGGCCGGGACCAGGGCGCGCCCTATTGTTTTGACCTGAGCGGATGCGCTAGCTACGCTCTGTCCTTGTGCCTGGGGTGTCCCCGGGTTCCTGTGCGTGCCATCGCAGTCGCCGTACCCGCGGCCCGCGATCCGAGCGGCACAGGACACCGAGAATTCCGCACGACCTGCTCTCTCATCTGTTGTGATGGGTGTCGCGGGACCAGTGCAGCGCGTCCGACACGCCCGACCGCGTGGGTCGGTGAACGGGCGGAGCGCTCCAGGTTAGCTACATCACACTGGCACACAGAAAACGGAGAAGCGGTGCCTACGATCCAGCAGCTGGTCCGGAAAGGCCGGCAGGACAAGGTCGAGAAGAACAAGACGCCCGCGCTGAAGGGCTCTCCGCAGCGCCGTGGTGTCTGCACGCGTGTGTACACCACGACCCCGAAGAAGCCGAACTCGGCTCTTCGGAAGGTCGCCCGTGTGCGCCTGACCAGCGGGATCGAGGTCACCGCCTACATCCCGGGCGAGGGCCACAACCTGCAGGAGCACTCCATCGTGCTCGTGCGTGGTGGCCGTGTGAAGGACCTGCCGGGTGTTCGTTACAAGATCATCCGTGGTTCGCTCGACACCCAGGGTGTCAAGAACCGCAAGCAGGCCCGCAGCCGCTACGGCGCCAAGAAGGAGAAGTAAGAATGCCTCGCAAGGGCCCTGCCCCGAAGCGCCCGGTCATCGTCGACCCGGTCTACAACTCTCCGCTGGTCACCTCGCTGGTCAACAAGATCCTGCTGAACGGCAAGCGCTCCACCGCCGAGCGGATCGTCTACGGCGCTCTCGAGGGCCTTCGTGACAAGACCGGCAACGACCCGGTGATCACGCTCAAGCGCGCCCTGGAGAACGTCAAGCCGACCCTCGAGGTCCGCTCCCGCCGCGTCGGTGGTGCCACCTACCAGGTGCCGGTCGAGGTCCGCCCCGGCCGCTCCACCACGCTGGCCCTGCGCTGGATCGTGGGCTACGCGCGCGCCCGCCGCGAGAAGACCATGACCGAGCGCCTGATGAACGAGCTCCTGGACGCCTCGAACGGTCTGGGCGCCGCGGTCAAGCGCCGCGAGGACACCCACAAGATGGCCGAGTCCAACAAGGCCTTCGCGCACTACCGCTGGTAGTCGACCCCCGCTAACAACGAGAACCGAGAGAAGACTGAGCCACATGGCCACCACTTCGCTTGACCTGGCCAGGGTCCGCAACATCGGGATCATGGCCCACATCGACGCGGGCAAGACCACCACCACCGAGCGCATCCTGTTCTACACCGGTGTGAACTACAAGATCGGTGAGGTCCACGAGGGCGCTGCCACGATGGACTGGATGGAGCAGGAGCAGGAGCGCGGCATCACCATCACGTCCGCCGCGACCACCTGCCACTGGTCCGTCGAGGACGTCGACCACACCATCAACATCATCGACACCCCCGGTCACGTCGACTTCACGGTCGAGGTCGAGCGCTCCCTGCGCGTGCTCGACGGCGCGATCACGGTGTTCGACGGTGTCGCGGGTGTGGAGCCGCAGTCCGAGACCGTGTGGCGCCAGGCCGACCGCTACGGCGTGCCGCGGATCTGCTTCGTCAACAAGCTGGACCGCACGGGCGCCGAGTTCCACCGCTGCGTGGACATGATCGTGGACCGCCTGAACGCGACCCCGCTGGTCATGCAGCTCCCGATCGGCGCCGAGGCCGACTTCAAGGGCGTCGTGGACCTCGTCGCCATGAAGGGCCTGGTCTGGTCCGCCGAGGCGGCCAAGGGCGAGATGTACGACGTGGTGGACATCCCGGCCACCCACCTGGAGGCGGCCCAGGAGTACCGCGACAAGCTCCTGGAGACCGTCGCCGAGGCCGACGAGGAGATGATGGAGCTGTACCTGGAGGGCACCGAGCCCACCGAGGAGCAGCTCATCGCGGCCATCCGCCGCGCCACCATCGCCCGCGAGCTCACCCCGGTGTTCTGCGGCACCGCGTTCAAGAACAAGGGCGTGCAGCCCCTGCTCGACGCGGTGGTGCGCTACCTGCCGTCCCCGCTCGACATCGAGGCCGTCGAGGGCCACAAGGTCGGCGACGAGGAGACGGTGCTCACGCGCAAGCCGAGCAACGAGGAGCCCTTCTCCGCCCTCGCGTTCAAGATCATGAGCGACCCGCACCTGGGCAAGCTCACCTACCTGCGCGTCTACTCCGGCGTCCTGGAGTCCGGCACCCAGGTGCTGAACTCCGTCAAGGGCCGCAAGGAGCGCATCGGCAAGATCTACCGCATGCACGCGAACAAGCGTGAGGAGATCTCGTCGGTGGGCGCGGGCGACATCGTCGCCGTGATGGGCCTGAAGGACACCACGACCGGCGAGACGCTCAGCGACGCGTCGAACCCGATCATCCTGGAGTCCATGAACTTCCCCGCTCCGGTCATCGAGGTGGCCATCGAGCCGAAGTCCAAGGGCGACCAGGAGAAGCTGGGTGTCGCCATCCAGCGCCTCGCCGAGGAGGACCCGTCCTTCCAGGTCCACACGGACGAGGAGACCGGCCAGACCATCATCAAGGGCATGGGCGAGCTGCACCTGGACGTGCTGGTCGACCGCATGCGCCGCGAGTTCAAGGTCGAGGCCAACGTCGGTAAGCCCCAGGTGGCCTACCGCGAGACGATCCGCAAGGCTGTCGAGCGGGTCGACTACACGCACAAGAAGCAGACCGGTGGCTCCGGTCAGTTCGCGAAGGTGCAGATCGCCGTCGAGCCCCTCGAGGGCGGCGACGGGAACTACGAGTTCGTGAACAAGATCACTGGTGGTCGCGTTCCGCGGGAGTACATCCCCTCGGTCGACGCCGGCTGCCAGGAGGCCATGGAGTTCGGCGTGCTCGCCGGGTACCCGCTCGTGGGTGTCCGCGTCACGCTGCTGGACGGCGCCTACCACGAGGTGGACTCCTCGGAGCTCGCGTTCAAGATCGCCGGTTCGATGGCGTTCAAGGAGGCGGCGCGCAAGGCCAGCCCGGTTCTGCTGGAGCCGATGATGGCCGTCGAGGTGACCACTCCCGAGGACTACATGGGCGACGTCATCGGCGACCTGAACTCTCGCCGTGGCCAGATCCAGGCCATGGAGGAGCGCAGTGGCGCCCGGGTCGTGAAGGCCCTCGTGCCGCTGTCGGAGATGTTCGGCTACGTCGGCGACCTCCGCAGCAAGACCTCGGGTCGGGCCAGCTACTCGATGCAGTTCGACTCCTACGCCGAGGTTCCGCGTAACGTCGCGGAGGAGATCATCGCCAAGGCCAAGGGCGAGTAACCACCGCGTTGCTCAGCCCCTGGGCTGAGGCACTAGGCTCGGGGACAAACCACCGCACACCCCCCGTGGTGTGCGGTGGGAAACCCGGTAGCCGGCCCCCAAGCGAAACGGTCAAGGGCGTCCCCTAGGGGTCCTGGCCGGTTCGGTAGACCCCCCTGGCAGCCGTACAGCGTATGGCGCACAGAATCCAGTCCACAGGAGGACCCCAGTGGCGAAGGCGAAGTTCGAGCGGACTAAGCCGCACGTCAACATCGGCACCATCGGGCACATCGACCACGGTAAGACGACCCTTACCGCGGCGATCACCAAGGTGCTGCACGACGCGTACCCGGAGCTGAACCCCTTCACGCCGTTCGACCAGATCGACAAGGCGCCGGAGGAGCGGCAGCGCGGTATCACCATCTCGATCGCGCACGTCGAGTACCAGACCGAGACGCGTCACTACGCCCACGTTGACTGCCCTGGTCACGCGGACTACATCAAGAACATGATCACCGGTGCCGCCCAGATGGACGGCGCGATCCTGGTGGTCGCCGCGACCGACGGCCCGATGCCGCAGACCAAGGAGCACGTGCTCCTGGCCCGCCAGGTCGGCGTTCCGTACATCGTTGTCGCCCTGAACAAGGCCGACATGGTGGACGACGAGGAGATCCTGGAGCTCGTCGAGCTCGAGGTCCGCGAGCTGCTGTCCGAGTACGAGTTCCCGGGCGACGACGTTCCGGTCGTCCGCGTCTCGGCGCTCAAGGCGCTCGAGGGCGACAAGGAGTGGGGCGAGAAGCTCCTCGGCCTGATGCAGGCCGTGGACGAGTCCATCCCCACCCCGGAGCGCGACGTCGACAAGCCGTTCCTCATGCCGATCGAGGACGTCTTCACGATCACCGGCCGCGGCACCGTGGTGACCGGCCGCATCGAGCGTGGCGTGCTCAAGGTCAACGAGACGGTGGACATCGTCGGTATCCGTCCGGAGAAGGCCACCACCACGGTCACCGGCATCGAGATGTTCCGCAAGCTCCTCGACGAGGGCCAGGCCGGTGAGAACGTCGGTCTGCTGCTCCGCGGCATCAAGCGCGAGGACGTCGAGCGCGGCCAGGTCGTCATCAAGCCGGGTTCGGTGACCCCGCACACCCAGTTCGAGGCGCAGGCCTACATCCTGTCGAAGGACGAGGGTGGCCGCCACACCCCGTTCTTCAACAACTACCGCCCGCAGTTCTACTTCCGGACCACGGACGTGACCGGCGTGGTGACCCTCCCCGAGGGCACCGAGATGGTCATGCCCGGCGACAACACCGCCATGACCGTCGAGCTGATCCAGCCCGTCGCCATGGAGGAGGGCCTGAAGTTCGCCATCCGCGAGGGTGGCCGCACCGTGGGCGCCGGCCAGGTCACCAAGATCCTCAAGTGACCCGGTAGCTCTTCCGAGCACCCGGACAGGGCCCGCGCGACCGAGAGGTCGTGCGGGCCCTGTCGCTTTTCGGCGGCCGGTCGGGCGCTCCGGGGAAGCGGGGCCCGCCGGCGCCGGGTTCCGGGGCGGGAAGTAAGGTGGCCCCGGGCGCGCGAAACGCCCCACGCGGCTCCTGGAGGCCCTCCCGCCGGTGGCGCGGCACCGAGAGCCCGCTCGCCGCCCGAAACGCCCCTCTGATCCCCACTCGCGCCGCGAGGACGGCCCCCCGGGTCCTCCCGCGGCCCTCCCGGCCCCGCGGACACCCCGTCGCGGCCCCCGCGCCGCGCGCGCCGCCCCGCCCCGCGGCCTCCCGCACGGCGGCGGGATTCAACATCGCCGACGCGGGGTATGCCCCCCGATTGGCAGTCGGCGTGTCCCTTGTGGCACACTCTTCTAGTTGCTCGGTTGAGCGCCGATGTTGCACGCCTCCCGCCGGGAGGACCGGAAGCGAGTCCCACAGTATTCGTCGTCCCACTCGCGGGCGGAAGTACGGGAATCTTCCGGGAAGTGTCAACGGGGTGCCGGCCAGGCACCCGGTGGTGGGGTACCCGTCGTGGTCCCTCTCCGCCACACGCGGTCGCGTGACCCACCCCCTCCGAGGGATCCCGCCCAGGGTGAACTGCGAGAAGGAGTGCGACACGCCCGACCGCGTGGGTCGGAGGAAGCGGTGATCCGAAAGGGTTCCGCCCCCGGGTTCCAGGAGCCTTTTCGAGAGACAGGACTACGAAGTAGCCATGGCGGGACAGAAGATCCGCATCCGGCTCAAGGCCTACGACCACGAGGTCATCGACTCCTCGGCGAAGAAGATCGTCGAGACGGTGACGCGTACTGGTGCGCAGGTCGCGGGCCCGGTGCCGCTGCCCACTGAGAAGAACGTGTACTGCGTCATCAAGTCGCCGCACAAGTACAAGGACTCGCGCGAGCACTTCGAGATGCGTACGCACAAGCGCCTCATCGACATCCTCGACCCCACGCCGAAGACCGTCGACTCGCTCATGCGGCTCGACCTGCCGGCGGGTGTCGACATCGAGATCAAGCTCTGAGGGACGCACCGGAAATGGCTAAGCAGATTAAGGGCGTCCTGGGCGAGAAGCTCGGCATGACCCAGGTCTGGGACGAGAACAACCGGGTCGTCCCGGTGACCGTCGTCAAGGCCGGGCCGTGTGTCGTGACCCAGGTCCGCACCGCTGACAAGGACGGCTACGAGGCCGTCCAGATCGCCTTCGGCGAGATCGACCCGCGCAAGGTCAACAAGCCCCTCAAGGGCCACTTCGAGAAGTCCGGCGTGCCCCCGCGGCGCCACCTGGTGGAGCTGCGCACCTCCGACGCCTCCGAGTACACCCTGGGCCAGGAGATCACCGCCGAGGTGTTCGAGTCCGGCACCAAGGTCGACGTGACCGGCAAGAGCAAGGGCAAGGGCTTCGCCGGCGTCATGAAGCGCCACAACTTCCGTGGCCTCGGCGCCGGGCACGGCACGCAGCGCAAGCACCGCTCGCCCGGCTCCATCGGTGGCTGCGCCACGCCGGGCCGCGTGTTCAAAGGCATGCGCATGGCCGGCCGTATGGGCAACGAGCGGGTCACCACCCAGAACCTGACCGTCCACGCCGTTGACGCGGAGAAGGGGCTGCTCCTGATCAAGGGCAGCATCCCTGGTCCGAACGGCGGCCTCGTCCTGGTCCGCACCGCGGCCAAGGGGGCCTGAGGTAATGAGCACCATTGACATCCTTTCGCCGGCCGGCGAGAAGACCGGGCAGAGCCTGGAGCTCCCCGCGGAGATCTTCGACGCGCGCGTCAGCATCCCGCTGATCCACCAGGTCGTCGTCGCCCAGCGGGCCGCCGCCCGCCAGGGCACGCACAAGACCAAGACCCGCGGCGAGGTCCGCGGCGGTGGCAAGAAGCCGTACCGCCAGAAGGGCACCGGCCGCGCCCGCCAGGGCTCGACCCGCGCGCCGCAGTTCGCCGGCGGTGGCGTCGTGCACGGCCCCGTGCCGCGTGACTACTCGCAGCGGACCCCGAAGAAGATGAAGGCCGCCGCGCTGCGCGGCGCCCTGACCGACCGGGCCCGCCACGACCGCATCCACGTCGTCACCGGCGTGGTCGAGGGCGACACCCCGTCCACGAAGGCCGTGCGGACGCTGTTCGGCAAGCTCAGCGAGCGCGAGAACGTGCTCCTGGTCGCCGAGCGCTCCGAGCAGGCCGCGTGGCTGTCCGCCCGCAACCTGCCCGAGGTCCACATCCTCGAGCCGGGCCAGCTGAACACGTACGACGTGCTCGTCTCCGACGACGTGGTCTTCACCCAGGCCGCCTACGAGCGGTTCGTGGCCGGACCCGCCCAGGGCAAGTCGGCCACGGCCGTCGCCCGGGAGAGCGAGCTCGAAGGGAGCGACGCCTGATGGCCACGTACCACCCGAGCAGGGCCCCCAAGGCAGCCAAGGCCGCGCGGGCCGCCCGGGCGGCGAAGGCCGCCAGGCTGGCCGCCGAGGGTCCCCGCACCGAGCCGGTCGTCGTCACCAGCAAGGACTTCACCGAGCCCCGGGACATCCTGGTCAAGCCGGTGATCTCCGAGAAGAGCTACGCGCTGCTGGACGAGAACAAGTACACGTTCATCGTCGACCCGCGGGCGAACAAGACCCAGATCAAGCAGGCCGTCGAGTCGGTCTTCTCGGTCAAGGTCCTGGGCGTCAACACCATCAACCGGCAGGGCAAGCGCAAGCGCACCCGCACCGGCTTCGGCAAGCGCAAGGACACCAAGCGCGCCATCGTGACGCTGGCCGAGGGCGATCGCATCGACATCTTCGGCGGCCCGGTCTCCTGACGGAGTCCGAGTCGTCCGGAATCGGACGGGACTGAGAAATGGGTATCCGCAAGTACAAGCCGACGACCCCGGGCCGTCGTGGCGCCAGCGTCGCCGACTTCGTCGAGATCACGCGGTCCACGCCGGAGAAGTCGCTGGTCCGCCCGCTGCACAGCAAGGGCGGCCGGAACAACGCCGGTCGCGTGACGGCCCGCCACCAGGGCGGCGGTCACAAGCGCGCCTACCGCGTCATCGACTTCCGCCGTCACGACAAGGACGGCGTCCCGGCGAAGGTCGCTCACATCGAGTACGACCCGAACCGCACCGCCCGCATCGCGCTGCTGCACTACGCGGACGGCGAGAAGCGCTACATCCTCGCCCCGGCGCGCCTGAGCCAGGGCGACCGGATCGAGAACGGCCCCGGCGCCGACATCAAGCCGGGCAACAACCTCCCGCTGCGGAACATCCCGGTGGGTACCGTGATCCACGCCATCGAGCTGCGGCCCGGCGGCGGGGCGAAGATCGCCCGCAGCGCGGGCTCCTCCGTCCAGTTGCTGGCGAAGGAGGGCACCTACGCCCACCTGCGCATGCCGTCCGGCGAGGTCCGGCTGGTGGACATCCGCTGCCGCGCCACCGTGGGCGAGGTCGGCAATGCCGAGCAGTCGAACATCAACTGGGGCAAGGCCGGCCGCATGCGCTGGAAGGGCGTCCGCCCGACCGTGCGCGGTGTGGCGATGAACCCCGTCGACCACCCGCACGGTGGTGGCGAGGGCAAGACCTCCGGTGGCCGCCACCCGGTGTCGCCGTGGGGTCAGAAGGAGGGCCGTACGCGGTCGCCGAAGAAGGCGTCCAACAAGTACATCGTCCGCCGCCGCAAGACGAACAAGAAGCGCTAGGAGCAGTCTCGATGCCGCGCAGCCTGAAGAAGGGGCCCTTCGTCGACGACCACCTGATGAAGAAGGTGGACGTCCAGAACGAAGCCGGCACCAAGAACGTCATCAAGACCTGGTCCCGCCGCTCCATGATCGTCCCGGCCATGCTGGGCCACACGATCGCGGTGCACGACGGCCGCAAGCACGTCCCGGTGTTCGTCACCGAGTCGATGGTCGGCCACAAGCTCGGCGAGTTCGCGCCGACCCGCACCTTCCGCGGCCACGAGAAGGACGACCGCAAGTCGCGTCGTCGCTGACCGGGCCCCAGTGAAGGAATACGACTGAAGATGAGCAAGGGGACAGCGATGGAAGCCAGGGCCCAGGCGCGGTACATCCGCGTCACGCCCATGAAGGCCCGCCGCGTGGTGGACCTCATCCGTGGTCTCCCGGCCACGGAGGCGCAGGCGGTCCTGCGATTCGCACCGCAGGCCGCGACCGTGCCCGTCGGCAAGGTGCTGGACAGCGCCATTGCCAACGCCGCGCACAACTACAACCACAGTGACGTGAACTCGCTGTACGTCAGCGAGGCGTACGTCGACGAGGGGCCGACCCTGAAGCGGTTCCGTCCGCGGGCGCAGGGCCGTGCCTACCGGATCCGCAAGCGAACCAGCCACATCACCGTGGTCGTCGCCGCCAAGGAAGGGACCCGGTAATGGGCCAGAAGGTTAACCCGCACGGGTTCCGGCTCGGCGTGACCACGGACTTCAAGTCCCGCTGGTATGCCGACAAGCTGTACAAGGACTACGTCAAGGAAGACGTCGCCATCCGCCGGATGATGACGCAGGGCATGGAGCGGGCCGGCATCTCCAAGGTGGAGATCGAGCGCACCCGCGACCGCGTCCGCGTCGACATCCACACCGCCCGGCCGGGCATCGTCATCGGCCGCCGCGGCGCGGAGGCCGACCGCATCCGCGGCGACCTGGAGAAGCTGACCGGCAAGCAGGTCCAGCTCAACATCCTCGAGGTGAAGAACCCCGAGATCGACGCCCAGCTCGTCGCGCAGGGCGTGGCCGAGCAGCTCTCCTCCCGCGTGTCCTTCCGCCGCGCCATGCGCAAGGCGATGCAGGGCACGATGAAGGCCGGCGCCAAGGGCATCAAGATCCAGTGCGGTGGCCGTCTCGGCGGCGCCGAGATGTCCCGCTCGGAGTTCTACCGCGAGGGCCGTGTGCCGCTGCACACCCTGCGCGCCAACGTGGACTACGGCTTCTTCGAGGCCCGCACCTCCTTCGGCCGCATCGGCGTGAAGGTGTGGATCTACAAGGGCGACGTGAAGAACCTCCGCGAGGTCCGCGAGGAGAACGCGGCGGCCCGCGCCGGCAACCGTCCGCCGCGTGGCGGCGGCAACGACCGTCCGCGCCGCGGTGGCGAGCGCGGCGGCCGCGGCCGCAAGCCGCAGCAGCAGAGCGAGGCCCCGAAGGTCGAGTCTCCCGCGGAGGCTCCGGCCGCCGAGGCCGCGGCTCCGAACAACGCCGGAACGGAGGCCTGAGGACCATGCTGATCCCGCGCAGGGTCAAGCACCGCAAGCAGCACCACCCGAAGCGCTCGGGCATGGCCAAGGGCGGCACCGAGGTGGCGTTCGGCGAGTACGGCATCCAGGCGCTCACCCCGGCCTACGTGACGAACCGGCAGATCGAGTCCGCTCGTATCGCCATCACCCGTCACATCCGCCGTGGCGGCAAGGTCTGGATCAACATCTACCCGGACCGCCCGCTGACCAAGAAGCCCGCCGAGACCCGCATGGGTTCCGGCAAGGGCTCGCCGGAGTGGTGGGTCGCGAACGTCAAGCCGGGCCGGGTGATGTTCGAGCTGTCGTACCCGAACGAGAAGGTCGCTCGCGAGGCGCTCACGCGCGCCGCGCACAAGCTTCCGATGAAGTGCCGGATCGTCCGGCGCGAGGCAGGTGAGTCGTGATGGCGGCCGGTACCAAGGCGTCGGAGCTGCGCGAGCTGAGCAACGAGGACCTCGTTGTGAAGCTGCGCGAGGCTAAGGAGGAGCTGTTCAACCTCCGCTTCCAGGCGGCGACCGGACAGCTCGAGAACCACGGCCGGCTCAAGGCCGTCCGCAAGGACATCGCCCGGATCTACACCCTGATGCGCGAGCGCGAGCTCGGCATCGAGTCGGTCGACGGCGAGACGGTGGAGAGCGCCTGATGAGCGAGAAGAATGTGACTGAGAACAACGAGCAGCGCGGCTTCCGCAAGGTCCGCGAGGGCCTGGTCGTCAGCGACAAGATGGACAAGACTGTCGTCGTCGCCGTCGAGGACCGCGTCAAGCACGCGCTGTACGGCAAGGTCATCCGCCGTACCAGCAAGCTCAAGGCGCACGACGAGCAGAACGCCGCGGGTGTCGGCGACCGCGTCCTCCTGATGGAGACCCGGCCGCTGTCCGCGACGAAGCGCTGGCGCGTCGTCGAGATCCTCGAGAAGGCCAAGTAATTCTCCTGGGGCGCTTCGCCTCAGGACCGTTCCGCCAGGCTCGGCCGGCTTCCGTGACGGAAGTCGGCCGGGAACCGGCGCGACAATCAGGAGATAGACGTGATCCAGCAGGAGTCGCGGCTGCGCGTCGCCGACAACACGGGTGCCAAGGAGATCCTCTGCATCCGCGTGCTCGGTGGCTCGGGTCGGCGCTACGCGGGCATCGGTGACGTCATCGTGGCCACCGTCAAGGACGCGATCCCCGGTGGCAACGTGAAGAAGGGCGACGTTGTCAAGGCTGTCGTCGTGCGGACCGTCAAGGAGCGCCGCCGCGTCGACGGCTCCTACATCCGCTTCGACGAGAACGCCGCCGTCATCCTCAAGAACGACGGCGACCCCCGCGGTACCCGCATCTTCGGCCCCGTGGGGCGCGAGCTGCGCGAGAAGAAGTTCATGAAGATCATCTCGCTCGCGCCGGAGGTGCTGTAACCGATGAAGATCAAGAAGGGTGACCTGGTCCAGGTCATCACCGGCAAGGACAGGGGCAAGCAGGGCAAGGTCATCCAGGCCTTCCCCCGCGAGGACCGCGTCCTGGTCGAGGGCGTCAACCGGGTGAAGAAGCACACCAAGGCGGGCCAGACCGCCCGGGGTTCCCGGACCGGCGGGATCATCACGACCGAGGCCCCGATCCACGTCAGCAACGTGATGCTGATCGTGGAGAAGGACGGCAAGAAGGTCCCCACCCGCGTCGGCTACCGCTTCGACGAGGACGGCAACAAGATCCGCGTTGCCAAGCGGACCGGTGAGGACATCTGATGACGACCGCAACCAAGACGCAGCCTCGTCTGAAGCTGCGCTACCGCGAAGAGATCGTCGGCAAGCTGCGTGACGAGTTCAAGTACGAGAACGTCATGCAGGTGCCCGGCCTGACCAAGATCGTGGTCAACATGGGTGTGGGCGACGCCGCCCGCGACTCCAAGCTGATCGAGGGCGCCGTGCGCGACCTCGCCACGATCACCGGCCAGAAGCCGGCCGTGACCAAGGCCCGCAAGTCCATCGCGCAGTTCAAGCTGCGCGAGGGCCAGCCGATCGGTGCCCACGTCACCCTCCGCGGTGACCGCATGTGGGAGTTCCTGGACCGCCTGCTGTCGCTCGCGCTGCCGCGCATCCGCGACTTCCGCGGTCTGTCGCCGAAGCAGTTCGACGGCCGCGGGAACTACACCTTCGGTCTCACCGAGCAGGCGATGTTCCACGAGATCGACCAGGACAAGATCGACCGGGTCCGCGGCATGGACATCACGGTGGTCACGACGGCGACGAACGACGATGAGGGCCGGGCCCTGCTGCGGCACCTCGGCTTCCCGTTCAAGGAAGCGTAGGGAGGAACGACGTGGCTAAGAAGGCCCTGATCGCCAAGGCGGCCCGCAAGCCCAAGTTCGCGGTGCGTGGCTACACCCGTTGCCAGCGGTGCGGCCGTCCGCACTCGGTGTACCGCAAGTTCGGCCTGTGCCGGGTGTGCCTGCGCGAGATGGCGCACCGCGGCGAGCTGCCGGGCGTCACCAAGAGCTCCTGGTAGTCCGCGCCCGCGCTCCTTCGCCCCCTCGGGGTGGGGAGGAGCGCGGGGCGGCCCGCCGGAAGCCAGGCTCCACCTGGCGGGCGGAGCCCCGGCTCTCCCTCACGTAGAGTGGAGGGGTTGGGCTCCGCCGCCCACAACCGTCCGCGAGCTTCCCCCACCGGGTGAAGCCCGCTGTAGAACGCTTACTACGCCGTAGGTCCCCGTGCCACACCTGCCCCGACCAATCGGGGAGAAGGACGGCGCATACAGGAAACCCCGGCGAGAGAGGCCCGAAGGCCATCATGACCATGACCGACCCCATCGCAGACATGCTCACGCGTCTGCGGAACGCCAACTCGGCGTACCACGACTCCGTCGTGATGCCGTTCAGCAAGATCAAGTCGCACATCGCCGAGATCCTCCAGCAGGAGGGCTACATCCAGGGCTGGAAGGTCGAGGACGCCGAGGTCGGCAAGCACCTCGTCATCGACCTGAAGTTCGGCCCGAACCGCGAGCGCTCGATCGCCGGCATCAAGCGGATCTCGAAGCCGGGACTGCGGGTCTACGCAAAGTCCACCAACCTGCCGAAGGTCCTCGGCGGCCTGGGCGTGGCGATCATCTCCACGTCCCAGGGCCTCCTGACGGACAAGCAGGCCGCCAAGAAGGGTGTGGGCGGGGAAGTCCTCGCCTACGTCTGGTAACACGGGAAACGGAGGTCAAGCCATGTCGCGTATCGGACGGCTCCCCATCCCGGTTCCCGCCGGCGTGGACGTCACCATCGATGGCCGGACGGTTCAGGTGAAGGGCCCCAAGGGCTCCCTCTCCCACACCGTTGCCGCGCCGATCGAGATCAGCAGGGGCGATGACGGCAACCTGGTCGTCACCCGCCCCAACGACGAGCGTCAGTCCAAGGCCCTCCACGGCCTGTCCCGGACGCTGGTGGCGAACATGATCACCGGCGTGACCGCGGGCTACCGCAAGTCGCTCGAAATCAGCGGTGTCGGTTACCGCGTGCAGGCGAAGGGCTCCAACCTGGAGTTCTCGCTGGGGTACAGCCACCCCATCGTCGTCGAGGCCCCGGAGGGCATCTCCTTCCAGGTCGAGTCGCCGACCAAGCTCCACGTGGACGGCATCGACAAGCAGAAGGTCGGCGAGGTCGCCGCGAACATCCGCAAGCTGCGCAAGCCCGACCCGTACAAGGCCAAGGGCGTGAAGTACGCGGGCGAGGTCATCCGCCGCAAGGTCGGAAAGGCTGGTAAGTAAGCCATGGCATACGGTGTGAAGATCGCTAAGGGTGACGCCCGCAAGGGTGCCGCGCGCAAGCGTCGCCACATCCGCGTCCGCAAGCGGATCTCGGGTACGCCGGAGCGTCCGCGCCTGGTCGTGACCCGCTCCAACCGGCACATGGTGGCGCAGGTCATCGACGACGTCGCGGGCCACACGCTGGCGTCCGCCTCCTCGATGGACCCGTCCATCCGCGGTGGCGAGGACGCCAAGTCCGAGCAGGCCAAGAAGGTGGGCCAGCTCGTGGCCGAGCGCGCGAAGGCCGCCGGCGTCGAGGCCGTCGTCTTCGACCGCGGCGGCAACCAGTACGCGGGGCGCATCGCCGCCCTGGCGGACGCCGCCCGCGAGGCGGGGCTCAAGTTCTGAGCCGGTTCCGTACCCAGCGTCGTAACAAAGAGAGGTAATTCCCATGGCTGGACCCCAGCGCCGCGGTGGCGGCGCCGGTGGCGGCGAGCGGCGGGACCGGAAGGACCGGCGGGACGGCGGCGCCGCCGCCGAGAAGACCGCTTACGTCGAGCGGGTCGTCGCGATCAACCGCGTCGCCAAGGTTGTGAAGGGTGGTCGCCGCTTCAGCTTCACCGCGCTGGTCGTGGTGGGCGACGGCGACGGCACGGTCGGTGTCGGCTACGGCAAGGCCAAGGAGGTGCCGGCCGCCATCGCCAAGGGCGTGGAGGAGGCCAAGAAGCACTTCTTCAAGGTCCCCCGGATCCAGGGCACCATCCCGCACCCGATCCAGGGTGAGGAGGCGGCGGGCGTCGTGCTGCTCAAGCCGGCCTCCCCGGGTACCGGTGTGATCGCCGGCGGCCCGGTGCGCGCCGTCCTGGAGTGCGCGGGCATCCACGACGTGCTGAGCAAGTCCCTCGGCTCGTCCAACCCGATCAACATCGTGCACGCGACGGTGGCCGCGCTGCGCGGGCTCCAGCGTCCCGAGGAGATCGCGGCCCGCCGCGGTCTGCCCCTCGAGGACGTGGCCCCGGCGGCCCTGCTGCGCGCGCGTGCCGGAGTGGGTGCGTAATCATGGCCCGTCTGAAGATCACGCAGAAGAAGTCCTACATCGGCAGCAAGCAGAACCACCGTGACACCCTGCGGACGCTCGGGCTGAAGCGCCTGAACGACGTGGTCGTCAAGGAGGACCGCCCGGAGATCCGGGGCATGGTCCACACCGTGCGGCACCTCGTCACGGTCGAGGAGGTCGACTGACATGGCTGAGTCTTCCAAGGCCGCGGCCACGGAGAGCAAGCCGCTGAAGGTCCACCACCTGAAGCCCGCCCCCGGCGCCAAGAAGGCCAAGACCCGCGTGGGTCGCGGTGAGGCGTCGAAGGGCAAGACGGCCGGTCGCGGCACCAAGGGCACCAAGGCCCGCTACCAGGTGCCCGAGCGCTTCGAGGGTGGGCAGATGCCGCTGCACATGCGGCTGCCCAAGCTCAAGGGCTTCCGGAACCCGTTCCGCGTCGAGTTCCAGGTGGTCAACCTGGACAAGCTGGCGTCGCTGTACCCGCAGGGCGGCGAGGTCACCGTCGAGGACCTGGTGGCCAAGGGTGCCGTCCGCAAGAACCAGCCCGTGAAGGTGCTGGGCAGCGGCGAGATCTCGGTGGCGCTCCAGGTGTCCGTGGACGCGGTTTCCGGGTCCGCCAAGGAGAAGATCACCGCCGCTGGCGGTACCGTCACCGAGCTTGACTGAGCTCGATGACCCGGCCGGGGGTGCTCCTACAACCAGGGGCATCCCCGGCTTGTCGTTCCTAGAGTGGCATCGTCGCCGGTAAGGTGGCGTGCGCTGTTATTTTCCGGGCGGCCCGTGCCGCGCGGGTTCCGCTATCCGGTAATCGCCGTCCGGTGCGACAGGCCATGTCGCACCTTCGATACCCGTCACCTCCCTGCCCCGGGGCAGGGGGACGCAGGAGGCACCGTGCTCACCGCGTTCGCCCGGGCGTTCAAGACGCCCGACCTGCGCAAGAAGCTGCTGTTCACGCTGGGCATCATGGTGCTGTTCCGGCTCGGATCGCACATCCCGGTGCCCGGGGTGGACTTCGAGGCCGTCATGTACTGCGTCGATGAGACGAAGAGCGACCAGAGCCTGTTCGCTCTGGTGAACCTCTTCAGCGGCGGCGCGCTGTTGCAGCTCACCATCTTCGCACTGGGGATCATGCCGTACATCACGGCGAGCATCATCCTCCAGTTGCTGACCGTGGTGATCCCCCGCCTGGAGGCCCTGAAGAAGGAGGGCCAGTCGGGCCAGGCGAAGATCACTCAGTACACCCGCTACCTGACCATCGCCCTCGGCGTGCTCCAGGCCACCGGCCTGGTGGCCACCGCCCGCAGCGGCTCGCTCTTCACGGGCTGCCGCCGCGCCAACGAGATCGTGCCGGACGGCTCGATCTTCCGGATCGTCATGATGGTCATCGTCATGACCGCGGGTACCGCTGTGATCATGTGGCTCGGTGAGCTCATCACCGACCGCGGCATCGGCAACGGCATGTCCATCCTGATGTTCGTCTCCATCGCCGCGGGCTTCCCGGGCGCGCTGTGGGCCATCAAGCAGCAGGGCACGATCGCCGACGGCTGGGTCGAGTTCATCACGGTCTGCGTCATCGGCCTGGCGATGGTGGCGCTGGTGGTCTTCGTCGAGCAGGCGCAGCGCCGGGTCCCCGTGCAGTACGCGAAGCGCATGATCGGCCGCCGGGCCTATGGCGGCACCTCCACCTACATCCCGCTGAAGGTCAACCAGGCGGGTGTGATCCCAGTCATCTTCGCCTCGTCGCTGCTGTACATCCCGGCCCTGCTGGTGCAGTTCACGGACGACAAGACCTCCGGCTGGGCGGTGTGGATCCAGGAGCACATGGTGCGGGGCGACCACCCGTACTACATCGTCACGTACTTCGTGCTGATCGTGTTCTTCGCCTTCTTCTACGTCGCGATCTCCTTCAACCCTGAGGAAGTCGCCGACAACATGAAGAAGTATGGTGGATTCATCCCGGGCATCCGGGCGGGTCGACCCACCGCGGAGTACCTGGCCTACGTGCTGAACCGCATCACCTGGCCGGGATCGTTGTACCTGGGTCTGATCGCCCTGGTCCCGACGGTGGCCCTGGTGCTGTTCGAGGCGAACCAGAACTTCCCGTTCGGCGGAACCAGCATCCTGATCATCGTAGGCGTGGGCCTGGAGACCGTGAAGCAGATCGAGAGCCAGCTCCAGCAGCGCAACTACGAAGGGTTCCTCCGCTGATGCGTATCGTCCTGGTCGGACCGCCCGGAGCGGGCAAGGGCACGCAGGCGCAGTTCCTCGCCAAGGAGCTGTCGATCCCCCACATCTCCACCGGTGACCTCTTCCGCGCCAACATCAGCCAGGGCACTCCGCTCGGGCAGGAGGCGCAGAAGTACATGAAGGCCGGCCGTCTGGTGCCGGACGAGGTGACCATCGGGATGGCCAAGGACCGCCTGGGCAAGCCCGACGCCGCCGAGGGCTTCCTGCTCGACGGGTTCCCCCGGAACCTGCACCAGGCGAAGGTGCTGGACGAGTTCCTCCAGGCGGAGGGCATAGCGCTGGACGCGGTGCTCGACCTGGAGGTGCCCGAGGAGGAGGTCGTCAAGCGGATCGCCGGACGGCGGATCTGCCGCAAGGACTCCAGCCACGTCTTCCACGTCGACTACAGCCCCCCGCGGACGGCCGGGGTGTGCGACGTGTGCGGGGGCGAGCTGTACCAGCGCGACGACGACAGCGAGAGCACGGTGCGCACCCGGCTCGAGGAGTACCACAACCTGACCGAGCCGATCATCGGCTACTACCGGGAGCAGGGACTGGTCACCACGATCTCGGCCCAGGGCCGGGTGAACGAGGTCACGGAGCGGGCGCTGGCGGCGCTGCGGGCCAGGACGGGCGGGTCCGAGGGGGCCTGAGCGGCGCCCCGGGCGCCGCAGGAGCGGTGAGTGACGGTCGCGGTGTCCCTCTGGGGCACCGCGGCCGTACTGTTGACGGGTGGCGGTGGCCGACGGGCCGCCCGGAGGAGCTGGAGAGGCGAGCATGGTGGAG
This sequence comes from Streptomyces capparidis, assembly GCF_054782095.1. Lineage (NCBI taxonomy): Bacteria > Bacillati > Actinomycetota > Actinomycetes > Kitasatosporales > Streptomycetaceae > Streptomyces > Streptomyces capparidis. The sequence continues at coordinate 9,800 of NZ_BAAGTD010000046.1, read as the reverse complement.
ATCAAGACCCCGGAGCAGATCGCGAAGATGCGCGAGGCGGGTCTGGTCGTGGCGGAGGCGCTCAAGGCGTGCCGTGAGGCCGTCGCTCCCGGCGTGACCACGAAGGATCTCGACGAGATCGCCGCGAAGGTGATCAGCGACCACGGGGCGACCTCGAACTTCCTCGGGTACGGCGGCTTCCCCGCCACCATCTGCGCGTCGGTGAACGATGTCGTGGTGCACGGCATCCCGGACGGGCAGGTGCTGCGCGAGGGCGACGTGATCTCCATCGACTGCGGCGCGATCGTGGACGGCTGGCACGGGGACGCGGCGATCACGGTGCCGGTGGGCGAGGTGGCGCCGGAGATCACGGAGCTGAGCCGGGTCACCGAGGAGTCGATGTGGGCCGGGATCGCCGCGGTCCGCAAGGGCAACCGGCTGGTGGACATCTCCAAGGCCATCGAGGGCTACATCCGCCGCCAGCCCCGTCCGGCGTCGGGCAAGTACGGGATCATCGAGGACTACGGCGGCCACGGCATCGGCTCGGCGATGCACATGGACCCGCACCTGCTGAACTACGTGGACCGGCGGCGCGGGCGCGGCCCCCGTCTGGTCCCCGGCTTCTGCATCGCCATCGAGCCGATGGTGGGCCTGGGCACGCCGCGCACCCATGTGCTGGCGGACGAGTGGACGGTCAAGACGGACGACGGCACCTGGGCCAGCCACTGGGAGCACTCGGTGGCGCTGACCGAGCAGGGCCCGCTGGTGCTCACCGCGTTCGACGGCGGGCGGGCGAAGCTGGCGGAGTACGGCATCGAGGCGGCCCCCGACCCCGCGGCGTGAGACCGGCCCGGCCGCCCGGGCCGGGTGGGGGAGTGAGCTGCTCGTTCGTCCGGGAAGGGCAGAGGGCCGGGGCCGGGGCCGCCGGACTCCTTCCGTGGCTCCGCCCCGCCCCGGCCCCCGGAGGGCCCCGCGGGGGCTCGGCCCCGCGTTTGGCGGGTCCCCGCGGCGGGTGAAATGATCGCCGGACGGTGTAACGATCAGCCGCGCGGGGCACGCTCACCGTCGATTCGTCTTTTCGTGCTGTCCTGGCGTAGACTGATGCGTCGGCTCACGTGTTTCCGCATGCCTGCGTGCACAGTGAGTTGATCAAGCTAGTTGATCAAGGTAGCCGATCCCGGAAGGCGAAGCGTGCCCAAGAAGCAAGGGGCCATCGAAATCGAGGGCACCGTCATCGAGTCTCTGCCGAACGCCATGTTCAGGGTGGAGCTCCAGAACGGGCACAAGGTCCTCGCGCACATCAGCGGCAAGATGCGTATGCACTACATCCGCATCCTTCCCGACGACAGGGTCGTGGTGGAGCTGTCTCCGTACGACCTCACGCGCGGCCGGATCGTCTACCGGTACAAGTAGATCTCGCCGCCGCCCCCGGCGCCTGAGCGTCGCCGCGGGGCATCGGCACGACCCGGGGAACCTCAATCACATGAAGGTCAAGCCGAGCGTCAAGAAGATCTGCGACAAGTGCAAGGTGATCCGCCGCCACGGCCGGGTCATGGTGATCTGCGACAACCTGCGCCACAAGCAGCGCCAGGGCTGACGCGTCCACCTCGCTTCTCGCAGTCTTCGGACACGCTAGTACCACGTACATACGCAGTCACCCGTCCCCGCACGCCGGCCCCGGCGCGCGAGGGGCGACACCCCCGGTCGGAGGCCGGGGACCCGGGGAGGCGACCGCCCGAGCGGCGGATCCCTTGGGAGCGGTGCTGCGGAAGACCTCCGCTTAGCACACTGGAGCCACATCCATGGCACGCCTCGCAGGCGTTGACCTTCCGCGCGAGAAGCGCGTCGAGGTCGCTCTGACCTACGTCTTCGGCATCGGGCGCACCCGCGCCCAGGAGACCCTTCAGAACACCGGGGTGAACCCCGACACCCGTGTCCGCGACCTGACCGAGGACGACCTGGTCAAGCTCCGCGAGTGGGTGGACGCCAACTACAAGCTCGAGGGTGACCTCCGCCGCGAGATCCAGGCGGACATCCGCCGCAAGGTCGAGATCGGCTGCTACCAGGGTCTGCGCCACCGCCGGGGCCTGCCGGTCCGCGGCCAGCGCACGCACACCAACGCCCGCACCCGCAAGGGCCCGCGTCGCGCGATCGCCGGCAAGAAGAAGCCGGGCAAGAAGTAGTCCGCAGCCGCAACGACCCGCAGCCTCACGACCCGCGGTCCGATCGCTGTAGGACCGACCACCTCACAGGAGTTCTCACCCCATGCCTCCGAAGAGCCGTCAGGCCGGCGCCAAGAAGGTGCGCCGCAAGGAGAAGAAGAACGTCGCTCACGGGCACGCCCACATCAAGAGCACGTTCAACAACACGATCGTCTCGATCACGGACCCCTCGGGCAACGTGATCTCCTGGGCCTCCGCCGGCCACGTCGGCTTCAAGGGCTCGCGCAAGTCCACCCCGTTCGCCGCGCAGATGGCCGCCGAGTCGGCCGCCCGCCGTGCCCAGGAGCACGGCATGCGCAAGGTGGACGTGTTCGTCAAGGGCCCCGGCTCCGGCCGGGAGACCGCGATCCGCTCCCTCCAGGCCACCGGCCTGGAGGTGGGTTCGATCCAGGACGTCACCCCCACCCCGCACAACGGGTGCCGTCCGCCCAAGCGCCGCCGCGTCTGACCCAGGAGTCGGACGCCTCGCAGCGTCGCGGGCCCGCCCCGGCCGCACACCGTGCCGGGGCCGGGGCCCGCACCACGGGCGGCCCGGGCCCTTCGCCCGGGCCGCCCGTACTCTGGAAACAGTCGGCGTCATATGGCGGGCGCCGAAGACTGGAGGAAGACCCATGCTCATCGCTCAGCGGCCCACGCTGACGGAAGAGGTCGTCGACGAGTACCGCTCCCGGTTCGTGATCGAACCGCTGGAGCCGGGCTTCGGCTACACCCTCGGAAACTCCCTGCGTCGCACCCTGCTCTCCTCGATCCCCGGTGCCGCGGTCACCAGCATCCGGATCGACGGCGTCCTGCACGAGTTCACCACCGTGCCGGGCGTCAAGGAGGACGTGACCGACCTCATCCTCAACATCAAGCAGCTCGTGGTCTCCTCGGAGCACGACGAGCCCGTCGTGATGTACCTGCGCAAGCAGGGCCCCGGCCTGGTCACCGCCGGTGACATCGCGCCGCCGGCCGGTGTCGAGGTGCACAACCCCGACCTGGTGCTGGCCACGCTCAACGGCAAGGGCAAGCTGGAGATGGAGCTGACCGTCGAGCGCGGTCGCGGCTACGTCTCGGCGGTGCAGAACAAGCAGTCGGGCCAGGAGATCGGCCGGATCCCGGTGGACTCCATCTACAGCCCGGTGCTCAAGGTCACCTACAAGGTAGAGGCCACCCGTGTCGAGCAGCGCACGGACTTCGACAAGCTGATCGTGGACGTCGAGACCAAGCAGGCCATGCGTCCGCGCGACGCCATGGCCTCGGCGGGCAAGACCCTCGTCGAGCTGTTCGGCCTCGCCCGCGAGCTCAACGTCGACGCCGAGGGCATCGACATGGGCCCGTCCCCGACGGACCAGGCCCTGGCCGCCGACCTGGCGCTGCCGATCGAGGAGCTGGAGCTCACCGTCCGCTCCTACAACTGCCTCAAGCGCGAGGGCATCCACTCCGTGGGCGAGCTCGTGGCGCGCTCCGAGGCGGACCTGCTCGACATCCGCAACTTCGGCGCGAAGTCGATCGACGAGGTCAAGGCGAAGCTGGCCGGTATGGGCCTGGCCCTGAAGGACAGCCCGCCCGGATTCGACCCGACCGCCGCCGCGGACGCGTTCGGCACGGACGACGACGCGGACTCCGGCTTCGTGGAGACCGAGCAGTACTGACCGGCACCGGCCGGTGCCGCTCGGCACCGGCCACCCGGAGGCATCCCACGGGCCCGCGGCAAGGCGGGCCCGTGGCGCGCGGGGAGGGCACGCCCTGCCCCGCGTCCCCCTGGGGCGACCGCCCCAGGGGCGACTGACACCGGTACCTGACACGGCCGGTGCAGAGAAGGAGAATCACTACCATGCCGAAGCCCACCAAGGGCCCCCGTCTGGGCGGCAGCCCGGCGCACGAGCGGCTCATGCTGGCGAACCTCGCCACCGCGCTGTTCGAGCACGGCCGCATCACCACCACCGAGGCCAAGGCCCGCCGCCTGCGCCCCGTGGCGGAGCGCCTGATCACCAAGGCCAAGCGCGGCGACCTGCACGCGCGGCGCCAGGTGCTGGCGGTCATCCGGGACAAGAGCGTCGTGCACACCCTCTTCGCGGAGATCGGCCCCCGGTTCGAGAACCGCCCCGGCGGCTACACCCGCATCACCAAGATCGGTCCGCGCCGCGGCGATAACGCGCCGATGGCCGTGATCGAGCTGGTCGAGGCGCTGACCGTGCGGCAGGAGGCGGTGGGCGAGGCCGAGGCCGCCACCAAGCGTTCGGCCAAGGAGCAGGCCGGCGAGGAGGCCGCGGCGAGCCTGAAGAAGGAGCCGGCCAAGGCCGAGGAGTCCGCCGAGGCCGAGGCGGGCGAGCAGCCGGCCGAGGACACCACCTCGGAGCAGACCGCGGAGGCGTCCGACAAGGACAAGGCCGAGGGCTAGCCGACCGCCGTTCCCCGCGTGCGCGGGGGTGGTCCGGCCGAGGCCGAGTCGCAGTAGCGTTGCGGGCCCGTCCTTTCCCTCCGGGGGAAGGACGGGCCCGTTCGTGTGGTGGGAGTGCATGTGGGTGACGTGAGGGTGCGCCTGGACCTGGCGTACGACGGGCGGGACTTCTCCGGCTGGGCCAGGCAGCGGGAGCGGCGCACCGTGCAGGGGGAGCTGGAGGACGCGCTGCGGACGGTGCTGCGGCTGGCGGAGCCCGTCGAGCTGACCGTCGCCGGGCGGACCGACGCCGGGGTGCACGCGCGCGGGCAGGTGGCGCACGTGGACCTGCCCGCCGCGGTGTGGGAGGCGCACGGCGGGAAGCTGCTGCGGCGGCTCGCCGGGCGGCTGCCGGCCGACATCCGGGTGTGGCGGGTCTCCCGGGCGCCGGAGGGGTTCGACGCGCGGTTCTCCGCCGTGTGGCGGCGCTACGCCTACCGGGTGGCCGACCACCCCGGCGGGGTGGACCCGCTGCTGCGCGGGCACGTGCTGTGGCACGACCGGCCGGTGGACGTGGACGCGATGAACGAGGCGGCGGCCGGGCTGCTCGGCGAGCACGACTTCGCGGCCTACTGCAAGCGGCGGGACGGCGCGACGACGATCAGGATGCTCCAGGAGCTGCGCTGGGAGCGGCCCGGGCCCGGCGAGGCGGACGCGGGCCTGGCGGTGGCGACGGTGCGCGCCGACGCCTTCTGCCACAACATGGTGCGGGCGCTGGTCGGCGCGATGCTCCTGGTCGGGGACGGCCGCCGCCCCGCGGACTTCCCCGCGCAGGTGCTGGCGGGGCGGGTGCGGCACTCCGCGGTGAACGTGGTCCGCCCGCACGGCCTCACCCTGGAGGAGGTCGGCTACCCGTCGGACGACCGGCTCGCGGCCCGCAGCGCCGAGGCCCGCAACATGCGCTCGCTGCCCGTCTAGAGGCGCCCCGGCCCGGGCCGGCTACTGGGCCGCCGCGGTCTTCCCCCGCTGGACCAACTGGTTGAAGACCAGGGTGCCGGCGTCGCGGCCCGCGGCGCGGGAGCCGTCCTGCTCGCTCGCCGCGGTGTTGTCGGCCGGGCCGGCGATGGTGAAGTACGCGTAGCGGCCGACGGAGTTGGCGGTGCGCCAGCAGGCGACGGGGCGGCAGAAGGTGCCGACGCCGCCGCCGGAGAGCGCGGCGACGTTGCCGCGGGCCTGCTCGCGCACCTTGTCCGCGGCGGCCTTGGTGTCGAACACGGCCACGCCCACGGTGACCGCGACGCCGTCGCGCAGGTAGGTGGCGCGCAGCAGCCGGGTGCAGCCGTGGGAGCCGAGCACGCTGCCGAGGCCGCCCTGGGTGACGGAGGCGCAGTTCCCGGTGTCGGCGGTCGTGGCCTTGGTGTACTCGCGGTCGCCGATGACCATGCGGCTGCCGGGGAAGAGGGTGTCCGCGCCGAGGGGCGCGGTGTCCTTCTCGGCGCTGGAGATGAACTCCAGCGGGTTGGGCGGCGGGGGCGCGGTGACCTCGGGGAAGTCGGGGACGGTGGGGGTGGCGCCGGTCCGCTCGCCCGTCGGGGCGGGGGTGGGGTCGGCGGTGGTCGAGGAGTCCCCGCCGCGGGTGATGGCGACGGCGACGATCGCGGCTATGGCCCCCGCCGCGAGGACGCCGCCGGCCACGGCCAGCACGCGGCGTCTGCGGGCGCGGGAGTCGTGGGCGTCGGCGAGCGCGTTCCAGTCGGGCTCGCCGGTGCCGCCTGCCCCGGCGAGCGGGTCCTGCGGGGCGGACCAGCCCGGCTGGGGCTGCTGGGGCTGGGGTGGTGGTGCCTGGGGCTGCGATTGCGGTTGGGGCTGCGGCTGGGGCTGGGGCTGGGGCTGTGCGCCCGGCTGGGACGGGATGACGTTGCCGTACAGGACCTGCCGGTCCTGAGGCGGCCCGAACCCGCCCGGGGGTGGCGGCGGGGGCTGCCAGCCCGGAGAGCCGTCCTGTCCCCCTTCGGGGCCCTGCCCCGGTCCCGTTCCCCACCCACTGCTCATGGCGCGCATCCTACGCGCGCCCGGCCGGTGCGGGACCCGCGCTCCCGGAGCGCGGACGGGTGCGCCCACCGGGCCGAAAACCGTTTGGGTCGGGTGCGCCCCGGCAGGACAATCCGCTGCATGGGACACCTGGAAGCCGCGCACCTGGAGTACTGCCTGCCCGACGGGAGGGTGCTGTTCGCCGACGCGTCGTTCCGGGTCGGGGAGGGCGCCGCGTTCGCGCTGGTGGGCGCGAACGGGGCCGGGAAGACGACGCTGCTGCGGCTGCTGTCCGGGGAGCTGGCCCCGCACGGCGGGTCCGTGCAGGTCAGCGGCGGGCTCGGGGTGATGCCGCAGTTCATCGGCGTGCAGGGCGCGGTGCCCGAGGACAGCACCGTGCGGGACCTGCTGGTGTCGGTGGCGCACCCGAGGATCAGGCAGGCCGCGCAGGCGGTCGACGAGGCGGAGCTGGCGATCATGACGCGCGACGACGAGCCCGCGCAGCTCGCCTACGCGCAGGCGCTCGCCGACTGGGCGGAGGCCGGCGGCTACCAGGCCGAGACCATGTGGGACATGTGCTCCACGGCGGCGCTCGGTGTCCCGTACGACCGCGCGCAGTGGCGGGAGCTGCGCACCCTGTCCGGCGGCGAGCAGAAGCGCCTGGTGCTGGAGGCGCTGCTGCGCGGGCCCGACGAGGTGCTGCTGCTGGACGAGCCGGACAACTACCTCGACGTCCCCGGCAAGCGGTGGCTGGAGGAGCAATTGCGGCAGACGCCCAAGACGGTGCTGTTCGTCTCGCACGACCGGGAGCTGCTGGCCCGCGCCGCGGAGAAGATCGTCAGCGTGGAGCCGGGGCCCGCGGGCAGCGACGTGTGGGTGCACGGCGGCGGCTTCGCCACCTACCACCAGGCGCGCAGGGAGCGGTTCGAGCGGTTCGAGGAGCTGCGGCGGCGCTGGGACGAGCAGCACGCCCGGCTGAAGGAGCTGGTGCGCACCCTGAAGCAGAAGGCGGCGTACAACGACGGCATGGCCTCGCGCTACCAGGCGGCGCAGACCAGGCTGCGCAAGTTCGAGGAGGCGGGGCCGCCGCAGGAGCCGCCGCGCGAGCAGAGGATCACCATGCGGCTGCGCGGCGGGCGCACCGGGGTGCGGGCGGTGACCTGCCGCGGCCTGGAGCTGACGGGGCTGATGCGGCCGTTCGACCTGGAGGTGTTCTTCGGCGAGCGGGTGGCGGTGCTGGGGTCCAACGGGTCGGGGAAGTCGCACTTCCTGCGGCTGCTGGCGGGGGAGGGCGTGGCCCACTCGGGGGAGTGGCGGCTGGGGGCCCGGGTGGTGCCGGGGCACTTCGCGCAGACGCACCGCCGCCCCGAGCTGGCCGGGCGGACGCTGGTGCAGGTGCTGTGGGAGGAGCACGCCAAGGACCGGGGCGCGGCGATGAGCGCGCTGCGGCGGTACGAGCTCGACCGTCAGGGGGACCAGGGCTTCGACCGCCTGTCGGGTGGTCAGCAGGCCCGGTTCCAGATCCTGCTGCTGGAGCTGGGCGGCGCCACGGCGCTGCTGCTGGACGAGCCGACGGACAACCTGGACCTGGAGAGCGCGGAGGCGTTGCAGAAGGGCCTGGAGGCGTACGAGGGCACGGTGCTCGCGGTGACGCACGACCGGTGGTTCGCCCGGTCGTTCGACCGGTTCCTGGTGTTCGGTCAGGACGGCGTGGTGCGGGAGAGCGCCGAGCCGGTGTGGGACGAGCGCCGGGTGGAGCGCCCCCGGTAGGGGCGGGCGCTGCCCCGGGCGGGGGCCGTTGCCGTCCGGCCGCCGCGCCCTGGCGTGTGGTGCGGAGCGGCGGCGGTGCCCGGCGCCTACCATCCCGATCATGGGGCAGAACAAATGGGACGAAAAGGGCACGCTGGAGACCTCGCGCGGGGCGGTGGCCGCGCCGGCCGCCGCGGCCGCCCCCGGACCCGGCGGCGGCCCGGGCGCGGAGGCCGCGCGCTGGCTGACCGCCCCCGCGTCCGCCACCGCCCGGGCGGCGGCCGTTTTCCTGCTCCTGCTGTCCCTGTCGGTGGGGGTCAGCGGCGGCAGTCCCGGGATGGACAACTACTTCGTGGTCAAGGCCGCGAGGACCCTCCTGGACGGCGGCTCGCCGTACTCGGACAAACGTTTCCTCTATCTGCCGAGCAGCGTCCTCGCGGCCGTCCCCGAGGCGCTGCTGCCCGACCGGGCCCTGCTGTGGGGCGCGCCGGCGGCCGCCACGGCGCTGGTGCTGTTCGGCTGGTGGTGCTCCCTGCGGATTTTCGGGGTGCGCCCGGACAGCCGGCTCGCGGTGCTCGGCGCCGGCGGCCTGGTGTACTTCGCGCCGTTCCGCGACGTGGTGGGCCTGGGCAACTGGACCGCGATCTCCGCCGCCGCCATGCCGCTGGCCCTGCTGCTCGCCCTGCGCGGGCGGTGGACGGCCGCCGGGATCGTGGTCGGCGCGGCCATCGCCATGAAGCCGATGCTGGTGCCCTTCGCCCTGCTGTTCGTCTTCGCGCGCCGCCCCCGGGCCCTCGTCCTGGCCGCGGTGATCCCCGCCGCCGCATCGCTGGTGGCCGCCCTGGCCATGCCGAACCCCACGTTCTTCCTCACCAGGACGCTGCCGTTCCTGCTGCGGGGCCAGGACGCCTACGCCCGCCCCTTCGACGCCTCGCTGTCCACGGTGCTGCCCAGGCTCGGCTTCTCCCAGACCGTCTCCGTGGGGCTCGCCGGGACGCTGGCGCTGGCCGGGCTCGGCGCCGCGTGGGCGCGCTGGCGGCGCGGCGGGGACCAGCGGCTGCGCCTGGTGGAGACCGGGGCGATGCTGATGCTCGCGGTGTTCCTCGTCTCCCGGCCGTCCTTCCTGCACTACGCGCTGCTGCCGGTGCCGCCCCTGCTGGCGTCGCTGCCGCTGCGCTGCTCGGTGGCGCGCTCGCCGTGGTTCTGGATCGCGCTGCTGCCGCAGGTGCACGCGTTCACCTGGCCCTACATGGCCACCCCCGAGCGGCGCGCGTTCCGCGACGCGGGGATGTTCTGCGTGCTGGCCGCGCTGCTCGCCCACCGCTGCCTGACCGGGGGCGGCGCGGCGGCCGGGGCGGGCGGCGGGGCGGGGCGGGAGTGGGACCAGGTGCCCGGTCGGGGCGCGGTCCCGGCCGCGGCGGGCGGGGGCGGCGGCGAGCACCCGCTGGCGCCGGCGG
>NZ_BAAGTD010000045.1:0-72596 GCF_054782095.1 Streptomyces capparidis | reverse complement strand
GCCTCTACCACAACGGCACCCCCAGCGAAGCCGTAGACCCCCGCACCCTCGCCCCCCGCATCAAAGGCCACAAAACCCTCCGCAGCGAAGGCGCAAGCCCAGCCGCCCGCCAGGGCTGAGGGGACGCCGGACGCCCGCTCCCCCGGAACGGTTCGCCGTTGCCACTCCTTCACCGCCTCTCGGGAGGCACGAGCGCCCACAGGGCGAGCGCGGCGATGTGCCGCCGGGTGTCCTCAGCCAGCGGCGGCAGCTCGTTGTCCAGGGCCTCGATGTGGTCCCGCGCGGCGCACACGGCGAGCCCAGGGCCACGCAGGGCATCCCGTTCCGCCTCCAGCAGAGGCACCGCGGCCCGCAGCACCCCACCGGCGCGCAGCAGGTCGTCCGCACGCTCCAGCAACCGGTCCTCGAGGGCCCGCCGCCCCACCTCCACCATGTTGACCAGCGCCCCGGTGACGTGCAGCCCGCTCGCCAGCTCCTTCTGCGTCAGCTCGGCCTGCTGCCGGAAGTACCGCAGCACGGTGCCGACGTAGGTGCGGATGGGCGTGGTCGGCGGCATGCGCAGCATGGGCCTCAGCACGGGCGTCCACCCGTCGCCGGTGCGGGCCGCACGTCCGCGATCCGCGCCCGCCACTCGAACCCCCCGCCGACCGGCAGCAGCCAGACACACGACGGCGACCGGTCGTAGGTGTACGGATCCCCGACCGCACGCACAACGCCCACGTGGCCGGTGGCGGTGTCCAGCACCAACATCCCCTGGCGTACCCATGCGGGAACTCCCCCCGCCTCGCTGTGAGCGCGTTCCTCGGCACCGTCTCGTCCCGTTGGATCGTTACCTGCCACGATCACCCTTTCGTCGCAATCACGGAGTGAGCGCACGGTAATCAGCGGTACAACGAGAGTGGGCACGCAGTGTGCGTGCCTTGATGGGGAGGGGGCCGTGGACACTGGTGGCCGACACATCGGACGCCGCATCGCCTACTGGCGCGACCGGCGCGGCTACACGCAAGCCGACTTGGCCCGCCTCATGGGTCGGTCCCGGCGGTGGGTGCAGGATCTTGAGGGCGGGCAGCGCCAAGCGGATCCGCGGCTGTCCGTACTGGAGCGCGCAGCCGACGTGCTGCGCATCCCCTTGGAGCGTCTGTTGACCGATCACACTCCCCCACCGGACAGGGCCGCCGTGCCTCCCGGCGAGACCCTCGCCGTTCTGGAGGTGCTCGACCGGCACGACGTGTCCACCGGTCTGGTCGAAGTGCCCGCCACCCCGCCTTCCCTGGCGGACCTCCATCGCGGTCTGACCTACTGCTGCGAGGCATTCCAGGCATGTCACTACACCACGCTCGACCGCCAGCTCCCCGCGCTGATCCTCGGCGCGCACCGCGCCGTCACCGCTGCTCCCGCGGACCGGGTGTGCGCAACCCAGGCGATGCTGTCCCGCGTCTACCAGCTCGCCACGAGCTTCTTGCACAAGTACGGTGACGCCACCATCGCTCAGGCAGCGATCGCAGCCGACCGGGCCCTGGCCGCAGCCGAGCGCTCAGCAGACCCTGTGGCCATCGGTGCCGCCTCCCGCCGCGTCGCCAAGAGCATGCTCCATCAGGGGCGCCCGGAGTCCGCCGCGGCCTTCGCCTGTGCGGCGGCAGGCCGCCTCGCGGGCGAGTTGGTCACCCGCGGGCCGCTTGGGCTGTCCACTCTGGGCATGCTCTATCTGGGCGCGGCGGTCGCCGCCTCCGGTCGGCAGCGCTCCGCCGACGCTGTTCGCCAAGCCTCCGATCTGGTGGACGAAGCGGCTGACGTGGCCGGTCGGCAGGGGGGAGACCGCAACGAGGACTGGACGATGTTCGGACCCACCAACGTGGAACTCCACCGTGTCGACGTGTTGGTCCGCTTCGAAGACGGCTGGTCCGCGCTGGAAGCCGCGGATGGCCTGACGGCCGGAGCAGTGGAGTCCCTCACCAAGGAGCGCCGTGCCCAGCACCTGATCGCGATGGCGCGAGCCTCACTCCTGACGCGCCGATGGGACGACGCGGTGCGGTTCGTGGTGGAAGCCGAGGAGCTGGCGCCGGAAGAGGTCCGCCGCAGGTCGTTTGCCTTGGCGCTCGTCGAGGACCTGGTCGGTGTCATGCCGATTCCGCCGTGGGAGTTGCGTGCGCTGGCTCTGCGCTGTGGACTCCGGGCATGAGTCGTGTCCTCTACCTCATCGCCTGCGCCGCCGGTCCCGCGCAGTACCTCGACACCGGTGTCCGGGTCGCCCAGGGTGCGGGCTGGGACACCTGTCTGGTGCTGTCCCCGTCCGCGGCCCGGTGGTGGGCGCACCGGATGGGTGAGTTGGAGTCGCTGACGGGGCATCCGGTGCGGTCGCGGTACAAGCTGCCCTGGGAGGCGGACTCGCTGCCGAAGGCCGACGCCATGCTGGTCGCGCCGCTGAGCTGCACCAGCTTGAACAAGTGGGGGGCGGGGATCGCGGACACGTTGGCGATCGGGCTGCCGTCCGAGGGGGTCCACTTGGGAATTCCCGTCGTCGCCATGCCGTACTTCAACCAGGCCCAAGCCGCGCAGCCCGCCGTGGCGCACAGCGTCGCGGTGCTGCGGGAGCAGGGGGTGACGGTTCTGGACGGGGCGGATGGGTACCGGCCCCATCCGCCGAAGCGGGGAAACCCGGCGGCCTTCCCCTGGGAGCGGGCCGTGGGTGCGCTGCCCGGGTGAGGGGGTGGCGCCGGTCCGGGTCTCCGGACCGGCGTCCGGGTGGGTCGGTCGTCAGCGGCGTTGCTGGGACCCGGAGAAGTACAAGCGCGTCCACGCCCTCACCCACGCCGACCTCGGCGACAGCCTCGCCGCCCAGGCCCGCGCCGACGAAGCGGTCGCCGCATGGACCCAGGCCTTGGTCCTGATGGAGGGCATGACCTCCGACCGCACCCGGAAGGCGATCACGTCGATCCGCTCCACGCTCGCGGTCTACCAGCGCCGCCGCGTTCCTGGCGCCGCCGATCTCGCCCGCCGCGCCCGCGAGGCCCTCGCCTAACATGCCCAACAACCCGCCCGACGAAGGGAACACCGTGGCCCAGCAGACCGACGACCGCTCCCGAGCCCTCGAGCCGGCGCTCGAATCGATGACCCTGCTGGTCGCGGCCGTCATCGTCCACGACAAGGCCACCAACCGCGTCCTCCTCCTCCAGCGCAGCGATAACGCCAAGTTCGCCCGGGGCATGTGGGACCTCCCCGTCGGCAAGAGCGAACCGGGCGAGCCCATCACCGAAACCGCGGTCCGCGAGCTCTACGAGGAGACCGGCCTTACGGTGAAGCCCGGATCCCTCAGGATCGCCCACATCATCCACGGCGCCTGGGGCGTGGAAGCCCCCAACGGCTTCCTCACGGTCGTATTCGCTGCCCACGACTGGACCGGCGAACCCGAAAACCGCGAACCCCGCAAGCACTCCCAGGTCCGCTGGGTCGACGCCAACGCCATCCCCGAAAACTTCGTAGTCACCACCTCAAGCGCCCTCCACCATTATCTAGAGGGAGGGTCAGAGGTCTCCCTTGACGGCTGGCAATAGCGGCAAAGAACCGGCCCCTGCTATTCCCAGGGCGGCCGCCCGCCACGGCCGTTCGCGTGTCGTCAAGGCATCAAGCCCGTCGCCCTACACCCGGCGGCCTTCCCCTAGGAGCGGGCCGTAGGTGCGCTGCCCGGGTGAGGGGACGCCGGTCCGGGGGTGGACCGGCGCCCGGGTGGGTCGGGCGTCAGCGGTGTGAGGTCAGGGGGGTGACGCCGATCTGGTCGATGACCGGTGCGTACGGGGAGCGCTGGTCGTATTCGTTGTAGGTGTCGCCGTCGAAGTCCGGCAGTTCCTCGGCGGTGAAGGTGAGCCGGTTGGTGCCCTTCTTCAGGGTGACCGGGACGGTCAGGTCCCAGAAGTTGTTGAAGTGGAAGGTCGTCGGGAACAGCACCCTGCGGGCGGGCCCGCCGTTGACGGACAGGTCGGCGTGCCGGGCGATCGGGTCGGGGTTGTAGTGGGTGGCGGGGGCCTGCTCGGCGTTGGAGTAGCGGATGGTCAGCGCGTGCCGCCCGGACCGCTCGGCGACGACGTCGACCGTGAGGGCGTTGGCCTTCCCGTCGCCGACACCGGTCACCGCCTTGCCGCCCGCGGCGAAGGTGTGGGCGTCGGTGACCTGGGCGGCGCCGGAGGGAGTGCCGTTCTCCGCCTGGTACACCTCGGTCACCAGGGTCCCGCCGGACGGGGCGACCCGCAGCCGGTCGAGCACCAGGCCGCCCGAGGCGCCGGTGACGGTGATCTTGTTGACGCCGCCGGAGAGGAACATCCGCACGGTGTCCGTGCCCTTCCTGCCGCCCCCGACCCTGGGCAGGTCGAGCTTCTCGCCGTTGAGGGACAGGGCGGCCCGGCCGCGGCCGAGGTGGTCGAGGGAGACGGTCGCCTCGCCGTCGGTGGGCGAGTGGACCCAGAAGGTCGCGGAGGCGCCCTCGGGCAGCGGCACCGCGCCGGGGCCCGAGGCGCCGGGGTGGGTGTAGGCGGGCCTGGCTCCGCCGAGAGTGGCGTACTCGGCCTCGTGGATCGCCGGCTGGGTCACGTGCTCGTCGCGCAGCGCCAGGTCGATCCGGTCGATGATCGCGTCACCCTTGGTGGCGCCCAGGTCCGGGTCCTTCGCGGCGAGCGTGATCCGGTGCCTGCCCGCGGTCAGCTTCACCGTCGTGTCGGTGTGGCCCCACACCACCCACTTGTAGCCCAGCGGCAGCCGCAGCTCCTGCGGGTCGCGGCCGTCCACGCGCAGGAAGACGTTGGTGGGTCCCTGCTCCTTGACCAGCGGGTACAGGTTGTAGGAGTTGGCGAGGACGCTCAGGTCGTAGGTGCCGTCCCGCGGGACGTCCACGTCGAAGGCCAGCACGCCGTCCGAGCCGGTGCGCAGGCCGCCCACGTTGTAGCCACCGGACGTGGCGAACCTCCCCACGTTCGAGGGGCTGCCCTCGGGCCCGTTCCGGGAGTAGCCGCCGCCGGTGTACGCGGCGTCCTCCGCCTCGTACGACTTGCGCCAGCCGGTCGACGGGGTGGCCGGCACTCCGCCGTTGCCGCCGGGCGAGAGGATGACCTGGTAGGCCGACATGGCGTCCATGCCGGTCATGGGGAGGGTCACCGAGCCGTCCGCGCCGACCTCGATCTCCCGGTCGGCGAGCCGCAGCGGCTGGGCCGAGGCGCCGACCTGCCCGGTCCACGGGATCTCCTGCACGGTGGCGTGCACCGTCGTCCCGAACACCTCGGGGTCGACGTTGCGGAAGACGACGTCCGCGCTGCCGTCCGCGCCGCCGAACAGCGCGCGGGACTGCCGCTTGGCCTCGTCGAGCGTGGCCACGCCCTGAAGGGTGTACTGCACGTTGGGGTGGGGGGCGGTGACCCGCACGGTGTGCCCGGACATCTGGCCGTAGGCGTTGAACAGCCACCACTGGCCGTTGCCCTTGTTCGCCTCGACGGCCGAGTCGTTGAGGTTGCCGTCGATGTTCCAGTACGCCAGGTCGGCGTCGATCTTCGACTCCTCGATGGCCGACACCCACTGGACGACCTGGCCGGGCACGGACAGGTGGTAGTTGTGGCCGTACTCGTTGACATTGATCGGCAGCGGGCCGACCCCGACCTCCTTCTCCATCTGCCGGTACCTGGCCACGTTTGTGCGGACCGCGGCGGGGCTGGACAGCTCGTGCCAGGTCATCACGTCCGGCACCACGTCGTTCGCCTTGGCGTACTCCAGGAAGCCCTTGACCTGGTCGTACAGCACGCTGGTGTTGGGACCCGCGACGCGCGCCCCGGGGTGGAGGTCCTTGATGAGCCGGTACACCTCCTTCCACGCGGCGAAGTAGTGCCGCGGGTCCTTCAGCCAGGAGGTCCTGTCGTAGCTCCACTCCCCCGTGCCGAACATGTTCCCCTCGGGTTCGTTGAAGGGGACGTAGACGACGTTGTCCTTGTAGTCGCCCGTCGTGAGGACCTGCCGGACCTGCTTCTCGATCCTCTTCTTGAAGTCGGCGAGCCGCGCGGGGCCGTCCGCGCCGGGCCACTGGTACGGGAAGCCCCGGTAGATGTCGGTCATGTAGATGTAGACGTCCTTGCCGCCCGAGTCCACGAACGGCGGCAGGATCTCCAGCGCGTCCGCCCCCGGGTGCTGCGGACCGTCCTGCGCCTTGGTGGACACCGTGCGCAGGTGCATGCCCTCCAGGAGGTTGCGGCTCGGCACCCCGTCGCCGTAGATCCCGTACAGCGTGCCGGAGGCGCCGCCGTGGAAGGGGCCGGTGTCGGCGGCGAGGTCGACGACGAGCCGGTCCGGCTCCACGGCATGGGCGTCGTCCGTGGTGGGAGCGGTGAGCACGGCGGCGAGGACGGCCGCCGCCGCGACGGCTCCTGTGGTTCTTCTTCGGTGCACTGAGGTCTCCGTGGGTGTGGCGGAATCCCGGCCCGGGGCGGGAGTCGTCCCGGGCCCGTGGTTCCGCTGCTGGGTGGGTCGGCGGCGGCGGAGCGCCGCCCGGAGGGTCCTGCACGTCTCTCTGGGTCGAACCGGTTCGACATGTCGGGCGGCGCGTCGTCGAGGTGCGGTGGCCGCCGGTGGGGCGGTCGGTCGGGGTGGCGGCGCGCCTCCCTGCCGGGTTTCCGCCGGAGGGCGCACCAGGGCCGAGGCCGCACACGGGCCCCGGTCGGTTCCGCACCGCCTCGGCCGCCGGTGCGAGCCAACGGTTTGTCGAACCGGTTCGGGAAGCTAGCAGCGGCACAACGGGCCAGCAATACCTCCGGCACGGATTTCTCGCGGTGCGCCCCGACGGGCCGGCCGGGCATGCGCCGCCCCCGCGGGACCTCTCCCGCGCCTGGTCGCGGAGGCGTCGCGCGGGCACGCGGGAGCGCCCCTCGGCGCCCGGGCCGGGTTTCCGTCAGGTTGCGGGAAGGTGAGGACGAGAGCATTGACACCCGTTCGACTTGCTCCTACCTTCGCTTCACGCGAACCGGTTCGACAGCCGGTCGCCCTTTCTTCCCGTCCCCCCAGCACCCTGCGAACCGGCGACGATCCCGCGCGGAGCGTCGAACCGGTTCGAGCGAGGAGTCCCGTGAACATCGGTGAGATCGCCAGGCGGGCCGGTGTCTCGCGGAGCACCGTCTCCTACGCGCTGAGCGGCAAGCGCCCGGTGTCGGAGGAGACCCGCCGCAAGATCCAGCAGGTGATCGACGAGTTGGGCTACCGGCCCAACGCGAGCGCCCGCGCCCTGGCGAACGGCCGGACCAGCACCGTCGGCCTGGTCTTCCCGCCGGCCGGACACCACTACACCGGTATGCAACTGGACTTCATCGGCAGCGTGGTGGAGGCCGCCGCGCTCTACGACTACGACGTGCTGCTCTCCCCGAGCGGCATGGACAGCGACCGCTCGTTCCAGCGGCTGCTGGGCGAGCGCCGGGTGGACGGCGCGATCCTGATGGAGATCAAACTCCAGGACGACAGGGTCGAGCACCTCACCGCCGTGGGCTTCCCCGCCGTCTGCATCGGCCGCACCGCGCACCCGGAGGGCGGCTGGTGGGTCGGCCTGGACCACACCGCGCTGACGGAGGCGTGCGTCCACCACCTGGCCGACCTGGGCCACCGCGTCGTCGCCTTCGTCAACCGGCCCGAGCAACTGCTGCGCGCCGGGTACGAGTCCGCCCACCGCGGACTGGACGGCTTCACCAAGGCCGCGGCGGAGCGCGGGCTCACCGTCCGCACCTACTGCTGCGGGGACGACGCCGCGTCGGGCCAGGCCTGCGTGGAGCGGATCCTCCACGACGCCCCCGCCACCACGGCCCTGGTCACCCTGAACGAGGCCGCACTGGGCGGCCTGTACCGGGGACTGGCCAAGGCCGGACGCCACGTCCCGCGCGACTTCTCCGTCACCGGCGTCGTCGCCAGCCGGTGGGCGGAGACGGTGACCCCGCAGCTCACCGCGGCGGACGTACCGGCGGCCGAGATGGGCCGCCTCGCCGTGGACCTGCTCGTCGAGCGCATCGAGCAGCCCGACGCGGTCGCCCGGCACCACCTGCTCACACCCCCGATCTCCCTGCGCGCGAGCACCGGGCCCGCCGGTACGACCCCGGCCCCCGGCTTTGCCGCCACCCCCTGACCGCACCCCCCGCGCCGCCCGGCCCGGCGGCCCGTCCGACAGCCCGCCCAACCCCCGGTCGCCCCTCCCACGGCACACCCGTGCCGGAAACGAAGAGGAACCCGCAATGAACCGATCCCCCGGACGGCGCCTGACCGCCGCCGCCCTGACCGTCGTCGCCGTCGCCACCGCCACCACCGCCTGCTCCTCCTCCGACGGCGGCGGCAACGCCGCGGACAGCGGCACGTACACCGTCTGGGACCCGTACCCGCAGCTCGCCAAGGGCTCGCCGTGGGCGAAGCTGCTGGACAACTGCGGGAAGAAGGCGGGCGTCACCGTCAAGCGAACCGCCTTCGACACCAGCGACCTGACCAACAAGGCCCTGCTTGCCGCGCAGCAGGACAACTCGCCGGACGTGCTCATCGTCGACAACCCGGTGGTGTCCACGCTGGCCGAGGCAGGCGTCCTCACCACCGCCGACGAGAACAGGATGGACACCTCCAAGGTGGAGCCGAACCTCCTCGCGGCCGGCCAGTCGGGCGGAAAGACGTACGGCACCCCGATCGGCGCCAACACCCTGGCGCTGTACTACAACAAGGACGTGCTGAAGCAGGCCGGGGTGGACATCTCCTCGGTCAAGGACTGGGAGTCGCTGACCGCGGCACTGGCGAAGGTGCACAAGGCGGGCAAGAAGGGCATCACCTTCTCGGCCATCGGGACGGAGGAGGGCAGCTTCCAGTTCCTGCCGTGGCTGTGGGGCTCGGGCGCGCGACTGACCGCGCTCGACTCCCCCGAGGCCGCCTCGGCGCTTTCGCTGTGGACCGACTGGCTGAAGAAGGGCTACGCCCCCAACTCGGTGATCAACAACACCCAGACCACCAGTTGGCAGGAGTTCGCCGGCGGCGACTACGCCTTCGCCGAGAACGGCACCTGGCAGCTCGCCAACGCCGAGAAGGCCGGCTTCGACTACGGCGTCATCCCCGTTCCCGGCGCCTCGGGCGGCAACGCCCCCACCCCGACCGGGGGCGAGTTCGTCACCATCCCCGTGCAGGGCGACACCGCCCGCTACAGCACATCGCAGAAGCTCGCGTCCTGCCTGACCAGCCCCGCCAACCTCTACGAGACCGACACCGCCCTGTCCTACGTCGCGCCCACCAAGGAGGTCCAGGACAAGCAGGTGGCGGCCGACGCCAAGCTGAAGCCCTGGGTGGAGGCGGTCAAGACGGCCAAGGGCCGCACCAGCGACGACCTGGGGACCACCTACCCGAAGATCTCCGAGCAGATGTGGAAGGCGGTCCAGTCCGCCCTGAGCGGTTCGAAGTCGCCGAAGGACGCGCTGGCCGCGGCCCAGGCGGCCGTCAAGTGACCGGGATCGTGACCCGACGATGAACCACACCACACAGCTTCCGGACCGCGGAGCCGCGCCGGACCGGACCGGGACGGACGCCGCCCCGCCTCCGGCGCGCACCGCGGCGCGGCGCCGCCCCACCTCCCAGCAGTGGGCCGCCTGGGCGTTCCTCGCCCCGGTGACCGCCTACCTGCTCCTCTTCTACGCCTATCCGCTCTACCGCAACCTCGACCTGAGCCTGCGGAACTACACCGTCCGCTCCTTCGTCCAGGGCGACGCGCCCTTCACCGGCCTCGCGAACTACCGGGCCGTCCTCGACGACCCGGCCTTCGGTCCCGCGCTCACCCACACCGTGGTGTTCACCGTCGTGTCCCTGGCCTTCCAGTACGCCATCGGTCTGGCCCTCGCGGTCTTCTTCAACCAGCACTTCCGCCTCTCCGCGACCCTGCGCGCCCTGTTCCTGGTGCCGTGGCTGCTTCCGCTCATCGTGTCGGCCTCCACCTGGTCGTGGATGCTGAACAGCGAGTCCGGTGTGGTCAACGCCGCCCTGGGCGCCGTCGGCATCGACCCGGTGCACTGGCTGACCTCCCCGTCCTGGTCGCTGACATCGGTGATCATCGCCAACATCTGGATCGGGGTGCCCTTCAACCTGGTGCTGCTCCACAGCGGCCTCCAGTCCATCCCCGCCGGGCTGTACGAGGCGGCGGCACTCGACGGCGCGAACGCCTGGCAGCGGTTCTGGCGCATCACCTTCCCCCTGCTGCGCCCGGTGTCCGCCATCACCCTCCTGCTGGGCCTGGTCTACACGCTCAAGGTCTTCGACATCATCTGGATCATGACCAAGGGCGGCCCCGCGGACTCCTCCACCACCTTCGCCACCTGGTCCTACCAGCTCGGATTCGGCAACCTGGTGCCCGCGTTCGGTCCCGGTGCCGCCGTCGGGAACCTGCTCGTGGTCGCCGCCCTGGCGTTCGGCCTGGTCTATCTGCGGGTCCAGCGGAAGCAGGGGATGTCATGAACCGCCGCCGCACCTGGTGGAAGACCGCCATCGGCCTCCTGCTGACCGCGATCATGCTCTTCCCGGTCTACTGGATGGTCAACGTGTCCTTCACCCGGGACCAGGACATGCGCAAGTCGCCCCCGGACCTGTTCCCCGTCCACGGCACCCTGGAGGGCTACCGGGCCGTCCTCGACCAGCAGTTGCCCTACCTCGGCACCAGCCTCGTCGTCGGCCTCGGCACCGTCGTGCTGACCGTGGCCCTGTCCGCGCCCGCCGGCTACGCGCTGGCCAAGCTGAGGCCGCGCGGCGGCGGGGTGCTCGGCTTCCTGCTCCTGGCCGCCCAGATGATCCCGGGCATCATCATGGCGATGGGCTTCTACGCCGTGTACCTCAGCCTCGGGCTGCTCCAGTCGGTGCCCGGCCTGATCCTCGCCGACTCCACGCTGGCCGTCCCGTTCAGCGTCCTGATCTTCACCGCGTTCATGTCCGGGATCCCCGGTGAGCTGCTCCAGGCCGCACGGACGGACGGGGCGGGGACCGTCCGCACCTTCTGGTCGATCGTGCTGCCCATGAGCCGCAACGCCGTGGTCACCGTGTCCCTGTTCGCGTTCCTGTGGTCCTGGTCCGACTTCGTCTTCGCCAGCACGCTCGTCCGGGGCGGCGCGCACGAACCGATCACGCTCGGCATCTACCAGTACATCGGCAACAACAACCAGGAGTGGAACGCCATCATGGCCACCGCCGTCGTGGCGTCGCTGCCGGCCGCGGTCATCCTCGTCCTCGCCCAGCGCTACATCGCCGCGGGCGTGACCGCCGGAGCCGTCAAGGACTGACCCCGGGCACCGCCCCGGACCCGCCCCCCACGCCGTGCCCCGCCGCACCGCGGGAGACCACCGCCGTGCCCACAGCCGTGCCCACCACCGCTACCAGAAACGAGTGCCACCTCATGACCGCCGCCCGATCCGGTCCGGCCTTCTCGGTCCACGACATCCCGTTCAGCACCCATGGCTCGTGGTTCGGCGTCTCGCCCGTCGTGGCCCAGGCGACGCACGCCGATGACCTCCACCTCGTCTCGCACCAGAACGGCATGCACGCCGTCCTGCGCCTGGTCCCCCTCGACGCGGCGACGGCGGAGCGGGCCGAGACCCGTGTGCGGGCGACGCCGGGCCGGCTGAGTTGGGAGCACCCGGGCGGGCGCGTCGAGCTCGCCTACGAGTCGCCGGACACCGTCCGCCTGCGCGGTGCGGGCCTGAGCCTGCGCGTGGAGGCGGCGGCGCACACGCTCACCCCGTTCACCGGCACCTACTTCTTCCGCGACCCGGTGGACGGCGCCCACGTGTTCACCTCGTACGAGACCGGGCGCCGCTACCGGGTCACCGTGCTGTCCGGCACCGTGACCGAGGTCCGCGGCAGCCAGGCCCTGGGCGGCGCCGACCGCGGCGTGACGATCGGCGCCGAGCCCGGCGGGGTCTGGGAGGCCGCCGTCGAGGAACTGGACTGCGCGCGCCGCCCCTACCGGCCGTCGGCCTCCTTCGACCGGGTCGTGGCGGCGGCGGAGCGGGCCTTCGCCGCCTTCGCCGACACGGTCGCCCCGTGGCGCTCGCCGGCCACCCCGGCCGCCGAACTCGCCGCCTACGTGGTGTGGTCGGCGACCGTGCGCCCGGCCGGCCTCGTCACCCGGCCCGCGGTGCTGATGTCCAAGCACTGGATGGACAAGGTGTGGAGCTGGGACCACTGCTTCAACGCCCTCGCCCTGGCCCCCGGCTCCCCCGCTCTCGCCTGGGACCAGTTCCGCGTGGTCTTCGACCACCAGGACGAGAGCGGGGCCCTGCCCGACTCGGTCACCCACTCCGAGGTCCTGTACAACTTCGTCAAACCCCCCATCCACGGGTGGGCCCTGGGCCACCTGCGCAGACGGCTCCCCGTGCCCCCGGACCGGAAGGAACTGGCCGAGGTCTACCGCGGGCTGGCGCGGTGGACGGAGTTCTGGCTCACCGCGCGCCGCGCCCCGGGCTCGGCCCTGCCGCACTACCAGCACGGCAACGACAGCGGCTGGGACAACGCGACGACCTTCGACCCCGAGCGGGTGGTCGTCACCGCCGACCTGGCCGCCTTCCTCACCCTGCAACTGCGCGAACTGGCCGCTCTGGCCGGGGAGCTGGACCGGCCCGACGACGCCCGCCGCTGGGCCGCCACGGCCGACGCCGTCCAGGCGGCGATGTTCGACGACCTGTGGACCGGCGAGCGGTTCGTCGCCCGCGGCGTCCACAGCGGGGACACCTGGAGCAGCTCCGGCCTGCTCGACCTGATGCCCGCCGCCCTGGGCGAGCACCTGCCCGACGCCGTCGGCGCGCTGCTGGCCGAGCGCGTCGAGGCGCACCTCACCCCGTACGGCCTGGCCACCGAACTGCCCACCTCGCCGCACTACCGCTCCGACGGCTACTGGCGCGGCCCGATCTGGGCCCCCGCCACCGTGCTCATCGAGGACGGCCTGCGCCGCGGCGGCCACCGGCGACTCGCGGACGAGATCAGCGCCCGCTTCCGGGCCCTGTGCGAGGCGCACGGGTTCGCGGAGAACTTCGACGCCCTGAGCGGCACCGGCCTGCGCGACCGCGCCTACACCTGGACCGCGAGCAGCTACCTCCTCCTGGCCGAGGCCCACGAGCTGCGGCGCGCCGCACCCGCCGGGACGGCCGGCGGATGAGAGCCGGCGGCGGGGCCGCCGGCTCACGGGGGGCTCATCTGCGGGCCGACGGCTACGGGAGGGAGGCGGTCCGCTCCCGTTGCGCTTCGGGGTCCGGTGTCCCGCGGGGCTTGGTCAACAGTGGCGCGGTGAGGAGTGCGGCGGCGAGGAGGATGCCGCAGGCGGCGGTCAGGGCGGTGGTGTAGCCGTGCACGGTGGCCGTGTTCGGGCCGGCGTGCCGGTGCGACGCCAGGTAGGAGGCGGTCGCGCCGGCCGCGATGGTGTTGAGCAGCGCGGTGCCGAGGGCCGCGCCCAGTTGCTGGGAGGCGTGGTAGGCCGCCGACGCGGCTCCGACCTCGTGCCCGCGCATGCCCGCGGTGGCCAGGGCGGCGGTCGGGGGCAGGACGCAGCCGAGGCCGAGCCCGGTGAGCAGCAGCGCGGGCGTCAGGTACAGCGGCAGGACGTCCGTGGTCCGGTCGGTCAGGCGGGTGAGGACGAACATGCCGGCGGCGGCGGCGAGCAGCCCCGACAGGATCAGTGCCGACGGTGGCACCCGGCCGTGCAGCCGCCCGGCGACGAGGGTGGCGCCGACCAGGGCGGCGAGGGCGTTGATGATGAGGGTGAGGCCCGCCTGGACCGGCGAGTAGTGCAGGACGGTCTGGGTGTAGTAGCTCATGAACAGGTAGAAGCCGAACATCGCGACGAACATCAGGGTGATCGCGAGCAGAGCGCCGCCGCGGGCGCGGTGCAGGAGCACGCGCATCGGCAGCAGCGGGTGCGGGGTGCGCAGTTCCACGGCGGCGAACGCGGCCAGCAGCAGGGCACCGCCGGCCAGCAGCGCCAGTACCGCAGGTGAGGTCCAGCCGCGGGGCTCGGCCTCGTTGAAGCCGTACACGAGGGCGGCGAAGCCGGTGGTGCTCAGCAGCGCGCCGGGGACGTCGAGCCGTCCTCCGCCGCGGAGGGGCCGGTCGCGGGGGACGAGCGCCGTGCCGAGGACGGCGAGCAGCGCGACGGGGACGTTGATGTACAGGCACCAGCGCCAACTGGTGTATTCGGTCAGCAGTCCGCCGGCGACGAGGCCGACCGCCGATCCGGCGGCGCCGACGGCGGCGAATATCCCGAACGCCCGGCCGCGTTCGCGCGGTTCGGTGAACGTGCTGCTCAGCAGCGCCAGACCGGCGGGCGCGAGGGCGGCGGCGAAGACGCCCTGGAGCGCCCGCGCCCCGAACAGCATGCCGGGGCCGGTGGCGGCCCCGCCCAGCGCGGACGCGGCGGCGAAGCCGATCAGGCCGATGGCGAAGGTGCGGCGGTGGCCGAGTGTGCCGCTGATCCTGCCGCCGATCAGCAGCAGCCCGCCGAAGGCCAGCGCGTACCCGGTGATCGCCCACTGGCGGCCCGCGTCGGTCATGCCGAGCGCTTCCTGCGCGGACGGCAGCGCGATGTTCATGATGGTTCCGTCCAGCACCACCAGCAGTTGGGCCGCGCTCACCGCGAGCAGGGTCCACCATCGCCGATGCGCGGTGGCGGCAGGTGTGTTGCCGTCCTCCATGGTTCCTCGCTCTCCGAAGTCACAACGAGTCTCTAACATCGTTCGCCTTCCCTAACGATGTTAGGGAAGGCGAACACGGTACTACACTGGGCGGCCCCGGCAGGGATCGAGGGCGTCAGGCGAGGAGTGATCGGCACGTGGGCGACCAGCGCAGGAGCGGCGAGATCCGGAGCGTCTGGCTGCGGCCCCGTCGCGCTTCCCGGGGGGAGCCGCCGCTGACGCTCTCGCGCATCGTGGAGGCAGCGGTCGCCCTCCTCGACGACGAGGGGATCGAACGGCTCACCATGCGGCGGCTGGCCGAGCGGCTGGACGTCGTCGCGCCGTCCCTGTACTGGCACGTCGACACCAAGGACGACGTCATCGACCTCGCCGTGGACGCGATCTTCGGCGAGCAGGCACCCCGGGTCGCGGGCGGGCCCGCCTGGCGCGACGACGTCACCGCGGTGCTGGCCGGGTGGCGGGCCGCGCTGCTGCGCCACCCCTGGGCCGCCGCCGTCCCGGCGCGGCGGCGCCCGACCATCGGCCCGAACTTCCTCGCCGGGATGGAGGTCCTCCAGGCGACCCTGGTGCGGGCCGGGTTCACCGGCAAGGGTCTGTCGGCCGCCACCTGGGCGCTGTACAACCACGTCATGGGCTCGGCGTCCACCGAGACGGCCCTGCGCATCACCGACGAGGAGCGCCGCGTGGGCCAGGAGCAGCTCCAGGCCCGGCGCGACCGGTACCCCACCCTCGCCGCCCACGGCTACCTCTACGACGACGACTGGGACGGCAGCTTCACCGCGGGGCTCGACTACCTGCTCGACGGGCTGGAGGCACAGCTCGACCGGGCCCGCTGAGGGATCGCGCGGGCCGCGCCGCGGGGCGCGACCGAAGTCGCCCGGCGCGCCCGGCTACAACTGCCGCAGATGGTCCCGCAGCCGGCGGGCCACATGGGACATCAGGGCGTCGGCGCCCGGCTGGGTGGCGGCGGGGACCTGGGACTCGGTGAGGACGGCGACGGCGAAGGACTGGCCGTCGGCGTGTTCGACGACGCCGATCTCGTGCCGCAGGTTCATCAGGGTGCCGGTCTTGGAGGACCACCGGGAGGCGTCGGAGCTGAAGTCGGGGGCGAGCCGGTGGCGGATGACGTTGTTCGCCATGAGGGTGCGCACACGGGCGGCCACCTCGGGGTGGATGGCCGAGGGGGTCCACAGGGCCTGGAGGAGGTCGGCGAACGCGCGGGCGGTGCCGGTGCTGGCGTGGGTGACGTCCAGTTGCGGCACCCGGTGGCCGCGGCCGCCGGTGCCAGCGCCGATGGCGAGGGCGTGGGCGAGGTGCGCGTCGGCGGCGTCGAAGCGCTCCACGGGGGTCTCGGTCAACTCCTGCATCGTGTGGCGGACGCTGAGGCCGTGCACGTCCAGCTCCCGCAGGAGCCGGGCGACCCGGTCGGGCGGAGTGAGGCCGAACAGGGCGTCGGCGGCGATGCTGTCGCTCACGGAGGTGCTGAGGTACAGCAGGTCGTCCACGGCGATGCGGACGGGGTGCCGGAAGCGGCTCAGCCCGGTCGGGCCGGGCGTGGTGATCCGGCCCGGCTGCACGTCCAGGGTCTGCGCGCCGTCGAGTTCGCCGCGCCGGACGCGTTCCAGGGTGGCCAGCGCCAGCGGCACCTTGACCAGGGAGGCGGCGGGCAGCTCCACGTCCGGGTCGATGCCGATCTCGTCGCCGGTGTGCAGGTCCCGGACGAGGAAGGAGCCGCGCAGACCGCCGTCACGCAGCGTCCCGCGCAGCTCGCGCAGCAGTTGCTCGGTGTTCACGCGGCCCTCCGCCTCGCCGGGCCGGTCTCCCGCGCCGGGTCCGTGCTCGGCGGTGCGCCGAGGCAGCGGGCGATGGCGTCGCCGAGGCGGGTCCTGAGGCGTTCGGGGTCGCCCGCGGCGGCCGCGGCGATGGCGAAGCCGCGGGCGAGCCCGGTCTCGCCGACGGGCCGCCAGTGCAGGCCGAGGTCGTCGGCCTGCGCCGGGGAGCACAGCAGCAGGTCGTCGCAGGACAGCGCCGCCGCGGCGGCGGCGGTGAGGCTGGTCTCGACGACGAGCTGCGCAGGCCGCAGGCCGACCGCGTCGCGCAGCCGCTCCATGCGGTCCCTGATGTGCGGAACGTCGTCCTCGGGCTGGATCAGGACGCGGCGCGGCGGGCCCGTGTCGGTGCGGCCGGGGCGCAGGGTCTCGACGTACAGGCGGCGCACGCCGGGGTCACGGGCGCAGGCGAGCCCCAGCGGGACGGACCACGCCGCGTCGTCCGGCGGCACCGCGACCAGGGCGGCGCGCACCTCGTGGGAGTGGACGAGCTCGGCGCGCTCCGCCGGGGAGGCCACCCTCAGTTCGAGGGGGACGCCTCCGGCGCGGGCGTCGGCGACGAGCCGGGCGAGGGCGCCGGTGGAGCAGACGTCGGGGAAGGCGAGCCGCAGGGGCCTGCGCCGGGAGGTCTCCGCCTCGTCCTCCAGGGCGTCGGCGGCGCGGACGAGCCGTCTGGCCACGGGCAGCATGCCCCGGCCGAACGGGGTGAGGACCGCTCCGCGCGAGGCCCGCTCGAACAGTTGCTCGCCCAGGTGCTTCTCCAGCGCGGCGATGCGCCGGCTGGCCACCGACTGGGACATCCGCGCGGCGGCGGCACCGACGGTGAAGCTGCCGCGTTCACTCACATGGATGAACGCACGGCAGGCGGCGACCAGGTCCATGGCACGTCAGCCTATGTGAATTCGGCATGGAACCGCACACGGGCGTCTTGGACCGCATGAGGGCGGGGCACGAGGGTGGGACGTGACCGCGGGGGCGCGTTTCGCCGGCGCTCCCGGACATCCCCCGTGCGCTCCGGCGCACGGCAGGCCGGAGGTTGCATCCATGCATCGCGCTGTCGCGCGGCGCGCCGTCGCAGGCGTGCTGGCCGCGCTCGTCCTCGTCCCGCTCACCGCCTGCGGCGAGGCCACCGCCCCCGCGGCCGCGACCTCGTCGCCGTCGGCGCTCCAACGCAGGTCCGCCGCCGCCGAGTTCACGGGCCTCGAGCGGAAGTTCGACGCCCGGCTCGGGATGTACGCGCTCGACACCGGCACGGGGCGGGAGGTCGTCCACCGGGCGGACGAGCGGTTCGCGTACGCCTCCACGTTCAAGGCCCTCGCGGCGGGCGCGGTCCTGCGGAAGCACTCGGTGCACGGCCTGGACAAGCTGATCACCTACTCGCGCGCGGACCTGGTCAGCCATTCCCCCGTGACCGAGCGGCACGTGGACACCGGCATGACCCTGCGCGCGCTGTGCGCCGCGGCCCTGCGCCACAGCGACAACACCGCCGCCAACCTGCTGTTCGACGAGCTGGGCGGCCCCCGGGGCCTGGACCGGGCGCTCGAGGACCTGGCCGGCGACGACGTCACCCACATGGTGCGGCGCGAGACGGAGCTCAACGCGGCCGTGCCCGGGGACCCACGCGACACCAGCACGCCGCGGGCGCTCGCCGGGGACCTGCGCGCCTTCCTGCTCGACGACGTCCTGAAGGACGACGAACGCGCCCTGCTCACGCACTGGATGCGCACCAACAGCACCGGCGGGAACCTCATCAGGGCCGGGGTCCCGCGCGACTGGACGGTGGCCGACAAGAGCGGCGGCGGAGGCTACGGCACGCGCAACGACATCGCCGTGGTGTGGCCTCCGAAGGGGGCGCCCATCGTCGTGGCGATCATGTCCAGCCGCGGCGCCCGGGACGCCGCGTACGACGACGCCCTGGTGGCGGAGGCGGCTTCCGTGGTCGTGGAAGCGCTGTCCTAGGCGGCGCGTCCGACCGGTGGGATGTCCGCGGTTCGTAACAGATGTCGGCGCTGGGCAACAGCTCGCGGGGGTCGTCGAACCCGCCCCGGGTGGTGGCCGTGCTGGCGGGTGTTCCGATCGACGCACGAGCGAAAGGCTCAATCCCATGACTGCCACCCGTACCCGTCTCCTCCCCGCCCTCGGTGTCCTCCTGGCCGGCGGGCTCTTCCTCACCGGCTGCGGCAGCGACGACTCCGCCGCCTCGACGCCGACGAAGTCCTCCACCTCCACCGCCGGGGCCGCGGCCGACGGCGGCTCCGCCGCCAAGGACGGCAAGGACGGAAAGGGCGGCACCGCGACCGCGACCGGAGCGGCGGCCCAGGGCGGAACCTCGGCGAAGGGCGGGGCCTCCGCGAGCGGCGGCACCCAGGCCGGTTCGCCCGCCACGGCGCAGAGCGGCACCGTGACCGGCACGCTGACGTACCTGGCGCCGGGCAAGCTCATGGTGGGCGAGCGCGCGTTCTTCGTCGCCACCGACACGCAGATCTGGGGCGCGGGCGGCATCTGCGGCGACGCCGCCGGCCAGTCGGCCAGCGAGTGCACCGTGGAGCAACTGGAGAAGGCCGCCAAGACCGGCAAGATCCGCGCCGAGGTGGAGATCGGCAAGGACGGCATCGCCGTGGAGATCAGGGAGCAGAAGGCGGCCGGGTCGTCCTCCGGCGGCGGGGCGGCCGAGGACGACCGCGGGGACGGCACCGTGACGGGCGTCCTCACCTACCTGGCGCCGGGCAAGCTCATGGTGGGCGAGCGCGCGTTCTTCGTCGCCACCGACACGCAGATCTGGGGCGCGGGCGGCATCTGCGGCGACGCCGCCGGCCAGTCGGCCAGCGAGTGCACCGTGGAGCAGCTCGAGAAGGCCGCCAAGACCGGCAAGATCCGCGCCGAGGTGGAGATCGGCAAGGACGGCATCGCCGTGGAGATCAGGGAGCAGTAGGGATGCCGACCGGCGGCCCGTCCGGGCACGTCGTCCCGGAGCCGCCCCCGGTGAGCGTGCGGCTGCCCCCGACGCGGAGCGTTCTCCGCGCCGGGGGCCGGTGCCGTGCGGCGGCGCCTCCCGCGGCACCGCCGGCCTACGCCGTGTCGGTCCAGGCGGCCCCCCGTATCGCGGCGGACGGGGTGAGCCAGCAGACGTCCATGCTGCCCGGGGTGCGTGACACCGCGGCGATGCCGTCGCCGGAGGCGGACGACTCGGGGGCGAGCCGGTAGCGGCCCCACGGTTGCCCCTCGTACCAGTAGGCGCCCTCCACCGACCCGTTCGGGCCGGTCCACCACACCTCCATGCTCCCCGGAACGCGGGACACCGCGGCGAGGGGCGTCCCGCCGTAGGCACTGCCGCCCGGGGCGAGCTGGTAGCGGGGCCACGGTTGCCCGTCGTACCAGTGCGCACCCTCCACCGACCCGTTCGGGCCGACCCACCAGACCTCCATGCTCCCGGGGATGCGCGACACCGCCGCGATGCCGGTGTCCAGCCGACCGCTGTTGTCCGGGGCGAGCTGGTAGCGGGCCCAGGGGTGACCCTCGTACCAGTACGCGCCTTCCACCGACCCGTTCGGGCCGACCCACCACACCTCCATGCTCCCGGGAATCCGCGACACCGCCGCGATGCCCCCGGTCACACCGGCACTGCCGACGGGCGCGAGCTGGTAGCGGGCCCACGGTTGCCCGTCGTACCAGTACGCGCCCTCCACCGACCCGTTCGGGCCGACCCACCAGACCTCCATGCTCCCCGGGACACGGGAGACAGCGGCGACGTCTCCCACGGCGGTGTTGTTCGGTGCGAGCTGGTAGCGGGCCCAGGGGTGGCCCTCGTACCAGTACGCGCCCTCCACGGAGTTGTGGGGGCTGACCCACCACACCTCCATGCTGGTCGGGATCCGCGACACCGCCGCCAGATGCCCGATCTCCGCCGCGCTGTTGCGGGGCGCCAACTGGTAGCGGCCCCACGGGTGGTCGTCGTACCGATACCCACCCTCAACGGAGAGGCTGGGCCCGACCCACCACGCCTCCACGCTTGCGGGAACCCGGGACACCGCCGCGATGCCGGTGTCAGGAGCGGCGCTCCCCGCCGGGGCGATCTGGAATCCACGCCATGCACACATATGGGGACCTCTTTCTTTTCCGTGCGGAAAGGGACGTTCACCATACGGAGCCGGGTGGGGGAGAAATCCAACCCCTATGACCGATTTTGCCTTTTGTGTACGTTCCCTCGTCCCCCAAGCGGGGGAGGTGGGCCGTCGTCGCACTGGTCAATGCTTGGCGTGAAATTTGACCACATCTTTGACTCAGAGTTGGAAATGATGTTTGTCCTCCCGCTTACCAAGCAACGAGGACTTCAATTGGCTGCTTGTTTGGAGCCATGTTTGAAGCCATGTTTGGAGAGATGTTTGGAGAGATGTTTGCGTACCTGCCTGGCTCAATGTTCGGCCTCAAGCTTGCTTGGTTGCCCAACCCTGTACGTGCCCGCCCGGTCGGCTGCGGCGCACGAGACGGTCGCGGAAGCGGTCAAGGCCGTTCGCTCCCTCCCGCGGAGGGGCCGGGACGGAGGAGGTGGCCGGGGTGTCCGGCGGCGGCGGGCGTGGGACCGGTCCCATTTTCGTACGGCAATCCCGAACTTGAGTCGCTTCAGTCGCTGCCCACCGAAATGAACCGCCTCTGACCTGCACTTTCGCGGCCCGCGCTTCGGTAGCTACCGAACGCGGGAGCCGGTTGCCGAGTCCTGGTCGGTTCCTGCCGTAGGGAGAACCGTACGGCTCCGGCGGGCGCGAGGAGGGGAATCAGGCAAGAAAGGCGAGGAACGTCAGCCATGACGCCCTGCCGCACCGCGGCGGTGGCGGCCCCGGCGGACGGGCCGGCCGGGGCGGAACCGTCGGTGCGCCCTGTCGTCCTCGGTCGGCGGCCGGAGCCCTCAGCCGCGCTCCCGGAGGTACCCCTCCAGCTCGGCGGCCCCGGTCAGCATCGCCCGACCTCGGGCGGACAGCCGGTCGCGCCAGTCGCCCAGCGCGGCCTCCAGCGGTTCGAGCCCGCCGGCCGCCCGCACCTGGGCGATCAGCGGGGCGATCCGGTCCAGCGGGTAGCCGCCCCGCCTGAGCTGGTGGGCCAGCCGGGCGTCCCGCACATCGGCCTCGTCGTAGACGCGGTACCCGGTCCGCGGATCGCGGCGCGGACGCACCACCCCGGCGCGCTCCCAGGCGCGCAGCGTCGCGGGCCGGATCCCGAGCCGCCCCGCCAGCGGCCCGATGAACGTGCCGCCGGGCCCGGACACCGCGTCGGGCCCGGACGCCGTGGGGGCCAGGTGGCCGAGGGCGCTCTCCACGGCCTGGAGGGTCCTGCGGTCGTCGAGGAGCTGGGCGTGGCTCTCGTCGATGAGGCGGAACGCCTCCCCGGCCGCGCCCTCGTTCACCGCCCGCATGATCGCCGTCGCCGTCCGGTGGCCGTGGCCGGGCACCAGGGCGAGGAAGGCGCGCAGCGCGCGGGCGTGCAGCGGGGTGTAGGTGCGGTAGCCGTGGGGTGTGCGATCGGCGGCCGGGAGGATGCCGGCCTCCTCGTAGTTCCTGATCGCCTGCGTGGACAGGCCGTGCACCCGCGCCAGATCAACCGGCCTGAGTCGTTCGCCACTTTGAAGGTCTCGCCCCATGAACCTGCTGATTCCGCGGAAAAGTTTCAACCGTTTCTTCAACGATACCGTTGAAGCCATGGTTGCTGCTGACATCCTGGACACCGCCCGTTCCGTCGAGGCCGCCGCCGTCATGCGGCTGCTCCCGGCCCGGCCCCGGCTGCTCGGCCTGGGCGAGCCCACCCACGGCGAGGACGCCCTGCTCGATCTGCGCAACGAGCTCTTCCGGCAGCTCGTCGAGCAGGAGGGCTTCCGGACGATCGCGATCGAGAGCGACTGCCTGCGGGGCCTGGTGGTGGACGACTACGTCACCTCGGGCACGGGCACCCTCGACGAGGCCATGGAGCACGGATTCAGCCACGACTGGGGCGCGTCCGCGGCCAACCGCGAGCTGGTGCGCTGGATGCGCGCCCACAACGACGGCCGGCCC
This sequence comes from Streptomyces capparidis, assembly GCF_054782095.1. Taxonomy (NCBI): domain Bacteria; kingdom Bacillati; phylum Actinomycetota; class Actinomycetes; order Kitasatosporales; family Streptomycetaceae; genus Streptomyces; species Streptomyces capparidis. The sequence continues at coordinate 50,036 of NZ_BAAGTD010000045.1, read as the reverse complement.
GAGTCCGAGCGGCTCCGCTTCGCCGGTTTCGACGGCCCGCTGGAGATCACCCACGCCGAGAGCCCCCGGCAGGCCCTCACCGCGCTCCACGGCTGTCTCGCGGCCCGGGTGGACGCGGACCTGCTCCCCTGCACCGCGGAGACGCTCGACCGCCTGCTCGGCGCCGACGACCGGTGGACCGATCCCGCCGCGATGACGGACCCGGCCCGGTCCGTGGGGCAGTCGGCCGAGGCGAGGGAGCTGCGGCTGCTCGCCGACGAGCTGGTGGCGCTGCTCGACACGCAGGCGCCGCACCTGGCCGCGGCGGCCTCGGGGGACGACTGGGACCGGGCGCGCCTGTACGGGCGCACCGCCATCGGCCTGCTGCGCTACCACCACTGGATGGCCGACGCCGCACCGGCCCGCATGGCCCGGCTGGTGGGCCTGCGGGACCTGATGATGGCCGGGAACCTCCTCGCCGTCGCCGAACGGGGCCCGGCGCTGGTCCACGCCCACAACGGCCATCTCCAGCGGCACAGGAGCACGATGCGGATGGGCGGGTCGCCGGTGGCGTGGTGGAGCGCCGGCGCGCTGGTGAGCGCCCGGCTCGGCGGGGAGTACCGCTTCGTGGCCACGGCCCTCGGCACGATCCGGCACCGGGGAGTGGACACGCCGGCGCCGGACACCGTCGAAGGACTCCTGTACGCGCTCCCGGAGGACCGCTGCCTCATCGACGCCCCGCGACTGGCCGCCGCCCTCGGCGACGCCCGGCCCGCGCCCCGGGTGTCCCCCTGGTTCGGCTACTCCCCGCTCGACCCGGCCCACCTGGCGGACAGCGACGGCCTCGTGTTCGTCAGGGACGTCCCGCGAAGGTAAGGACGACGTCGCGCGAAGGCAGGGGTGTCGCGCGAAGGCAGGGGTGCCTCCTCGGGCGGGCGGGCGACAGGGCGGCCGGCTTGATAGGCAAGTCATCACTTGCCTATGGTCGGGGTCATGACGGACGATGTCTTCAAGGCATTGGCCGACCCCACCCGCCGGCGCATCCTCGACGAGCTGGTGGAGCGGGACGGCCAGACCCTGTTCGAGATATGCGCGCGGCTGGCGACCAAGCACGGCCTGGGCCTGACCCGCCAGGCGATCAGCCAGCACCTGGCCGCACTGGAATCCGCGGGTCTGGTCCGTTCGCGGCGCGAGGGCCGCTACAAGTTCCACGACCTGAACACCGAACCCCTGGAGCACATCGTGACCCGATGGCTCAGGCCCGACACCCCGGAGAGCACCCGATGAGGATCCACCTGTCCAGCGTCTTCGTCGACGACCAGGAGAAGGCCCTGCGCTTCTACACCGAGGTGCTGGGCTTCGTGAAGAAGCACGACGTCCCGATGGGCGAGGACCGGTGGCTGACCGTGGTCTCGCCGGAGGACCCCGAGGGGACCGAGTTGCTGCTCGAGCCCTCCGGCCACCCCGCGGTGGGCCCGTACAGGACGGCGCTGGCCACCGACGGCATCCCGGCCACCGCCTTCGCCGTGGACGACGTGCACGCGGAGTACGACCGGCTGCGCCGGCTCGGGGTCCGCTTCACCCAGGAGCCGCTGGAGATGGGCACGGTCACCACCGCGGTGCTGGACGACACCTGCGGCAACCTGATCCAGCTCGTCCGCAGCGAGTAGGACCCGGGCCCCCGGCCCCGGCGCCCGCCGTCAGCGCGTGAGCAGTTCCCGCAGCGCCGCGGTCACGTCGCCGGGCGCCTCCTCGGCCATGAAGTGGCCGCAGGTGACGGTGGTGTGCCGCAGGTCGGGCGCCCAGGCGCGCCACAGCGCCGCGGCGTCGAAGCCGAGGGCCGCGCCCCAGTCCTGCTGGAGGACGGCCACCGGCATCCGCAGCCGGTTGCCCGCGGCCCGGTCGGCCCGGTCGTGCTCGATGTCCGCGCCCGCGGAGGCGCGGTAGTCGGCCACGATGGACGGCACCGCGTCCCGGCAGGCCGCCAGATAGGCGGCGCGGACGTCGGCGGGGACGGCCCGCGGGTCGTTCGTCCAGATGTCGAGGAAGTGGCCGAAGAAGGCGTCCGGGTCGGCGGCGATCATGCGCTCCGGCAGCCCCGGCGGCTGCGCCATCAGGTACAGGTGGAAGCCGACGGCCGCGGTGACGCCGTGCATCACCTCCCACATGTCCAGGGTCGGCAGCACGTCGAGGCAGGCCAGGTGGGTGACCGCGGCCGGGTGGTCGAGCGCGGCGCGGAACGCCACCAGCGCGCCTCGGTCGTGCCCGGCGAGCGCGAACCGCTCGTGCCCGAGCGCGCGGGCCAGGGCGACCACGTCGGCGGCCATGGCGCGCTTGGCGTACACGGTGCCGTCGGTCTCGGCGGGCTTGCCGCTGGCGCCGTAGCCGCGCAGGTCGGGGCAGATCACGGTGTGGTCGGCGGCGAGGTCGGCGGCCACGTGCCGCCACATCAGGTGGGTCTGCGGGAAGCCGTGCAGCAGCACCACGGGCGGGCCCGAGCCGCCGACGGCCGCGTGCAGGGACACCCCGTCGGCGACGGGGACGAGGTGCTGGTCGAAGCCGGGGATGACGGGCGCCATGGCTCCGCTCCTTTCGCTGGGAGTCTCACCGGGAAGCCGGCGCTTCCCGTGGAAGAGCCGGTGCCTCGATCCTCGCGGCCGCGGATGAGTGTTGGATGAGCAGCGACGCGGCGGCCCGCGCACCGGGCGGCGCGGCGGGAAGGGACGGTGAGGACGCGGATGGCGGTCGTCTTCGGGGTGCTCGGTCCGGTGGTGGCCTGGGACGCCGCGGGTGAGGCGATCCCGCTGAAGGGGCCCAGGCACCGCTCGGTGCTGGCCCGGCTCCTCCTCGCCCGCGGGCGCGTCGTCCCCGTCGGCCGCCTCGTGACGGACCTGTGGGCGGACCCGCCCGCCGACGCGGTGGGCGCGGTGCGCACCTTCGTCGCCGCGCTGCGCCGCGCCCTGGAGCCGGACCGCCCGCCGCGCACCCCCGCCCGGCTGCTGGTCACCGAGGGCCCCGGGTACGCGCTGCGCGCCGCCCCCGACGCGGTGGACTCCTGGCGGTTCGAGCGGGACGTGGCCGAGGCCGCCGGGCTGCCGCCCGAGGCCGCGGCGGCCCGGCTGGCGGAGGCGCTCGGCCGGTGGCGCGGCCCCGCCTACGCGGAGTTCGCCGACCAGCCGTGGGCCAGGGCCGAGTGCCGCCGCCTGACCGAACTGCGGCTGCACGCCGTCGAACAGCACGCCGAGGCCCTGCTGGCGCTCGGCCTGGCCGACCGGGCGGCGGCCGAGCTCCAGGCGCACACCGCCGGGCACCCGTGGCGGGAGAACGCCTGGCGCCTGCTGGCCCTGGCGCTGTACCGCACCGGCCGCCAGGGCGACGCGCTCGACGTGCTGCGCCGGGCCCGGGCGCTGCTGGCCGAGCAGCTCGGCATCGACCCGGGCGCGGGGCTGCGCTCCCTGGAGGCGGACATCCTCGCCCAGGACGACCGGCTCGGCCCCGCCGCGCCGGACCCGGGCGGGGCGGCGGGGCGGGTGTGGGAGCGGGTCGCCGCCGTCTACGACCGCACGGTGTCCTCCGCGGCCCGGGCCCGCCTGGAATCGACGGTCGGGCTGCTGCGGAACCTCGCCCTGACGGGCGGCGGCGGGCTGCTGGCCGCCCGGGAGCACCGGGTGGCGGCGATCGCAGCGGCCGAGGAGCTGGGCGACGCCGAGCTGACCGCCCGGGTGATCGGCGCCTACGACGTCCCGGCGCTGTGGACCCGCCTGGACGACCCGGAGCAGGCCGCCCGCGTCGTCGCCGCCGCCGAGCGCACCCTGGCCGCCCTGCCGTCCGAGGGGCACGACGCGGCCAGGGCGCGGCTGCTGGCCACCGTCGCCGTGGAGTCCCGCGGCACCCCGCACGCCCGCGGCCCCCAGGCGGCCCGGCAGGCCGAGGGGATCGCCCGGCGCCTGGACGACCCGGCGCTGCTGGCGTTCGCCCTCAACGCCGCGTTCATGCAGTGCTTCCACCGCACCGGGCTGGCCCCGCGCCGCGACGCGATCGGGGCGGAGCTGGTCGCCGTCTCCGCCCGGCACGGCCTGACCGCGTTCGAGGTGCTCGGACACCTCATCCGCGTCCAGGCCCGCGGCGCCCTGGGGGACTTCGCCGGGGCGGACCGCCACGCGGCGGCGGCCGACCGCCTGGCCGCGCGCCACGAACGGCCGCTGGTGCGCGTGTTCACCGGTTGGTACGCGGCGCTGCGGCTGGACGCGACCGGCGGGGCGCCGCTGCCCGAGGTGGAGGCGGCCTACCGGGACGCGGCCGCCCGGCTGGACGGCGCCGGCATGCCCGGCCTCGCCGACGGGCTGCTGCCGCTCGCCCTGCTGTGCCTGCGGCTGCGGCACGCGCTGCCCCTCGACCCGGGCGAGGACACCGGCTTCGGACCCCACGCCCCGTGGGTCCGCCCCCTGCTCCTGCTCGACCGGGGCCGCCGCGCCGAGGCCGCCCGGGTGCTGCGCGCCGTGCCGGAACCGCCCCGCGGGCTGCTCCAGGAGGCCCTGTGGTGCCTCACCGCGCGGGCGGCCCTGGCCGTCGGCGACCGGGAGGCGATGCGGCGCGCCCGCACCGCCCTCGCCCCGGCGGCGGGCGAGCTGGCCGGGGCGGGCAGCGGCCTGCTCACCGTCGGCCCGGTCTCGGCGCACCTGGACGACCTGGCGGCGGCGCTCGGCGGGAACCCGCCCTGAACCGATCCCTCCGTCCGCACGTGTCCCGCGTCGGTGACCTGTGCGCCGCCGGCCGGCGGCCGGGCCGAGCGGAGGGACGTGAGAGCAGCCATGGTGGTCCGCCCGTCGCGCGACCGGGCCGTCCCGGCGTCAGGAGTGTGGTCGTGCGTCGCGCTCGCGGCGGTGCTCGGGATTCTGCTGTTCGGCTGGTACCGACTGGTGGGCGGCCTGCTCGACCCGGCGCTGGGGCAGCAGCGGTTCGACCTGGCGCGGGAGGAGCGGCCCGCGGCCGGGCAGGGGCGGATGTACCGGTACATGGTGCGGGTCGAGCAGGGCGTCGGCCTGGCGGCGGAGGACGCGGCCGACGAGGTCGCCGCGGTGCTGGCCGACCCGCGGGGCTGGACGGCGCGGGACGGCATCGGCTTCCGGCTCGTCGACTCCGGCACGGCCGACTTCGCGGTGACCATCGCCACGCCCCGCACGGTGGACGAGATCTGCGGGGCGGCGGGCCTGGAGACCCGGGGGGAGGTCAACTGCCGGGTCGGCTCCTCCGTGGTGGTCAACCTCAAGCGGTGGCGCGAGGGCTCGCCGACGTTCGACGGGCCCATCGGCGAGTACCGCGCCCTGATCGTCAACCACGAGGTGGGTCACTGGCTCGGCCACGGCCACCAGGGCTGCCCGTCCCCCGGCAGCCCCGCCCCGGTGATGATGCAGCAGATCAAGGGCCTGGACGGCTGCGTACCCAACGCCTGGCCGCACGACCGCGCGGGCCGCCTGATCCGGGGCCCCGCCGTCCCCTGACCCGCGCGTCCGCCGGGCCCGCCCACTGCGCGCGGGAGCTGGCGCTACCCGCCCGGTCGGCGGGCCGCCTCCGGCCGGGCGGCCTCGGCCGCCCGCTGCTCGGCGACCTGGCCGGACAGCAGTCGCAGCGCGTCGGCCGAGGCGCCGTCGGCGGGTGTGTAGACCTCGAGCCGGTGGTCGGGGCTGTCGGGTTGCAGCCACACCTGGTAGTCCACGTCCACCCGGCCGACGGTCGGGTGCCGCAGCCGCATGGTGCCCACCGTGCAGTCCGCGACCTCGCCCTTGGCCCACAGCGTGGCGAAGTCGCCGCTGAGCATGGCGAGTTCGCCGATCAGCTCGGCCAGCCGGGCGTCGGTGGGGTACCGGCCCGCGGTGAGCCGCAGGTAGGCGACGTGGACACGGGCCACCTCGTCCCAGTTCCGGTGCAGGCCGCGGGTGAGGGAGTCGAGGAACACCATCCGGGGAATGGACGGCCGCCGCGCCGGATCGCCGGGCGCGTCGAAGTCGACGTGTTCCGCGACCAGGGCGTGGCCGACGCGGTTCCAGGCCAGCACGTCGCCGCGGCGGCCGAGCACCACGGCCGGCGTGGTCTCGCCGATGGAGGCCAGCAGCGCCAGCACCCGTCGGTGCGGCCGCTCGGGGCGGGGCCGGACCAGGCGGGCCGTGGGGCGCTGGCGGGCGAGGTTGTGCAGGTGGGCGGTCTCGGCCGGATCGAGCCTGAGCACGGTGGCGAGCGCGTCGAGGACCTGCCGGGAGGCGGTTCCGGCCTGACCCTGCTCCAGCCGCGTGTAGTAGCCGGCGCTCACCCCCGCGAGCTGGGCGAGTTCCTCGCGGCGCAGGCCAGGTACGCGGCGGGCGGTGCCGTAGGTGCGCAGTCCGACGTCGGCGGGCGTGACCCGGTCGCGGCGGGTCTTGAGATAGGCCCCGAGGCTCTCCAGCTCCATGACTGCGAGCGTAGGCGCCACGGGCCCGCCCCCGGGTGCCCCTGCGAGGTGTACCCACGGCGCGGGTCTGGTTGCCGGACGGGCGGCGCCACACCGTCGGACGCATGACTGAACAGCGTGTCTCCCCCTCCCCCTCCCCCTCTCCCGGGCCGCGGGCGTGGCTCGGTCTGCTGGTGGTGCTCGGCCCGGTGCTGCTGGTCGCGATGGACGGCTCCGTCCTGTACCTGGCGATGCCCGAGATCACCGAGGAGCTGTCGCCGACCGCCAACCAGGCGTTGTGGATCCTGGACGTCTACGGGTTCGCCGTCGGGTCCCTGCTGATCGCGTTCGGCAACATCGGCGACCGGTACGGCCGGCTGAAACTGCTGATGACGGGCGTGGCGGTGTTCGGCGCCGGCTCGGCGGGAGCGGCGCTGGCGCCCATGCCGGAGCTGCTGATCGCCTTCCGGGCGCTGATGGGCGTGGCCGGTGCCACGCTGCTGCCGTCGGCGTTGGCGGTGCTCAGCGAACTGTTCACCGACCCGCGCCGGCGGGCGCACGCGATCGGGATCTTCGCGGCCACCTTCGCCGCCGGATTCGCGATCGGCCCGGTCGTCGGCGGACAACTGCTGAGCAGCTTCTGGTGGGGGTCGGTCTTCCTGATCAACCTCCCCGTGGTCCTGCTGTTCCTGCTCCTGGCCCCGGTCCTGCTCCGCGAGGTGCGCGCCACCCGGCCCGGCCGCGTGGACGTCCCGAGCGTCCTGCTCTCCGCCTCGGGCATCCTGCTGACCGTCTACGCGATCAAGCACGCCGCCGCGGAGGGGCCGGCGGCGACGCCTTTGGCCACGGGGGTCGTGGGCGTCGTCGCCCTGACCTGGTTCGTGCGGCGGCAGCCCCGCCTCGACCAGCCCCTGATCGACTTCCGCCTCTTCCGCGACCGGGTGTTCACGATCGCGGCCGTCACCGGGCTGCTGCCGCTGGCCGCGTGGTCGGCGGTGGCCTACCTCGGCGGCATCTACCTCCAGTCCGTCCTCGAACTGCCCGTCCTCGACGCGGCCCTGGTGGCGCTGCCCGGCGCCGTCGTGCTCACCGTCACCTGCGTCGTCACACCGGCGGCGGTCGCCCGTGTCGGGGCCAGGGCGGCGCTCATCACCTGCCACTTCCTCATCGCCGCGGGTCTGCTCCTGCTGCTGCCCACCGGCGTCTCCGGCGGGGTCGGCTGGTACACGGCGTCCACCGTCGTCGCCGGCATCGGCTACGGCATCTCGTTCAGCGTCGTCGCCGACACCGCGGTCGCCGCGGTTCCCGCGGAACGGGCCGGGTCCGCGGCGGCGATCGCCGAGACCAGCAACGAGATCGGCAACGCCCTCGGCATCGCGCTCCTCGGCTCGCTGGCCGCCCTGGTCTTCCGGCTCCAGGGGCCCGACCTGGCCGGCACCCTCGACGAGACCCTGACGATTCCCGGGCTCGCGCCCGCGGTGGCCGACGACGCGAAGACCGCCTTCGTCACCGGTCTGCACGCCGTCGCCGCCATCGCGGGCGTCCTGCACGGCGCCCTGGGCGTCCTCGCCCTCCGCTGGATACCGTCGGCCGCCCCCGGACGGCGCGTCACCCGCGGCCGGGTTCCCCGTCCGCGGCGGTCAGCCCCTTCGGGGCGGTGACGCGGCCGGCGGCCGACGCGCCGCCGCCACCGCCCCGCCGCCCGCCAGCACCGCGCCCGCGAACACGGCGGCCAGCACGAACAGGGACCTGCGGTACCCGCGGGCGGCACGGGTGGCGGGCGAGGGGCCCACGGCCCGCCCGGGGGGCCGCTCGGTGCGGCGCAGGCGGGCGATCGCCCGCTCCGGGTCGGGGACGGGAACGCCGTCGAGCTCGAACGCCTCGACGGCGGACAGCATCGCCGCGGCCGCGGCGTCGGCCTCCCCCTCGGCGCGGCAGTCCGGGCAGGTCTCGAGGTGCTCGGCGACGGCGTCCTCGAAGTCGCCGCCGCCCAGCTCCCGGGCGGCCAGCTCGACTCTCGCGCGCTCGCAGTCCATCGCTCGCTCCCGCCGCTGTTGCTCCCCGGTTCTCTCCCCCTGAACGTCAGGACCGTCGCCGGGGTTCACCGCGGAGTGTCACGGTTCCGGACCGGAATCGGCGGACGCCGCTCGGAGCGGTGAACCTCCCGCTAGAGGGCGGCGAGCCGGCCGAAGCCCTCCGAGCCGTGCCCGGCGTCGATGGCCCGCTGCACCTCGGCTCGCGCGGCGCTGAGCACACCGTTGTCGAGGTCCTTGGCCCGGACGGCGGCCAGGATGTGGTCCATGACCGCCGCCACCGAGGTGATCCTGGCCATGTCCCCGGGGAAGTGCCCCGCGGCGACCTGCCCGGCGACCTGGTCGATCAGGTCGGGGAAGAACCCGAGCATCGCCTTCGCGTGCCCGGCGATGTCGGCCGGGTCGATGTTCTCCCGGCCGGCGAGCGCGAACATGTGCACCACGCCGCTCATCGCCGTCCAGAACAGGTCCTGGAGGGACGCGTCGAACGCGGCGGCCCGGCCGGGGTCCTCGCCGAGGTGGTTCGCGTTCCCGCCGAGCGCGGCCAGCGTGGACCGGTGCGTGTCGTAGGCGTCGCCCGGCCCGCTGTAGAACAGAGCCGCCTCCGGGCCGCCGACGGCCTCGGGCGTGGCCACGATCACGCCGTCGATGTAGTCGACGCCGTGCTCCGCCGCCCAGGCGGCCATCGCGCGGGCCTGCTCGGGGGAGCCGCCGCTGAGGTTCACCAGGGTGCGGCCCTTGAGCGCCTCGGCGTCCAACACCGACCGCGCCACCTCGTAGTCCAGCACGCACACGACGACGAGCGGGCTGGCGGCGATCGCCTCGGCGGCGGTGCCGGCGACGGTGGCGTCGAGATCGTCCCCCTTCCCCGGGGTGCGGTTCCACACGGTGGTGGGGTGGTGGGCGGCGGCGAACGCGGCGGCCAGGGCATGGCCCATGGGGCCGAGTCCCAGAACGGTCACTGAGGTCATGCCGGTTAAGCTAAACCTTGACATCAGCGTCAAAGTCAACGCCGGAGCGGGGATGCGGATCGGGGAACTGGCGCGGCGCACCGGTGTCAGCGAGCGCGCGCTGCGGTACTACGAGAAGCAGGGCCTGCTGGCTCCGCGGCGACGGCCGAGCGGCTATCGCGTGTACGGCGACGAGGACGTGGCGGCGGTGCGGCGGATCCGGATCCTGCTCGCGGCCGGACTGAACACCACTCAGATCCAGGAAGTGCTGCCCTGCATCGTCGATGACGACGACGGCCTGCTGACGCCCGGCTGCCCGGAGCTGGTCGAGGGGCTGGTGCGGCAGCGGGAGCGGATCGACGAGGCCATCGGCGAACTCGAGGCCACCCGCGCCAACCTCGACACACTCATCACCAGGGAACGGCGCGCGGGCTGAGCGACGGGCAGGGGCCGGCCGGAAATTCCCGCACCCCGCACCGAACCGTCCGGCCGGGCCCGCCGTAGGAAGGGGTGAGCCGGGGAGCGGGGCCGGGGGAGGGCCCGCCGCGGCTCGTCACGGGTGGCCACCGGCACAGCGCACCCGTGACCCCGGGTCGCCGCCACCCGCCCGCGGCGGCGACCCGGCCCGCGGCGGCACATCCGGTCCCGATCACCCGCCGCCCCCGCGCGGCCCGGGCGGCCCTTCCCCCGGCCGCCCGGGCTCCTGGCCCGCGCCCACCAGCACCCCGCCGGGCCCGAACGCGGCGCCTTCACCACAGAGCCGGCAGCCCTAGGCCGCCGAGCCTCCCGCGCCCGGGCCGCGGGTGAGCAGGTCGGCGACCCGAGCGATCATCTGGCTCTCCCCGCCGTCGCGGACGGTCGTCGGGTGGTACGCGAGCACGAAGCGGCGCCGCTGGTCACGAGTGGAGAACGCGGCGTTCTTGTAGCCGTACGTCTCGCCGGTCTTGCCCCACAGCGTCACGCCGTTGACGGTGGCCTGCTGAAGCCCGGTGCTGTAGCGGGCCGGGGAGCCGTCCAGCATGCGCACGTCGTCCGGCGGCAGGGTGAACATCATCCGGAGCAGCTCGGGCGGCAGCAGCTCACCGGAGAACAGCGCGGCGAGCATCCGGTCGATGTCGCCGGTGGTGGAGATCATGTCGCCCTCGCCGCGGGAGGACGACTGGTCGTAGGTGGTGATGTCCCGCAGGCCGCCGTCGGCCGTCCACAGGTAGCCGTGCACATGCTGGCCGTGGATGCGCGGGTCGTCGCCGGGCACGACGGTGCCCGCCAGGCCCAGCGGACGCAGGACGCGGGCCCTGACGGCCTCCCCGTACGGGCGCCCGGTCACCTTGTCGATGATCAGGGCGGCCAGTACGTAGTTGATGCCGCGGTACTCCTGCCGGGTGCCCGGGGCGAACTTCAGCGGCCCGTGCGTCGCCGTCGCCACCCACTCCTGTGGCGTCCAGTGGTCGAAGCGGTGGCGGAACACCTCCTCCGCGGTGTCCGGCTCCGGGATGCCGACGTGGTCGGGCAGTCCGCTGGTGTGGTTCAGCAGGTGCGCCACGGTGACGGCCGCGAAGCGGGCCGGCAGCAGTCCCGGCAGGACGCGCCGCACCGCCGCGTCCAGATCGACCCGACCCTCCGCCACCAGTTGCAGCACCACCGTGGCCACGAAGACCTTGGTGATGCTGCCGATCCGGACCTTGTGACGTGCCGTCACCCGCCGCCGGGTGCCGAGGTCGGCCACGCCCGAGGTGCCGGACCAGTGGCCGGCCGTGCCGCCGACCCGAAGCTGGGCCGCGGTCGACGGCGGGTGCTCCAGGTCGTCGATCGCCGCTTGCAGGGCAGTCGGATCCAGCGGGGGGAGCGGCGCGGAGGAGGCATGGGCGCGGCGCGCGGGCAGAGCCGCGGTGGCGGTCAGCGCGGCCGCCCCGCACAGGGCGGCGCCCGCAAAAGCCCTTCGTGACATGCGCGGTGAGGTCATGCCCGCACACTGTCAGCGGGAACGCGCCCGGGCATCGGGGTTCGTCCCGGAACGATCCCCGATCGAGGGGACCGTCCCCCCGGACGAAACCCGGCAGGTGCGCGCGTGGCCGCGGCGGCCCGCCTCACCAGCCGCGGACGCGTGGCCACACCGCTCGTATCGTGTCCCGGTCGGGGTCGAGTACGTGGTAGGCGTCGTGCTGGGCGGCGGTGGCGCAGGCGTGCACCGGGAGGACGCGCACGCGGGTGCCGAGGGGCAGGTCCGGCAGTGGCGCGCCGCTGCCCTCGCGGACGGTGAGGATGCCGTGCTCCTGGCTGGCGTCGCTCATCAGCAGGTCCGGGTACGGGGTGCCGTCGAGGGCGGTGACCAGCCCGTAGCGCTGGTCGACGCGCTGGCGGGAGGTGCCCCGGTCCCGGGAGGTCGCCATCCAGCCGCCGTCGGTGAGGATCCAGCCCTTCTCCGGGCGGTGGCCGATCACGGTGACCACCACGGACAGGGCGAGGTCCGCCACGCGGCACACGCCGATGCCCGCCATCACCAGGTCGAAGAAGACGAAGTTGCCCGCGCGGACCTCGGTGACGCCGGTGAGATCGGCGGCGAAGTGCGCCGTCGGCGTGGACCCGACGCTCACCACGGGCGCCGCGTGCCCTGCGGCGCGCAGCCGGTCCGCGGCGCGCACCGCGGCCAGCCGCTCGTTCTCGGCGGCGGCGGCCAGGGCCCGCGCGCCGTCGGCGAAGTAGGACTCACCGGCGTGGGTGAGGACGCCGCGAGGCTCGGCGCCGCCGTCGGCGAGCGCGGCGGCGATGCGGGTCAGCGCCGGGTCGCCGGGCAGCACCCCGCCGCGGTGCCCGTCGCAGTCGATCTCGATCAGCGCGGGGACGGGTGCTCCGGCGGCCCGGGAGGCGTCGACGACGGCCGTCGCCTGCTCCACGCTGTCCAGCAGGACCGTCAGGTCCACGCCGCGTGCGCGCAGGGCGGTGACGCGGCGGAGCTTCGCGGGGGCGATGCCGACGGCGTAGAGGATGTCGGTGAACCCGGCGTCGGCGAACGCCTCCGCCTCGGCGAGGGTGGACACGGTGATCGGCCCGGTGCCGCCGCCGGACAGCAGCCGGGCCACCTCCACGGACTTCGCGGTCTTCACATGCGGCCGCAGCCGGGTGCCCAGGGCGGCGAGCCGGTCGCGCAGGCGGGCGACATTGGCCTCGAGCCTGCCCGCGTCGAGGGCGAGGAAGGGGGTCTCGGGGTCGTGCAGGGTGCGGGCGGAGGCGGCGGTCGTCCCGGCCGGGGCGCTGGTCAACGGGGTTCTCCCTGGTCGTCGGAGGTGGCGGGGGCGTCGCCCGCCGCGGGCGGCGCGGTGTCCCTGCGGCAGGCGGCGAGGTCGGCGTACAGGCCGGAGCGGGAGATCCCGAGCCTGGTCGCGACCCGCGGCGCCGCGCCCCGCACCCGGAACACGCCGCGCTCGTCCAGGGCCCGCAGCAGGGCGAGCCGCTCGGGGCGGGTGAGGCTCTCCGGCGGCTTGCCCAGCGCCTGCTGCTGCTCGCGCACCACGGCGTCGACGACCTCGTCGAAGTCGTCGGTGAACGTCGTGGCGGGGATGCCGGCCGACTGGGGGCCGACCGCGCCGACCAGGGAGTCGATGAAGTCGCCCGCCTGCCGGAGCGCGGTGATGTCCACGTTGACGCACAGGGCGCCGAAGACGTGCCCGTCCTCGTCGCGCAGCGGCATGGTCGAGGACTTGATCACCCGGCCGTCGGGGGTGCGGGTGACGTAGTTCAGGTCGTTGGCGGCGTCGTCGCCGCGGCGCAGCACGGCCAGGCCGATCTCGCTCATGGCCCCGCCGACATGACGTCCCGTCACCTCCCCCGCGACGGCGACGACCGAGCGCTCGGGACGCCGGTAGTCGTGCAGCACCACCTCGCAGGAGCGCCCGAAGGTGGCGGCGAGCCCGTCCACCACGGGGCGGAGGGCGCCGAGTATGGCGTCCTGGGAGCGCTCGGACACGCGCACACGACCTTTCCGGGCTGGTTCCGCGCCGGGGGCGGCGGGCGCGGCCCCCGAGCGGGGAGCCTAGACGAAATGGCCGGGGGTTGGACAGTCAGTCCATATCCCGGTCCCGGGCGGCGGTCGTCGCGTCGGCCGCGGCGCCGCCACGGCCTGGGGCGCAGGCCCATCAGGCGAGCTGCGCGATGCCGGATTAGCGTGGTGGGAGAACAGGAAAAACCGCCCACAACCAGGCATCTCGTACGGCCGGCGTCGGCAGTGGCGCCGCACGCGAGTACGCCCTCAGGCAGGACCGAGCGCGAAGGACAGGAGCGTTGATGGTGGACGGCGGCGTCTGCGGCCCGGGCGGCGGTCCGGACGCGCTCAGGGCGTTCGCCACGCAGGAGGTGCCGGAGTACCTGCGGACCCACCCGGAGGACCGGTACCCGCGTGAACTGGTGCAGCGGCTGGCACAGCTCGGGGGGCTCGGCGTGACGGTGCCCCCGGAGTACGGAGGCGGCGCCCTGCGGGGAGTGGACGCGGGCCGCGTCGAGTACGAGCTGAGTCGCTCGTGGCAGTCGCTGGCGGGGCTGGCGGCGACCCACCTGAAGCTGTGCCGTCTGGTGCTGGAACACGGCACGGACCGGCAACGGCGGGAACTGCTGCCCGCCATGGCCCGGGGTCGCGCGATCTGGGCCAGGGCCTACCACGAGCGGGGCGTGCACGACCCTGCCCGCCTGCGCACCAGCGCCCGCGTCACCGGTGGCACCGGCACACTGAGCGGCCACAAGGACTGGGTCACCAACGCCCGGCACGCCGACCGCATCCTCGTCCCGGCCCGCTGCGGCGACGCCACCATCGCGATCCTCGCCGACCCCCGACGCGCCGGCATCCGCATCGGACCCGATCTTCCCCGGCCCGGACTGTGGGGGGTCTCCCTGGCGGAGGTGGACCTGCGGGAGTACGCCTTCGACCCGGACACGGAGATCCTGGGCGGCCCCGGGCACGACCTGACGCCCCTTTTCCGCGGCTACGGCGTCGCCGGGTACGCGGCGCGCGCCGCGGGATCGGCCGATGCCGTCTACGCCTGCGCGCGCGAGACCGTGGCCGGCGGCATCGGCGCCCGGGCGGACCGGGCCCGCGGGGCCATCGAGCTGCGGCTGGGAGAACTGGCCACGCGTCGCGCCGCCATCGAGGCCCTCCACCGCGCCCTGTCCCTGCCGGACCCGCCACTCACCGGCGAGCAGGCCAAAGTGGTGTGCACGTCGGTCCTCCAGGACCTGTTGCGGTCAGCGGTGCAGCTATGCGGAGGAGCCGGGTACGCCGGGCCGGGCCCGCTGGGACGCCACTACCGGGACGCCCTCGCCCTGACCGTCGTCGGCGTCCCCAACGACACCCTGCTCAGCCGCATCGGAGCCGGGGAGATCGCCCAGGAGACCTCATGGAACTCCACCGCGAGGACACCAGCGTCGTGCGACGCTACTCCTCCCACCTGACCGACCTCGCCCGCCAGGCCCTGTCCGCGATCTCGCAGCGGGAAGGCGCCCGCATCCTACGTCTCGCCCCGCAGCACGGCGTCGGCATCGACGTTCTGGACCTCTCCACCCTCTCCACCACCGGCACCTTCAAGGACTGGGTCGCCTGCGTGGCCGTGGCCCGCGCCGCGGGCCACGGCCACCGGCTGGTGGCCGCGCAGAGCTCGGGCAACACCGCCAACGCGCTGGCCGCCTACGCCCCGCGCGCCGGACTCCGCCTGGTCGCCATGCACCCACCCGCCTCCAGAGGGCGCATCCTGCCGCACCTGGCTCACCACCCGGCGGTGACCTTCGTCGAGGTGGACGCCCCCGAGGCCGAGATCAAACGCCTCCTCGGAGAGGCCACCGCCGCGGCCGGCGTCCCCGCGCTGCCGCCGCTGCACGACCAGATCGACGGCAACAGCCTGCGCGCCCACTACCTGCGTGACGCCATGGCGACCCTCGGGGACCAGTGGCACTGGCACGTGCAGGCCCTCTCCAGCGCCTACGGCCCCTTCGGCTTCTACCGCGGATGGCAGACGGCCACCGAAGGCTCCCCGGCCGCCCCGCCGCGTCTGCTCGGCGTCCAACAGGAAGCCGTCGCGCCCTACGCCGAAGCCCTCGGCGCCGCCCCGGCGCCCGACGGCCGGCCGATGCTGGAGCCCACCCTGTTCCGTCGCACACTCACACCCGACCTGGTCGACCGGATGCGCCGCCTGTGCCGGCAGACGCACGGCACCGTCCGGCGCCTGCCCAACGACCGCTACCTGTACTGGGAGCCGTACGCGATCGACCTCCTGGAGAACGTCGGCATTCCCCTCACCCGCGCCCCCGGCGGCGCGCCACGGGAACGCGCGGGCCTGTTCTCCCTGGCAGGCACCCTGGAAGCGGCGACCACGGGACTCATCCCGGAAGGCCAGCGAGCCCTCGTCGTCTACACCGGCGGATCCGGACCCGCCGCCGGCACCTACACCCCGCACCACAGCGTCACCGTGGACCAGGCACCCGCCCTGCTCGGCCGCCTCCTGTCGGCCTGACCGCCCGGCGCGTCACGGCGCTCGGGCGGACGCCCCGCCGGACATCCGGACCGAGGCGGCGACTCAGGACACCAGGGCTCAGTCCCACCAGAAGTACCAGCTCCCGCACCGTACCTGCGTCCGGGCGAGCTCCTCGACGCTCCCGACGCCCTGATCGACGATGTCGGAGCAGTAGGTGTACTGCTCCAGCGCGGCGGCGGCGATGCCTTCCGGGGTGCGCGGTCCGCGGGTGACCAGGAGTTCGATGACCTGGTCCTCCAGGGTGACCAGTTCCGCGCCGTACCGTTCGTGGAAGTAGCGCAGCACGGCCCGGTGTTCGGCGCCCCCGATGTCGTAGTTGCAGGCGCCCAGCCAGTTCAGCAGGGCCGGCACGTCATGGCCGTCGGCCGCCCGGACCAGGCACACGGCGGTGCGCTCCTGGCGGAGCGCGGAGATGTGGGGGCCGCCGACGAGGTCGGGGTCCGCCTCCGGCGCCACATGGGCGGCGAGGCGCCGCGCCGGCCCGTGGAAGGGATCCTCCCCGGCCGGGACCCGATCGTCCGGGGAGCGCGCGTACTGCTCGGCCTCGCGGGCCCAGCGGACGAGCACCGCGCGCCCGTCCGGCGCGCGGTCCTCCGCCCGGCCCCGCGGCGGGGCGAACTCCGGCGCCAGGCCGACGAAGACGTTGTGCAGCAGCTCGGGCTTCCCCGCGAGCACGGGCCACCAGCCGGAGCGGGGATGCAGCGCCCGCAGGTCGCTCCACAGCCGGAAGGCGTCCGTTCCCGCGAGTTCGCCGACGTACACGGGCGTGCCGTCGAGCGCGTCGGCGGCCCGGCGCAACGGGGGCAGGGCCAGGCTCCGCCCGGCGCAGAGCTGCCGCAACTCGGAGATCGCCATCGCCATGCGGCCACCGTAGCGGCGAGCACCGACAGCCCGGGTGGTCTCGCAGCATGCGCATCACAGTCGCGGGTGAAGGGTGCTGGCCCTTCTTCCTGCCGGTGGTGATGACGAGCTCGGCGGCGATGTCGCGCAGGCTCATCTCCTGCTCGCGCAGGTGGAGGGCCATCGAGAGCATGTCGGCGTCGGCGACGCTGGCGCCACCGATGGTCTTGCCGCGCTTGCGGGCGGACTCGGGCGTTTGCAACAACCCATGAAACGCGACAGCAGCAGGTCGGCGCCGTCGGCGCTGGTTGTTTCACAGGCGGAACGCCTATGGAACACGCC
Source organism: Streptomyces capparidis (assembly GCF_054782095.1). NCBI lineage: Bacteria > Bacillati > Actinomycetota > Actinomycetes > Kitasatosporales > Streptomycetaceae > Streptomyces > Streptomyces capparidis. The sequence continues at coordinate 32,953 of NZ_BAAGTD010000045.1, read as the reverse complement.
CACATCAGCCCGTCGGACAGCGGGCGGGCGTCAGCCTTCCGGGTGCCCGTCGTAGACGCGGATTTTGTACTCGGTGGTCTCCAGCGCCAGGCCGAGCTCACGGATCTGCCGCGTGATTCGGTCTTGCTGGTCGAGCATGATGCGGCGGCGTTCCGGGATGGTGCTCGGGCCCTGCTCGACGAGCAGGATGTAGCGCTTGAGGTCGGTCATGGTCATGCCGGACAGACGCATCCGGGTGAGGAAGACGAGGCGACGCAGGTCGGACGCGGAGTACTCGCGGTACCCGGAGGCGTTGCGAGCGGGCCGCACAAGTCCCTCCTGCTCGTAGTACCGGAGGGTGTGCGTCGACAGGCCGACGAGCCGGGCGGCCTCGGCGACACTCTTGGGCGTCGCCGAGGCCTCGATCGTGGCGTCGTCGAGCAGCTCGTGCAGCGCATCGATCGCCGACGAGGATGGCCCGTCGCTGGCAGCGAGGATGCGTTCGATCAGCGCTTCAGTGGCCATGGCCCACAGCGTACGGCGATCAGAACGCGCGCACCGCGGGCGGCATGCCTGGGAAGTCCGCCGACTCGCTCACAGACGCCCATTTCTCGACGTCGTCGAGCGCACCACGGTAGACGCGGGTGAGATTGCGAACCGCCTCGGCACCGAGCGGGAGCCGGAGCGGCGCGTCGGGGGTGTCGAGCATGTCGCGGATTATCTGGGCGGCGCGTGCCGGGTCGCCCTCCTGGATGCCGTCGGCCTCGGCCATGTTCGCGCGCACGGCACCGATGGCCTCGTCGTAGATCGGGCTCTGCTGCGCTGTGTTGAGCACGTCGGCGGCGTTGAACGCGGTGCGGAAGCGACTGGGCTCGACGATGAGGACGCGGATGCCGAACGGTGCGACCTCGCCCGCGAGCGCCTCCGACCAGCCCTCGAGCGCGAACTTGCCGGCTGAGTAGCTGCCGACGGCGGGGAACGACATCCGTCCGCCCTGGCTGCTCATCTGCACGATCGCACCCGAGCGACGCTCCCGCAGGTGGGGCAGCACGGCACGCACATAGGCGGCCGGGCCGAACAGGTGCTGCTCGAGCATGGCCCGCAGCGCGGCATCCGTGATCTCCTCGGCGGCGCCGACCTGTCCGGCACCGGCATTGTTGACGAGCACGTCGACGCGCCCGAACACCTCCAGCGCCCGCTGCACGACCGCGGCCGCTCCCGCCGTGTCGCGCACATCGTGCTCGATGGCGAGGAGCCGATCCCCGTACCGCGCCTTGAGCCCGTCGAACCGGTCGGCCCGTCGCGCGGTCCCGATCACATGCTCGCCGGCCGCGAGTGCCGTTTCGGCGAGCGCCAGGCCGAGGCCCGAACTCGCGCCCGTGATGATCCATGTCTTCGTCTCGTTCGTCGTGGTCATGGCCCCGACGCTAAAGCTTCGAGCGCGCTTGAAAGCAAGCCGCGCTCAGGCTCGGGAGGCGACGAGCGGTCCGGCCCGCTTGATCCACTGCGCGACGATCTCGGTCTCGGCGCGGTGCACGCCGGGGAGTGCGCCGATGCGCTCGGCGAGGTACGCCCGCTGCGAGCCCTCAGCCCCGGACGAGGGCGCGGTCATCCACACCCGCGACCTGGACACCGTCCTGCGGTAGAAGCCGGTCCTTCTACCAGGTCACCACGCCCAGCCGGGTCACCTCGCCGATACCCGCGCTCGCTCTACACCACCGCCCCTACCGTCCAGCCCGACTGCTGATCACCGGGGTGTACGGGAAGGGGGTTGGCCAGTGGGGCGGGATCCGGGGCTGGACGGGGTGGTGGACCACTTCACCCTGAACAGCGACGAGGTGGGCTGGTTGCGGAACAAGACCGGCGCCACCAGGCTGGGCCTCGCCGTCCAGCTCAAGTTCTTGACCTGGCGCGGCCGGTTTCCCAAGATGCGCCTGGAGCTGCCCCCCGACGCCGTCGCGCACGTCGCCAGGCAGGTCGGCGTCGCCGCCTCCGAGCTGGGGCTCCACGACTTCACCTCCCGTGCCGCTAAGCGGCACCGCAGCGAGTTGCGGGATCTGACCGGCCGGCACGAGTGCACCAAGACCGACCAGGTCAAGCTCGTCGGGCATCTGGTCGACGTGATCCGGCACGAGGAGCGCCGCGAGGAACAGGTGCGGGCCGAGGGCGTTGTCCGCCGGGGAAGGTGTTCACCGGGATCGGCGTCCATTCCGTATCCGCTCCCGTGCACGCCCCCGCCGTGTTCGAACAGCGCCCGGTGCCGGGCCTGTCCACCGGTGCGGACAGGTGCCGGGCCTGCGTCCGCCCGACCGCCGAGCAGCACCCCCGAATACGAGGTGGGGAGCATGAGCGGCGGGACCACGCCGAAGACCGGGCCCCGCACCGCAACCACCAACGACGCTCCCCCGGCGGAAACACCTGAGCCCCGGGGACGAGCCCTCGTTCACCGGCCCCCGAAGCAAGCTCTCGTTCCCGACCCCCGAAGGCGGACCACCATGCCCGAGTCCCCCACCGAGCCCCCGCGGACGGCCGCGCCGCCGGACCGCCGTTCGCCGCGACCCGAGCGGACCGGCCGGGATCGGCACACCGAACCCGTGGACGTTCATCTCCTGCTGCGGCGCGACGGCGGGGCGGGGCCGGAGGTGCTGCTGTCCCGCCGGGCGGGGCCGGTGTACGCCTCCGGGTTGTGGCATGTGCCCTCGGGCCACCTGGACGGCCCGCACGAGGACGTGGTCACCGCGCTGATCCGGGAGGCTAGGGAGGAGACCGGCGTGGCCATCGACCCGGCCGACGTGCGCGCCGCCGTCACCGTGCACCACCGCAGCCCCCACGGCGGGGCGCGGGTCGGGTTCTTCCTGGAAGTGCGGCGCTGGCAGGGCACCCCCCGGATCATGGAACCGGGCGTGTGCGACGCGATGGAGTGGCACCCGCTCGGCGCCCTGCCCTCGCCGATGGTGGCCTACTGCCACGCCGGACTGGACGCCTACCGGGCCGGCGGCCGGCTCGCGGTGCACTTCCAGCACCCGGAGGACCCGATCGCCCACGACCCCACCGGGCCGGACCGGCTCCGGGTGATCCCCTAGGGCCGAGCGGGCGGGGCGGGCGGGCGCGAGTGCGGCCCGTCCGGGGAGGGGGTCGGCGGGGACGCGGGGGTGTCGGCCGACACAGCTCGCCGTCTCCATATGTGAACGAAAAACATGTGCTCGGACCGTTGACGCCCTTCGCCACCCGCCCCTACCGTCCGATGGTAAGCGCTTTCTCGCGTGTTCGGGCCGCCCGCGCCCATCGGAACCGCCGCATCAAGCGCGTCCGCGCCGCCACGGAAACGGCCGGCCGCACGAGCCACCCACCCACCATGGAGACGAATGATGCGCCCGAAGTCCGTCATCGCGTGCGCCGGTCTGCTGACCGGCGCGCTGGTCGCGCTGTCCAGCGGCACGGCACAGGCCGCGCCCACGCGTCATGACGCCCAAGGCTCCACGGCGAGCTGCAACGGCACCATGGGCTCCGCCCACTCCGCCTTCGCCGGAACCGGCCCGTGCGCCGCCGCGCGGTCCGCCGTGAACGCCGCGGAGACCACGCTGTACGTGGCGACCAACGGCAACGACAGCAACGCGGGGACCCAGACGGCGCCGCTGAAGACGATCCAGCGGGCGGTGGACCTGGCGCAGCCGGGGACCACGATCCTGATCCGCGGCGGGACGTACGCGCCGAGCACCAACATCCAGTTGCTCAAGAACGGCACGTCGAGCCAGCCGATCACCATGCGCAACCACAACGGCGAGCGGGTGGTCATCGACGGCGAGAACATGCCCTACACACCGGGGGCGGTCGGCTCCTCCATCCCCCGCCCCGAGCGCGGCGCGATCCACATCGAGGGCGACCACTGGCGGCTGAGCGGCCTGGAGATCATCCACGGCCCGTACGGCGTCTTCGGCCTGGACACCAACAACAGCGTCTTCGAGCGCCTCGTCACGCGGGACAACTACGAGTCCGGGCTCCACCTCCAGGGCGCGTCGAGCAACAACCAGATCCTGAACCTCGACAGCCACGGCAACCGCGACCCGCGCAAGAACGGGGAGAGCGCCGACGGGCTGGCCATCAAGGAGGGTTCCGGCAGCGGCAACGTGGTGCGCGGCGCCCGGCTGTGGAACAACTCCGACGACGGGCTCGACTGGTGGATGTTCCAGTCGCCGATCCTCACCGAGAACTCCCTCGCCTGGGGCAACGGATTCAACCGGTGGAACCTGCCCGACTTCACCGGCGACGGCAACGGCTTCAAGCTCGGCGGCAACGGCGTGGCGGCCAATCACACCGTGCGCAACAGCATGACCTGGGACAACGCGGTCGGCGGCTTCATCGACAACAACAACCCGGGCCAGCACAGGATCGAGCGCTCCACGGCGTGGGACAACCCGGGGACCGGGTTCAACTTCAACCGCTCCTCCAGCACGTTGACCAAGAACCTCGCGGTGGCCAACGGCACGAACGCCTCGCTGGGCGGCAACTCCACCGGCAGCGGCAACTCGTGGAACCTCGGCGGCTCCTGGTCGTTCGTGAGCACCGACCCGGGCACGATCACCGGGCCCAGGGCGGCCGACGGCTCCATCCCGTCCTCCACGTTCCTGCGCCCGGGCAACGGCGCGGACGTCGGCGCGCGCTTCTGAGCAGCCGGCCCGACGCCCTTCACCGCGGCCCCGGTCCGGCCCTGCCGGGCGGGGCCGCGGCACGTCCGGCCGGGGCCCGCCGCCCGGCGTGCCCCGCCCGCGGGGCTCAGGACGGCGCGGACGCTATCGTCGCGGGGCCGCGCTGGGATCGGGGCGTCTTGGCGCCGGGCTTCTTCGGCTCGATCGTGCGCGGGTCCACCGCCTCGCCGGGGGCGCCTTCGCGGTACAGGCCGTCGGGCAGGCTGTCGCGGTCGTGCGGGAGGAGGAAGAACACCCGGCGCTTGTACAGGCCGCTGTCGGGGTCGGGCTCGGCCTGGTCGTCCAGGAGGGCGTAGCCGACCATGCGGCCGTCGCGCGCGTAGGGGGGCTTGGTGTTGCGGCGCTTGGTCTTGTCAAGGGCCTGGCGGACGTAGTCGAGGTTGTCGGGGTTCTCCAGCCATACCACCTCTTTCTCGTGGATGAGGTCGCTCTCGGTCAACAGCGAGCTCATGGCTGCGGCCCCTCCTTCGTCGGCCGGCTCCCGCTGCGGGGCGCGGCCTGGCGTGCGCGTGTGTTGCTGCGATCCGCGCGCCGGACGGCGGCGGAGTGTGGCGTGGCGGCCACCGCGAGCGGGGCCTGGGTTTCATCGTAAGGCGGCCGGAGGCGGGGGTGTAGAGCGTGCGGCGCAGCCTTCGGGCGGGCGAGGGGGGTCATTCGTTCCTCACCAGGGCAATGCCCGGGTAGTACTTGCGTCCGTTCGATTTGATCATGTCGGCGGGTGAGGCGAGGCCGACCTCCTGACGCACCCGGGTGGCGAACGCCCGGGGGGTGGCCGGGCGGATGCCTTCACTGGCGTGGCACCAGGAGCTGTACTCCTGGTACAGCAGGCCCTGCTCGACGCGCAACTCGCCGGGGGTGTCGCCGCTGCGGGTGCAGCACTCGGCGAGGAAGCGGCCGATGTGGTCCTCGGTGGTGGCGTAGGCGCTGGTGGCGATGCGGACCCGGTCGGGGCCCTCGAGGGGGTCGCGGGTGGCGAGGTAGCGGCGGGCGCCTTCGATGAGCCACTGGAGGATGCCGGGGCCCTCGTCGCGGACGAGTTCGAACGCGAGGTTGTCGATCCGCCGCTCGGCGGGCACGGTCCGGGTGAAGGGCAGCAGGCGGATGCGGCGCCAGAAGGCGAAGCCGCCGGTGGACACCTCGGGGCGGTGGTTGCCCAGCAGCCACAGGTGGTGGGTGGGGGTGAACGAGAAGTAGTCCTGCCGCATCCTGCGGGCCTTGATCTTGTCGCCGCCGGTCAGCAGGCGCACGCGGGCCTCGTCGAACTTGTCGTTGGGCTTGAGCTCGCTGCACACCACGAGGCGGCGGCCGTGCAGTTCGGTGAGCTCGGTGGAGTGCTCGGAGAAGGCGCCGCGGTCCATCAGGAAGCCGGGCGGGGCGGCGTCCGCGTAGTCGCCCAGGATCTGGATCATGGTGTCGAGCAGGACGGACTTGCCGTTCTTCCCCTCCCCGTGGAGGAACGGCAGCACCTGGGCGCCGACGTCGCCGGTGATGGAGTAGCCGAGCAGCAGATGCAGGAAGTCGATCATCTCCCGGCCCTCGGCGTCGTCGCCGAAGGTGTCGGCCAAGAAGCGGTGCCAGCGCGGGGTGTCCATCCGCTCGGGGGAGACGCTGGTGGCGCGGGAGTGGAAGTCCCGTGTGGGGTCGGCCTTGCGCAGCCGCCCGGTGTGCAGGTCCACGATGCCCGCGGGGGTGCACAGGGCGTAGGGGTCGCCGTCGAGGGTGTCGGGGTCCACGGAGAGGTCCGGGGACGCCTTGGCCTGGGTGAGCAGGGCCTTCTGACCGGTGGTGGACAGCGCGCGCCGTTTGTGGGCGGCGAGTTCGCGGTCACCGAAGATGCCGCGCGGGTCGGTGTCGGGGATGTTCTCGGCCATCTCGCCCGCCGCCCACAGCGCCGCCTTCTCGCCGCCGGTGCGCTTCCAGCGGTAGCCGTCCCAGGCGAACCAGCCCAGGCCCTCCACGTGGCGGAACTGGTCCCGGTAGAGCTGGACGAACAGGCGGGCGTTGCCGCGGTCGGTGAGGGACGGCGGCAACTGGGTGTGCGCGTGCCAGGGGCCGGCGGGCGCGGGGACGTCCGGTGGGGCGGGGGACGACTGCGCGGGCAGCACGATGGTGGCGGCGTGTTCGGCCACCTGGAGGTCGAGCATCTGCTGAGCGGCGGCCTGGGGATCGAACCGCGGCGCGTTCTCGGCCCTGCTCATGGACGTCCTTCGAGGTGGAACGGTCGAGCGGCCCCTGCGGCGAGGCCGTCGTCGATGATCTTCTCGTTGCGGGCCGTCTGCCAGGGGCGGGCCTGGTTGGCCGCGTCCAGCAGCCGGCTGCGGACGGCCGCTTCCTCGAGGTGCCCGGCCGCCACGAGACCGCCCGCGGTGTAGGCGGCCCGGTTCAGCTTCTCGGTGAACCCGGTGCCCTCGGCCGCCGCCGCGCACTGGGCGACCTGGTCGACCAGCGGGTCGAGGACCCGGTGCGCGGCCACGGGCCTGCGGGAGCGGCGGGGGCGCGGCAGGGCGGCGGCGGGCGGGCGCGGCGGCGGGGGCGCGACGACGTGGCCGGTGCGGACGAGTTCGGCGCGGAGCCACTCGGGCAGCGGGGCGGGCTTCCTGGCGGTCCCTTCGACCCGGTAGGTGCCCTGGCCGGTGCGGGTGGAGGGGGCGACGATGTAGCCGCCGTCGGCCCTGACGTCCACCTGCCAGGCCAGGGCGACCTTGGGGCTGGTGCCGGTGGAGCAGCGGAACCGGGTCGACGGGTCGGGGTTGCGGTACCAGATGTGCAGGCCGCCGGAGGGGGTGCGCACCCGCAGGGTGCCGGTGTCCCGGGCGGGGTCGGGGCGGCGACGGTAGGCGGCCAGCAGGGCGAGGGTGTCGAATCCCGACGCGAGGCCGTCGAGGTTCACCTCCTCGGGGATGGGGATGCCGGGCAGCAGGCGGGCGCGGTCGGGGACGGGGGCCGGATGCGCGTCGACGTCGATGACGACCAGCCCGGCCGGGCCGCAGGCGACGCCCACGCCCGCCGCGGGCGTGGCGGTCCACCAGGCGTCGATGCGCGCAGGCTCGGTGGTCGCGGCGTGGAACCCGTGGCAGGGGCGGCCCGCGGGCAGGCAGGGGCACGTCCTCGGGTCGTGCCCGCGGCCGCGGCAGTCCGGGCAGTTGGCGGCCGGTGTCTTGCGGCCGGGGGCGAGCGGATGGACGGGCCAGCCCTGCGCGGCGCACCAGCGGGCTACAGCATGCGGCGTCACCGGCCTGCCCGGAGTTGCAGGCGCGTCGGTCTCACCAGGGCGCGGCACGCGGATCGTCCTTGTCAGGTCTCTGCTCAGTCCCTGAGAGGAAAGCGCCTGGCCACGCGGGTGGGCGATGCCGCATCAGGGACCGAAGGGACTGTGTTCCGGGAAGAGTCTAGAGCTACAGGGTACGGAAGCCCGGGAACCTCCATCGTGTGCCGTTCTATCAGTTCTCTCAGTCCCTTGAGTCCCTTCGGTCGCTGGGACAGCGGAACGCTCCCCCGGCTCGGCCTGCGCAGGTCGGCGCCGAGGGACCAGGGACCGAACGGACCCTCGCCCCTCGGCGGGTCCGGCGGGGGGGGGCGGGGGCCGCCGGATCCGGTTCGGGGGTTCGGCGGGCCCGCGCAGGGACTGAGGGACCGAAGGAGGGGCGTCGCGAGGGACTCAGGGACCAACGCGGAGGGTCCGGGGCTGAGCCCGTTTTCGGGGCGGAACAGGGCTGTCACCTGCGGTGATGTGCGGCGGCGGGCCGCGCAGGGACTGATGGCCGGTCCCGGCCGGAGATCGGTCCTGGCGTCAGTCCCTGGCTGTTTCCGCAGGTCAGAGCCGGTTTTGCGGTTCCGGGAGGGACTGTAGGGACTCAAACTCGCAATTATGAGCCGTATAGATACATGAGGGTTACGTACGCGCGGGCGCGCGTACGAAGAACATGCCTTGTGTTGTCTTGTGTAGCTCATAACTAAGAGTCTTTAGTCCCTACAGTCCCTGATTCGGGCCCACGAACCGCTCTGACCTGCGGAGATGCCCGGGACCCGGACAGAGACCGAAGGGACCGGACTTTTTCTCGGTCTCTGCCACGGGGGCGGCGAGAGTCCCTGGTCCCTGCGGGTCGCGGTGCCGAGCCCGGCGCCTCCCCGCCCGTCAGGGACCGGCCGTGCACGCCGCCGAGACCTCGCTGCCAGCAGGAAAGCCCAGGTCAGGCGCCCGCGATTGCCGGGCAGGGACTGAACGGCAGCCCTTCCGACCGCCGCCACGGCCGGAGAACGGTCCCTCTCGGCCCTCCCCCGCCCTCAGGGACCGAACGCGTGGCGCCTCCCGCCGCAGGGACCGAACGGCACCAGGGACTGAAGCCGCAGGGGCCCTTCCGCCCCTCTCCGGGCCCGCAGCGGCTCCCTGGCGCCCCGGGGGCCCTCGCCCGCTCCTCCAGACCCTCCAAGGGCTCAGAACGGCCTTCCAGGTCGCCTATCGCCCCTCTTCAGGCCCTTCTCCCCCGCCACGGGCACCCGCTCAGTCCCTGCGCCACCGCCTGGCCACACTCCTCCGAACACACAACCGGCACCACAGCACCCGAAAAATCACCAGATCGAGTGACGTGCCGTCATGAGGTCACCGCGGCCTGCCCCGCAGGACCGGAGGGACCGACGCCACCCGGTAGGCGTCCCCGCCCCTCCTCGGGCCCAGTGCGCCTCCCCGCTCCCGCGCTCACTCCCCCGCGCCCCGCTCCCGCCGCTCCGTCCCGTGTGCCGCGTTGATCGCCCGTTCCGGGTCGGGCACCGGCGCCCCGGCCGTGCCGGGGCCATGGCGGCCGCCGTGGAGCCCCGGCCCGGGCGCGGGTGTGCCCTCGCGGCGCGGGAGGAGCAGTGGGGTGGTGAGGAGGAGGACTCCGGCGGCCGCGATCGCGACGCGGGGGCCGGTGAGGGCGGCCAGCAGGCCCCATCCGGCGGTCAGGGCCGCGATGGCGGCGCTGGTGCTGACCGACCAGGCGGCCAGGGTGCGGGCGACCCGGTCGGGGCCGGTGTGGTGAAGCCGCTGGGTGGCCAGCACCGGGTTGAACACGCCGCAGCAGGTCACCAGACCGAGCTGGACGATGATGACGAGGACGATCCCGGGGACGCCGGGCTGGGCGAACGCCAGCCCGAGGGGCCAGCACGCGCGCAGCGTTCCGGCGGTGAGCAGCACCTCGTGCTGCCCGAACCGCGCCACGAGCCGGTGCGCGAGGCGTGAGCCGACGAGGCCGCCGACGCAAGGGGCCGCGAACACCAGGCCGTACTGCCACGGCGCGAACCCCAGATCGCGCACCAGCAGCACGGCGAGCAGCGGCTCGGAGGCCATGATCAGGCCGTTGACCGCGACCGCGTTGAGGAACAGCGGGCGGAGCGCGCGGTGGGCGAGGATGTGGCGCCAGCCTTCGAGCAGGTCGCCTGCCCGCAGCCGGTGCGCGCCGGTGCGCGCGGGGCGGGGTTCCGTCCCGCCGATGGAGCGGATGCCCAGCGCCGACAGCAGGTGGCTGACCGCGTTGGCGACCATGGTCGTCACCGGGCCGAACACCCCGATCGCGGCCCCGCCGAGCGGCGGTCCGACCATGGTCGCGCTCCATGTCGTGGCCTCGAACCGGCTGTTCGCGACGAGCAGGTCCTCCGGCGGCACCAGCGCCTTCAGGTACGCGCCGGAGGCCGCCTTGAAGGCGATGTCGGCCGCGGCGACGACGACGGACACCACCAGGAGTTGGGCGAAGCCCAGCCACCCGAGCGCATACGCGGCGGGGACGCTCATCAGCGCCGCGAAGCGGATCAGGTCCATCGTCACCATGACCGGCCGTTTACGGCGGAACTCCACCCACGGGCCGAGCGGCACCGCCACCAGCGCCCCCACGGCCCGCCCCGTGGCGGACAGCGCCGCCACCTGGGCCGGGCCGGAGTCCAGCACGAGCAGCGCCACCAGGGGGAACGCGCCGAACCCCAGCGAGGTGCCGTACGCGCTGACGGCGTACGCGGCCCACAGCCGCCCGAACCGCCGCCCCAGCGTCCGCCTGCCCGCCATACCCAACGCCACTCTCGCCGACCGAACAACCGCACGATGACCACGGCATCAAAGCGAGGAGCGGGCGCCCGGAGCAAACAACCGACCCGACCGCAAGGCACAACCCCGCGTTGTGTCGATGTTCTGGTCGGCGGTCGCCGCGTCCCGGCGGGGCGGTTCCGCTCAGCGCAGTACGGCCGCCAGCAGGTCGGTGCCCAGCGCCGTCAGTGCGGGCAGGTTGAGGGTGTGGCGGACGTAGCGGCCCTGGCGCCGGGCCGTGAGCAGGCCCGCGCGGCGCAGCACGGCGAGGTGGCGGGAGACCTCCGGGGGTGACAGTTCCCAGGTGTGGGCCAGCTCACCGGTGGTGTGCGGGCCCCGGGCCAAGGTGCGCAGCAGCCGCAGCCGCACCGGATGCGCGAGTGCCTCCAGCCGCAGGGTGACCGTTTCCAGCGGCACCGGCTCGCCGGGGTCCGGCTCGGCCACGGGGTACTGCACCACCGGCTGCCACCCGGGCGCGTGGACCACCACCAGGTGCGGGTGGCCGAAGACGCTGGGGATGAAGGTGACACCGGTGCCGTGGGCGGCGGTCGCCTTGTCCTGGAGCTTGTCCACGACGATGCAGTCGCCGTCCGGTGCCAGGCCGACCGCGCCGGAGACCGACGCGAGGGCCGCCCCGATGCCGTGGCGCTTCAGCAGGTCGTTCTTCAGCCGCACATCGGTGGCGAGCCGCACGGCCGCGCCCGTCCAGGCGGCGTCGAAGAAGGGCTCGGCGCACTGTTCGAGGGTGTCGCGCACCCGCGCCCGCACAGCGGCCGGGTCCGCGAGCAGCCGCTCCGCGAAGGCCTCCTGCCGCGCGCCGCGGGCCTGGGCCAGCTCCAGGGCCCGCTCCCGGGCGGTGGCGTCGGTGAGCGGCGACGGAGCGGCGAAGGGGGCCCGGCCGCCGCACGTGGTGACGAGCGCGGCGGTCGCGTACGTCTCGTCGTCGATCCGGTCCACGTCGTCCAGCTCCTCGGCGAGGGTCGCCCGGGGCCGGGCGGGGAGCAGGAAGTCGGCTTGTGAGGACCGCCAGAGGAACTCCGCCTCCCGCAGCCGCTCGGCCAGCTCCGGGCGCAGCCCGGCCCAGACCTCCCCGGCCCAGGCGGCGTGCTGCGGATGGTGCCCGGGTTCGGCCAGCACGTGCAGCATCGCGGTCAGCTCGGCCAGCGGGGAGGCGGCGAACCGCAGTCGCTCGGGCGGCAGGCCGCTGATGTCGATCCTCAATGTCACCCCCTCATCCTCACCGCCCGGACGCCCGGAGGCGGCGTCGGTTGACGGTGTCCGTCAACCGACGTGCCCGGCCCGCCGTCCGGGCGCACCGTTTGGCGGCATGGCAACCACCACCGGGCTCCGGCCCCGCGCCCTCGTCCGTGCCTCCGGAGGCCCCCGCTACGCCGTCGCCCTGGCCGTGGACGCGCTCGGCACCGGCCTGCTGCGGCCCTTCCTGCTGCTCTACGGGGTGGCGGTGCTGAGGCTGTCCGCGCCGGTCACCGGCATCGCCATGACGGTCGGCGTCGTCGTGGGCCTGGTGTGCATGCCCGCGGTGGGCCGCTGGCTGGACCGGGGGGCGCGCAGCACGGTCGTGGCCGCGTCGATGCTGGTGCGGGTGGTGGGCGTGGCGCTGCTGCTGGCCACCCCGGCGGGGCACGCCTGGCTGTTCGCGGCGGCGGCGCTGTTCCTCGGCATCGGCAACCAGGCGTGGCCGGCCGCCCACGCGGCGCTGGTGGCCACGGTCGCCCACGGCCGGGAACGCGACGCCGCCCTCGCGGGAGGCCGGGCCCTGCGCAACGCCGGCCTGGGTGTGGGCGCGCTCCTCGCCACCGTGTGCCTGGCGGGCGGCACCACCGCGTTGCGGGCCCTGGCAGTCGTCACCGGGCTCGCCTACCTCGCCGCGGCGGCCCTGGCGTGGTCGGTCCGTCTGCGCGCGCGTCCGGCCGCCCTCCCGGCCGGGGGCGGAGGCGACGGGCCCGCGCCCCGGATGCGCGCGCTGCTGGCCGCCAACGTGATCTACGCCTTCTGCCTCAACGTGCCCGAGATCGCGCTCCCCCTGATCCTGGTGACGCAACTGGACGCGTCCCCGGTGTGGTCGGCGGCCGTCTTCGTGGCCAACACGGTGCTGGTGGTCACCCTGCAAGTCCCGGTCACCATGCTGCTGTCCCGCTTTCCCCGGCGGATCGTGCTGGCCCTCGGCGGCGTGCTGCTCGCCGCGTCCTACCTCGGCTTCCTCGCGGCCGCCTCACTGGGACCCGGCTGGGGCGCCCCGGCCGTCGCCGCGGTGTCCGTGGTCTGCACCATCGGCGAGATCGTCTACGCCGGCAGCGCCACCGCGCTCGTCACCGTCCTCGCCCCGGCCCATGTCCTGGGGCGCGCCGTCGCCCGCTTCGAGCTGTCCACGGGCTTCGGTCTCGCCGTCTCCCCGGTCGCCATCACCGCTCTGGCCCCCCACGGCCCGGCCGCCCTCTGGGGCAGCCTCGCCGCCGGGACGCTGCTGTCCGCCTGCGCCGTCGCCACCGGGAAGGACCACGAGGAAGACGGCTCGACGGCGCCGCCGGGCGCGAGCGGCCCCGCCGGTGAGCCCGGCGCCGCGCGGGGCGGGCGGCGGCCGTCCGCCCCGGCGGTGCCATGATGATCGCCGTCAGTGGGCCACCCGTCGCCGAACACCCCGCCGGACGACGGCCCTCGCCCCGTCGAACCCCGGAGGGGCAAGGCGCGTCACAGGCCCCGATCCACCGCACCGGCCGCCCGAGGAGACCACATGGAAGACCGGACGCAGCAGGAGCCGGACCAGGAGCAGGCGAGCCCCGAGGTGCAGGCGCGCATCCGGGCCAGCTTCGCGCGCCAGGGCCTCATGGCCCACCTCGGTGCGCGCATAGCGCACATCGCACCGGGACGTGTGCGCCTCGTGCTGCCCACCCGGCCGGAGGTGACCCAGCAGAACGGCTATGTCCACGCGGGCGCCACCAGCGCCGTCGCCGACAGCGCGGGCGGGTACGCGGCGTTCACGCTGTTCCCCGAGAACACCTCGGTGCTCACGGTCGAGTACAAGATCAACCTCTTGGCGCCCGCCGTCGGTGACCACATCGAGGCCGTGGGCACGGTGCTGAAGTCAGGGCGCACCCTGACCGTGTGCCGACTGGAGGTCTTCGGTGTCCGGGGCGGCCACCGGCAGTTGGTCGCGACGGGCCAGCAGACTCTGATCTGCCTGGACCGGCCCGAGCCATGAGGCCCCGGCCGCCCGGTGGCGTGGCCGACACCGGGGGCGGCCGACGTGACTACCCCTGTTCCGCCACCACGGCGGAGAACTCCGCGGCGACGTCGTACAGACCCGGGTTGGGCGTGATCGGCGTCTGCGGGTCCTCGCTCGCGGCTCGGGTGCGCGCGCGGAACTCGATGTCCGCGGTGGCGGCCTCCCACGCCTCCTGGCTCTCCCAGTGGGCCACGTTGACGAGCTGGAACCTGGTCTCCGACGCACGGGCGCGGTGCAGGCGGGAGTCCAGGAAGCCGGGCCGGGCGCTCATGAGCGCGGCGCGTCGTTCCCATTCGGCGACGAACGCGTCGAGGTGCTCGGCGGCGACTTCGAAGACGTTGATGAACGTGACGGGCGAACTCGGCGCGTCCGCGGGCCGGTTGTCTGTGGTCATGGTCAGAACTCTAGGAAGACCCATCCCCGTCGGTGTCATCGGGTGGGGTGCGGCGGGATGTTGTGGTTGAGGCGGAAGACGTTCCGGGGGTCGTACGCGGTCTTGAGCGCGGTCAGCCGCCGGTGGTCGTCCGCGCTGTAGGCGGTGCGGGTCCGCTCCTGATCGGCGGCGTCGCCGTGGCCCATGAAGTTGAGGTACCGGCCGCTGGTCCACGGCTTCAGGTCCGTGAACACGCGCTCCAGGAACGCCTGCGCGTCCGCGGGGGCCACGCCCGTCAAGGGGATGACGACCGCCAGCATGAAGCGCGCGTCGCGGTGCCCGACAGCGTTGGGGTGCGCGGGCTTGCGGGCCAGCGCACCGCCCAGGTGGCGCAGCTCCACGACGGCGGGCACCGCCGCGCCGGGGCCGGTGTGCTCCAGGACCGTACGGACCGTGTCGGCGTCCAGGTCCGTCAGCATGGCGACGTCGGCGGCCCACGGCATCGGGACCGGGGGGTCGTCGTGGATCTCGGCGCTGTGCTCGTAGGGCATGTCGCGCAGGCTCTCCAGCAGCAGCGGTCCGGCCTGGCGCAGCGGTTCGACGATCCGCTCCCCGGCCTCGGGGGAGCCGGTGCAGGCGATCCGCACGTGCCAGATGCGGCGTCCGCGCATGGGCTCGGGCACCTGCGGGTCGTCCGGGAAGGGAATCAGCGCCACGGACGAGTTCATCTCGTCGGGCACCGTCGCGGTCCACTGCCGGTACGCCTCCAGGAGACCGGGGGCCTGCTCGGCGTCGAAGAAGAGCCCGCCGCCGTACAGCCGGGCCACCGGGACCAGGCCGAACTCCATGCCGGTGACGATGCCGAAGTTGTCCCGCCCGCCCAGCAGCGCCCAGTACAGCTCCGGGTCGGTGTCCGGGGTGACGTGGCGCGGCCGCCCGTCGGCGGTCACCACGTCCATGGACAGCACCCGGTCCGCCGCCCAGCCGTGGCTGCGTCCGAGCAGCGGGAGCCCTCCGCCCAGGGTGTAGGACACCACGCCCACGTGCGGGGCCGAGCCGCTCAGGGGCGCCAGGCCGTGCCGGGCCGCCTCCCGGACGACCTGCTCGAAGCGGGCACCGGCCGCGACGTGCGCGCTGCGGCTCGCCGGATCGACGCGGACCGCGCCCATCCGCCGCGTGGTGACCAGCAGCCCGCCCTCGGCGGCCACCGAGAAGCCGTGCCCGGTGTTCTGCACGGCCACCGGCAGGTCGTGGGCGGCGGCGAAGGCGACGGCCTCCGCCACGTCCTCGGCCCGCGCGGCGCCGACGATCACCTCCGGCCGGTGCCGCACGGCCAGGTTGAAGCCCGTCCGCTCCTCGTCGAAGCCCTCCTGCCCGGGGACCAGCACGGGTCCCTCGACACGGGCCGCCAGGGACTGGATGTCGTGACGTTCCACGGTTCCGCTCCTTCGTCGGTGCCAACGGGAGCGATCTTGATGGGCTTATATGACATCCACCGTCATATTCTGCGCGGGTGAAGTTCGACCGCCTGCTCTCGATCGTGCTGCTGCTCCAGCACCGCGACCTGGTCCCGGCCAAGGAGCTCGCCGAGCGCCTGGAGGTGTCCCAGCGCACCATCTACCGCGACGTCGAGGCGCTGTCGGCGGCCGGTGTCCCGGTGTACGCGGAGCGCGGCAGGGACGGCGGCATCGGGCTGCTGAACGGCTTCCGCACCGACGTCACTGGCCTGACCACCGACGAGGCGCGCGCCCTGTTCGTGCTGGCGTCCCAGAGCGCCCACTCGGCGCTCGGCCTCGACCGGGCCCTGGGTTCCGCGCTGCGCAAGGTGATGGCCGCGCTGCCCGCACCGCACCGCCCGGCGGCCGAGCTGACCAGCCGTCGCATCCTCGTCGAACCGGACCGCTGGCGGGCCGGGCCCCGCCCCGACACCGACCTGGAGGCCCTGTACGCCGCGGTCCTCAGCGACCGCCGCCTGCGCGTCCGCTACCGCCACAGCGGCCGCACCGCGCTGCGCACCTACACCCTCGACCCGTACGGGCTGGTGGCCAAGGCAGGCACCTGGTACCTGGTCGCCGACCACAGGGGCAGGCCGCGGCTCTTCCGCACCGACCGGCTGGCGCGGGTCGATGTCGTCGAGGCCGAGGTGCGCCGCCGCACGGGCGTGGAGCTCACCGAGGTCTGGCATGACCTGCGCCGCGAGGTGGAGGACCGCGGCGGCGGCGTCACCATCACCGTCCGGCTGCGCCGGGAGTGGCAGGACAGGGTGACCCGCATCGCGGGCGGCTACTTCGCGGGACCGCCCGTCCCCGAGCCCGGCGACGGCGAGTGGCTGCGGGTGGAGGTCGTCTACCCCGTCGTGGCGGCGGTCCGCCACCTGTTGCAGTTCGGCCCCGACGTCCAGGTCGTCGCCCCTGCCGAGGCCCGCGCGGAACTGAGCCGCGCCATCACCGAACTGGCCGAGCTCTACGGCACGGCCTGAACCGCGGCTCCACCGGTGGACGGCCGCACGCCCACCCGGGCGAGGCGCCGCGGGCCGAGGGACCGCCGGGCGCCTGCCGGGCGGTCCTCTCGGCGGGTGAGCCGGGCCTCAGGTGTCCCGGCGCCCGGGCAGGAAGTCGTTCAGGACCACGGCGAGGAACTTGGTGTGGTCCGGAAGCCCCGACTCGGCGACCAGCGCGTCGATCACCGACCGCTGGGCCCGCGTCGGCTTGTACTGGAGCTGGACGGGCCCGAGCCCGCGCAGATCGGAGTCGTCGGGCTTGATGGGGAACAGCTTCGACTGGATCTTCGGCGGGCGGCGCGCCGCCTCCACGACCGAGGCGATGCCCTTCTCGTTGGCGTGCTCCACCGCGAGCAGCACCACCTGGGTGCTCGTCAGCCCCTGCTGGCTGCGGAACTTGCGGAAGCGCGAGGCCACACTCGCCGAGACGTAGAAGCCGACGGGCTTGGCCGTGTCCGCGTCGTCGACGGAGGCGTCCTGCGGCTGCGGCACCACCGGCTGCGGGATCACGCTCAGCGGACGGGCGGGCTCCACCGGGGCCGCGACGGCCGGGACCTCCGGGGTCAGGTCCGCCGCGACCGAGGCCCCCCAGCCCGCGAGCGCGCCGCCGGGAGAGGCGCCGCTGAACAGGCCGCCCACGCCCTCGTCCGACATGCCCTGGTCGTCGTCCTTCTTCTTCCCCTTCGGCCCGGTCATGCCGCTTCCTTCCTGAGTTCCAGTGCGCGGGCGAACATCTCTTCGGTGAAGCCCTCGTAGTCGCTGTGCAGGGACTCGACCGTCTCAGGGATCGTGCGGTCCCCCCCCTGGCGCATCGCGGCCAGCTCCGAGACGAGCATGCCGCGCTTGCGCGCCAGCCTGGCCACGGACTCGGTGTGCCCGATGATGTGCTTGAACATGTGCGCCTCCTCCCCCAGGACCCGCTGGACCTGCCTGCGCACATCGGCGTGGATGCCGCTGTAGTTCCGCCCCGTGTCGAACAGCAGGACGCCCAGCAGCGAGACATGGGGGTTGAGCTGGCTGCGGAACTTCACGTAGGAGAACTCCAGGCCGATCTGGGCCAGGCCGTCCTCCGCTCCCCCGTCGCTCTTGACCGGGATGACCAGCCACCGGGACGCCGCCAGCGCCAAGCGCTGGAGCGACGGGTTCTCCGGGGGCGTGTCCACCGCGATGATCTGGTAGTTGTGTGCGATCGGCAGCAGGCACTGGAGCAGCCGCAGGTAGGCGCCCGGGCCCTCCTTGGCGAGCAGGGTGTGGAAGAAGATGCCGAACTCGTCCCCCAGGTGCGGCCCGCCCATGATCACGTCGAGGTTCTCACGGACGTTCTCCCGCGGCACGAGGGGCCTCCCGGTGCGCAGCGACTCCAGGAACCCGGCGCCGAAGTCGTTCCAGTCGGCCTTCTTGTAGCCGAGCTCCCGCGCGATGTTGCCCTGGGCGTTGCAGTCGATGACGAGGGTGCGCAGGCCGCTGCGCGCCGCCTTTCCGGCGACATTGGCCGTGGTCGACGACTTGCCGACCCCGCCCTTGCCGTTGCCGAACATGAAGATGTGCGACAGCCGCGCCCACGGGATGGCCGCGTGCGGCTGGGCGGCGGGCGGGGAGAAGGGACTGGACATGGGGCCTCTCACTGTGACTCACGCCCGCCTGGCGGGCTGGTTATGTCCCTTTTGCTGAGCTTTGCTGTGCTGGTTCTTCGCCGAGAAGCGCTCTGCGCTCCACCGAGGGCGGTAAGGGCTCCTGGTGGGGCCCGGAACCCCGGAAACGAGCCGCACGACACCGCGAGAAAGGCCGTTGGCGCAGGCAGAGGGGGTGGGGCGGGATTGGCTCCCCATCACCGCGACAGTCTGCTTCCTCGCGGGGGTCACCGTTGACGGCTCCGCTGAGGGTATGGCTAAGACACGTATTGCCTCTCCGGCCTGCCTTGCGGCGGAACCACATGTCTCCGGTTTCACCTTGACCTCTACTCCCACACGGACGAGGCGCCAGGCTAGCAGACTGATCAACACCCTGACAGGCCGACACGCGTGAGGGTGTGCCAGGGGATGAGGTGGCGGGCTTGTCTTCGAGGGGATGTGTGAGTTGGTGATGAGCTCGGTGTGTCGTCGAGTTGCTTAGCCCGTATCCGCCTAGGCGTGCTTGCAGATGAACACGCTTGTATGTCGTTCTATCTGCATACGCGCTCAACATTTGGTTTGCATTCCAGTTGAATCTTTTGTGTGCGCCGAGACTGACAAGCAAGCGTCTACATTCGTTTGAGTATGCATTTCCGCATGCGCTTACCCAGAAGCTTACGCATCCACCTTAGGGTGGGTAGCCCATTAAGGGACGTATTAAGTTCACTAGTGGACTTGTGACTTCGCTGGCGCATCAGTCAATAAGCATGCGCCCCCATTAGTTTTCATGCCCGTACTGCAATCAGCTTGCTGCCGTGCCATACGACTTACGATCGAATCTGCACATCCACCCACTCGACAACACGTCTCTAAGTTCCTTTGCGCCTTCGCTTGCAAATACACTTAGAGTACGACAGTCACGCTGGCGTGATCCAAGACCTTGTCGTCTATGGCTGTATCGACTTGATGGCACGCTCGATACTCCACCTCTATAATGACAACTGTCACTGTGCTGCATAGGGTTAGCTCCAATGCTTGCGTTCAAGCTTGCTGGCATGTTTGCATAGATGATTGTTCTTGCAGGTCAGAGTAGTTTTTCTGCGTCGAGAACCTCGTGCGTCACAGGCCATGAAAGTTGGGCATCAAGAGGCCGTACCAGGCACACTAACGTCTCCTCATGGTGCTACCAGTTGCACCCAGATGGGAGAGCGCTCGTGCCTCTAGTCACCGCACCATGGTTAGGGATATGCCGCCTCTCTTGCAGTCACATGTCAGCATGAGTCGCTCTGCCTGGGTCTGCTGAATGCTTGAGTTTTGATGCATGGCGAGGCATCTCTCTCCGGGGGAGGGGCTTGAGATGTCGTCCCCTTCGCGACTCCGGATTGCTCACGACGGAGGCTTGATCGGCGGGTAGCTTCATCTCCTCTCTCCATCAAAGCTGCCCTCCATCGTGATGGCCTACTGCCACTGGGACGATCGATTCCTGCGTCTCTCCAGCAGCCATCAGGAGCCACGGTTCAAGCGACTCGGCACTCAAAAATCTCACCACCGAGCCCACCAAAGGGCGGACCTACAGGAGCACATCCTCAAGCAAAAGAAGCCCGAGCGTCCGATGTGCACGGCACCTTCGGACCATCATCTCGTCGCAGGGAAGCGCCAATCCCTTCCGGCTCGCCCCCCTCCGCTGCGCCCCGCGTCGCTCGCTGGGATTCCACGGCAGCAGAGGATCGGTGGGCGGACTGCCTGGCATCGGATCCAGAGGTTGACGTGGATCCACGCGCTCAGGTGCCCTCGGGCCGGTGGCGAGGTCCGGGAACCGATGTTGCGGCGGAGAGGTGGTCCGATGTCCGACGAGCGTTCCCACGGGCCCTCAAGAAGCCCTCACTGCACCAGCCAGCCCAGCCCACGGCATGCGGCACGCTCACCTCGACTAGCCCTGCCCACAGCGCACCGCTCCTACTGGTCAGCTCATGCTCACACCTGACCGGTAGCCATCTCGCGGTCGCGCGCACCCAGCCCGAGACCGACCGTCCTCCCCGTCTTCATCTGCCCAGAAATCGAGCCCATGCACGGCGGAGGACGGACGCCGGTGCGGGAGGTGGCCGGTGGGAGAGCGGGGTGCTCGGCCGGGCGGGAGAGGCCCAAGGGGCGCCGGAAAGGGCGATCGGGCGGGGAGGGGGGTGTGGCTCTCAGGGCTTCTCAGAGAACTGGTTCAAGCTGGAAGCATCTGTGGTGGGCAGACGCAGAAAAGCGCCTCCGGTCGGAACCCCGACCGGAGGCGCACAGCCTGACGGACGCTACGCGCCGACGTCCTCCCGAACGCACCCCGATGCGTCCTCCGGACACCGACCCCGCATCACCGCGCCTCTCCCCCCGCCGTCCCCGGCCCCTCGAGGGGCGCGCTCTCCGGTGCCCCGGGCGGGGCTCCGGGTGCACCGCGTCCGGGGATGAGCAGTGCCGCCACCGCCGCCGCTCCGGCGAGGAGGACCGCGGTGGCGCCGATCGCCGCCCCGTAGCCGTCGGCCTGTCCCGCCGGGGAGCCGCCGTGGTGGTCGCCGATCACGGTGACGGCGAGGGTGTCCAGGGCGGCAAGGCCGATGGAGCCGCCGATCTGGCGGGAGGTGTTGATCAGGCCGGAAGCCATCCCGGCCTCGTCCGCGGGGACCCCCGATGTCGCGGCCGTGCCCAGGGGGACGATGCACATCCCGATGCCGACGCTCGCCACGAGGGACGGCCCGAGGATCGCCGCCCAGAAGCCGCCCTCGGCGGCGAACGCGGCCCCGAACCAGGCGAATCCGCATCCGCCGACGAGTCCGCCCGCGACGAGCAGGCGCCGCAGTCCGAGGGTCGCGACGGTCCTGGTGGCGATCACCGAGCCGATGACGATGCCCACGCAGAACGGCAGGAACGCGGCCCCGGCCGTGGCGGGTCCGAACCCGAGCACCTGGTGCAGATACAGGGAGGTGAAGTAGAAGGCGGCGAACTGGCCGGAGAACAGCAGCATCATGAACAGGTTCGCGCCGAGCACCGGTCGGCGGGCCAGCAGGCCCATCCGCAACAGGGGGTCGCGGACCCGCAGTTCGACCGCGACGAACGCGGCGAGCAGCACGGCCGCCGAGCCGAGGGTGAGCACGGTGGCCGCGGAGCCCCATCCCGCGGTGCTGGTGCGCACGACGCCCAGCACCAGCGTGGTGGCCCCGGCGGTCGCGAGCACCGCCCCGAGGACGTCCAGACGCCCTGTGGCGGCCTTGCGGCGGTGGCCGGTCGGCAGTCCCGCGCCCATGACGTAGGCGAACGCCACGATCGGCACGTTGACGAGCATGACGGCCCGCCACCCGAGCCACTCGGTCAGCACACCGCCCGCCAGGACGCCGGTGGCGCCACCGGCCGCCGCCGTCGCCCCCCACAGGCCCAGGGCGCGGGAGAGCGCCGGGCCGGGCGGGAAGCTGGTGGTGAGCAGGGACAGGGCGACGGGGGCCAGGGCCGCCGCGCCCGCGCCCTGCACCGCCCTGGCGGCGACCAGCCCGCCGGGGGACTGCATCAGCCCTCCGGCGAGGCTGGCCGCGCCGAACAGCGCCAGCCCGGCGAGCAGGGTGCGGCGGTGGCCCGCGATGTCGCCGAGCCGCCCGCCGAGCAGCATCAGGCCGCCGAAGGCGAGGGCGTAGGCGTTGACCACCCAGGTGAGGCCGTCGCCGGTGAAGCCGAGCCCCGAGCGGATGTCGGGCAGGGCGACGTTCACCACGGAGGCGTCGAGGGCGACCATGAACTGCACCGTCAGCACCACCGCCAGCAGCCGCCGCCCCGGCGGGGACGGCGGGGACGGCGAGGACGGGTGGAGCGGCGAGGAGTGGGACCGGGTGTGGGTGTCCTTGTGCGCCGTCACCGGGCTTCGCCGTCCTCGCGCCGCTCCAGGCGGGTGCCGTTGCGCAGGGTCAGCGACATCAGGTCGCTGGGGCCTGCCAGTTCGACGCGGTGCCAGCGCCCGCGCGGCACGATGACGGCCTGACCGGCCGCGAGGGCGACCGACCGCTCGGGGCAGTCGCCGTCGGCCCGCAGGGTCAGGCGCGCCCCGCCGGACAGGACGCAGACGGCCTCGTCGGCGTCGGGGTGCATCTCCCAGTGGTCGGCGTGCACGTCCTCGTCGGTCTCGACGTGGAAGGCGGCGACGGTCCAGCCGTCCAGGTCGCCGGTCATCCGGCGCTCCTCGGCCAGGACCGTGCCGTCGCCGTGCAGGCGGATGGCGGAGGCGAACATGTCGATGGGTGTCACGGAGGGCCCCTTTCTGCGGCGTACCGCTCACGTTCACGTACGTCGTACGTGGTCGCGGGCAAGTGGACCACGTACGATGTACGTGAATCAAGGGAGGAAGGCATGCCCGCGCCACGGAAGTTCAGTGAGGACCAGCTTCGAGCGGCCGCGTTGGCGCTGGTCGACGCGCAGGGACTGGCGGCCCTGACCATGCGGAACCTCGCCGCCGAGCTCGGCACCGGCGCCATGACGATCTACAACTACGTCGAGGGCCGCGACGGGTTGGAGGCGCTGCTGGTCGCCGCCGTCCTGGAGCCGGTGCAGCACGTGCCGGGGGTACCGTCGGACGACTGGCGCGCCGACGTGCGCACCCTCGCCGA
The DNA here is from genome assembly GCF_054782095.1 of Streptomyces capparidis. Lineage (NCBI taxonomy): Bacteria > Bacillati > Actinomycetota > Actinomycetes > Kitasatosporales > Streptomycetaceae > Streptomyces > Streptomyces capparidis. The sequence goes on along the minus strand of NZ_BAAGTD010000045.1, from coordinate 9,861 downwards.
GGCGCACTGGCGCGCGTACCGGGCGCACCCGGACGTCATCCCGCTGATCCTCACCCGCCGCAGCCTGGACCTGCCCACGCTCACCGGCGGGGAGCACCTGCTCGCCGCGCTGGCGCGGAGCGGGCGCTCGGGGGCCGAGCTGCTCGTCGCCTTCCGCGCGGTGTCCGGCTTCGTCATGGGCTTCGCGCAGGCGGAGTTGGCGGGCCCGCTGTCGATCGCGCCCGACGAGGACGCCGCCACCATCATCGACCGCGTGCGCGCCCTGCCGCCGGACCGCTTCCCCCGGCTGATCGAGATCGCCGGGGCCGCCGCGACCAGCAGCGCGGAGCGGGAGTTCCACTCCGGTCTCGACCTCATCATCTCCGGTCTCGACAACGCGCGGGCCCGCCCCGCCGGTGGTGGCGGGACGGGCCGGGGCGCGGTCGGTTGAGTGTCGCTACGAGGCGGCGCGGCGGGCGCCCGCGGAGGCCATGCCCAGCCAGGTGTGCGGGTTGCCCTGCCAGCACCAGCCCAGTTTGGGCGTGTTGCGGCTGATCCAGATCGCCGGGACCCGGCGGTCACCGGAGCGTGAACCGCCGAGGGAGAAGCACTTGTTCTTGACGAGGATCCACGGGAAGTGGGTGATCAGGGCGATGCCCTCCTCGATGGTGAGCAGGTTCCGTCCCCGCCCGGCGATGGCGTCCATGGCGTCGCTGGGCACGGCGCCGCAGAACTCCTCGCCGCGCTCCACGTCGAACAGCAGGTAGGCGCGCGGGTCGGGGAGGGCGGTGGCCTCGGTGGCGACGAACCGCTCCAGGGAGCCCGGTTCGAAGGAGTGGTCCACGAATCCCGGCTTGTCCCTGCCGTGCAGGGTGGTGCGCTGCATCGCCTGCTCGACGGGCGCGACCTCGCGGGTGACCACGAGCAGGAAGGGCACCCGGCCGGACTCCGGGTCGTACGGGTCGTACGGCGCGGGTCCGGTGGTGGCGGCGAGGTCGCGCAGGGGGCTGAGCATCGCGTCGAACTCCGCCGGATCGACGCCTGCCAGGGCGGGGTAGCCGAGTTCGGTCAGGTTGCGGACCTGGCGGTCGAACTCCGCGGCGGCGTCGAGAGGTGCCTGGTGTGTCATGAAGTCCCTTCGTCGAGACGGAGTCGGTGAGTCGGGCCGGTGGGTCGGGCCGGTGGGGCAGCGGTCGGTCGGGCCGGGGCCGGGGGGCGCGGCGGTGGTCAGGAGCGGCTGTCCGCCGGGGCGACGCGGGCCAGGGCGCCGATCTCCAGCGCCGTCCACAGCGCGCCGTCCGGGCCCAGGGCGATGCCGTGCGGCTCGGCGCCGGGGGTGGGCAGGTCGTGCACGGTGACGGTGCCGTCGGGGGCGAGGGAGCCGACGCGGTTGGCGCCCCACTCGGTGAACCACGGGGTGCCGTCGCCGTCGGTGGTGACGGCGTGCGGCCGGGCGGCGCGGTCGGGCAGCGGGAACTCGGTGACCCGGCCGTCGGGAGTGATCCGGCCGATCTGCCCGGCGGCGATCTCGGTGAACCACACGGCGCCGTCGCGCCCGGCGGCGATCCCCACCGGTGCGGCGGCCTCGGTCGGCAGCCGGTGGAGCGTCACCGCGCCGTCCACGCCGATCCGGCCGATCGCGTTGGCCTGGTTCATGGTGAACCACAGTCCGCCGTCGCCGCCCGCGGTGATCGCGGAGGGGAAGGCGCCGGTGACCGGCAGCGGAAACTCGGTGACATCGCCGTCAGTGGTGACGCGGCCGATGCGGTCGGCGGCGGACTCGGTGAACCACAGCGCGCCGTCGGGCCCCGCGGCGATGCCGAACGGCCCGCAGTCCGGGGTGGGCAGCGCGAACTCGTCGATGGATCCGCGGGTGGTGATGCGGCCGATCCGGTGCGCCCGGTACTCGGTGAACCACAGGGCGCCGTCCGGGCCGGAGACGATGATCGTCGGGCCGCACTCCGGGTCGAGCTGGTGGCTCGTCGGCTCCTGGCCGGGCACGAGCCGCCCGATCCGGCCGCTGTGGACCAGGGTGAACCACAGGGCGCCGTCCGGGCCCGTGGTGAGCGCGTACGGCCCGCTGCCGCGGTCGGCAACCGTGTGCTCCTCGATGGTCACGTGTGTCAAAGGGGCTTCTCCAGACGGTGTTCGGCGGGGATCGGGGCAGGGGTGGGTCGGGGCCCGAGCATGGTGCGCTCGGCCCAGCCATGACCTAAATTTAGGTTTGACCTATGAATATGTCAAGCAAATTTTTTGGTCCGACCTAGCTATAGTGGTGCCATGAGCGGAGAGACGACGAGCCTGCGGGCTCTGAAGAAGGCCCGGACCAGGGAGAACATCTCCCGCCAGGCCACCAGGCTGTTCCTGGAGCGGGGCTTCGACAACGTCACGATCGCCGAGGTCGCGGCGGCGGCGCAGGTGGCCAAGATGACCGTCACCAACTACTTCCCGCGCAAGGAGGACCTCGCGCTGGACCTCCAGGACGTCTTCATCGAGATGCCCGCCACCACCATCCGCGCGCGCGAGCCCGGCGAGTCGGCCCTGGCCGCGCTGCGCCGCGCCTACCTGGCCTCGGTGGCCGAGCAGGACCCGGTCATCGGCTTCTCCGGGCCGGAGTTCGCCCGGATGATCGCCAGCAGCCCCACGCTGGTTGCCCGGCTGCGGGAGTTCCACGACGACCGCGAGAGGGCCATGGCCCGCGTCCTCGCCGAGGAGACCGGCGCCGCCCCCGGCGACATCCTGCCCCGGGTCGCCGCGGCCCAACTGGGCGCCGTCCACCGCCTGCTGTTCGAGGAGACGCTGCGCCTGACCCTGGACGGGCACCCCAACGACGAGATCGCGCGCACCGTCACCGCCCACGCCCGCACCGCCTTCGACGCCCTGGCCCCCTCCCTCGCCGACTACGCCGTCCGCCCCGCCCGCTGACCGACCGCCGACCGCCCGGCGGGCCCGACGGATCCGGCCGCCCCGCGACGCTGCCCGACCCCCGCACCGCCGAGCCCTCGCGCAGGGGGAGCGGCGGTGCGCCGCCGTCTCACTTGGTGGAGACGCCCTGGTGATGGCCACGTGATCGTGCTAGAAATCCAGGCGTGATCGCCGACCGGTACCTCGTGGAGCGGCTCTCCATCGACCTCTGCCGCACCTCCAGCGCCTTCTGTCGCGCCTGACGCGGCGGTACCCGGTGATCCCTCTGACGGGATCTCACACCTCGTAACCCGCCCCCGGCCCCGCTCCGCACCGCGAGCCCGCCGAGCGGCCCCTTTCCGCCTTCCCCCGTGACGCGCCCACGCGCCCACGCGCCCACGCGCCCACGCGCCCACGCGCCCACGCGCCCTCGTGCGCGCCGTGCCGCGTCTCCTCGCCACGCCCTCCCGCGGAGTTGCCATGCCCACGGCCGTGTCCACCGCCGAGCAGCACGACCACGCTCCGAACGAGAAACCGCCGCCCGCGCGGAAACGCCCCACGGGCCCGGGCGGCGCCCGGCTGCGCCGCGCAGGGCTGCGGGTGCTCGCCCTGCTCGTGCTGTTCGGCCTGTGGCAGACCGCGGTCTGGCTGCGCCTGTGGTCGCCGCTGCTCGTGCCCTCGCCCGCCGACGTCCTGGACGCGCTGGTGGACACCTCGACCACCCACGACGGAGTCCGCGGCTACCAGGGGCACTACCTGATCGAGCACCTGGGCACCAGCCTGCGGCGCATCGCCGTCGGCGCCGGGCTCGGCGTGGCCGCCGGGCTCGCGCTCGGGGTGCTGATGGGCACGCTGCCCTGGGTGCGGGTGGTGCTGGAACCGGCCGTCGCCTTCCTGCGCACCCTGCCTCCGCTGGCCTACTTCAGCCTGCTGATCATCTGGTTCGGCATCGACGAGTCCCCCAAGATCTGGCTGCTGGCCATCGCCGCGATGCCCCCGGTCGCCGTGGCCACCGCCTCCTCCGTCGCCTCGGCCCCGCTGCCGCTGGTGGAGGCGGCGCGGGCCATCGGCGCACGGCCCGCCCAGGTGGTCACCGCGGTGGTCCTGCCCTCGGCGCTGCCGGAGATCCTCGTCGGCATCCGGCTGGCGTTCGGCATCGCCTACTCGTCGGTGGTCGCCGCCGAGACCGTCAACGGCGTCCCCGGGATCGGCGGCATGATCCGCGACGCCCAGCGCTACAACCAGTCGGACGTCGTCGTCCTCGGCCTGTTCGCCATCGGCCTGTCCGGCCTGCTCATCGACGGTGTGCTGCACGCCCTGGAGCGGCGCCTCGTCCCCTGGCGCGGCCGCACCTGACCCGCGGACGGCGCCCCCGGCGCCGTCCCCGCCCCGCTCCCGCCCTCGCAGACAAGGAAGCACCTCCATGACCCGACTCCGCGGCGCCCGCCGCGCCCTCACCCTCGTCGCGGCCCTCGGCCTGCTGTTCACCCTGGCCGCCTGCGGCTCCGGATCCGGCTCCGGGTCCTCCGGGGGCGGCAAGACGGTCCGGATCGCCTACCAGGCCTTTCCCAGCGGCGACCTGGTCGTGAAGGAGAAACGCTGGCTGGAGGAGGCGCTGCCCGGCTACACCGTCAAGTGGTCCAAGTTCGACTCGGGGGCGAGCATCAACACCGCCTTCATCGCGGACTCCGTGGACCTGGCGGCCATCGGCTCCAGCCCCGTCGCCCGCGGGCTCTCCGCGCCGCTGAGGATCCCCTACCGGGTCACCTGGGTCCTGGACGTGGCCGGGGACAACGAGGCGCTGGTGGCGCGGCGCGGCAAGGGCATCGACGACGTCAGGGACCTGGCCGGGAGGAAGGTGGCCACGCCGTTCAGCTCCACCGCGCACTACAGCCTGCTCGCCGCGCTGGACCGGGCCGGGGTCGAGGCGTCGGACGTGGACATCCTGGACCTGGAGCCGCAGGACATCCTCGCCGCCTGGACCCGTGGCGACATCGACGCGGCCTACCTGTGGCTGCCGACGCTGGACGAGCTGAGGAAGACCGGCGACGTGCTGGTGACCAGCCGGGAGCTGGCCACGGCGGGCAAGCCCACCCTGGACCTCGGGGTGGCGTCCACCGCGTTCATCGACGAGCACCCGGACGTCATCGCCGCCTGGCGGAAGGTGCAGGCCCGCGCCCTGAAGCTGATCCACGACGACCCGGACGCCGCGGCTGCGGCCGTCGGCAACCAGCTCGGGGTCAGCGCGCGGCAGGCCAGGGCCCAGCTCGACCAGGGCGTCTTCCTCACCCCCGCCGACCAGGCGAGCGAGAAGTGGCTCGGCAGGCCGGGCGCGGTCGGCGGGGTCGCGGAGAACCTGCGCAGCGCCGCCGAGTTCCTGGTCGGCCAGAAGCAGATCGAGGCCGCGCCGGACCTCGCGGCGCTGGAGAAGGCCGTCTACGTCGAAGGGCTGGCCGATGACGTCTCCTCCTGACACGGGCGGCCGCGCCACCGAGAAGGCCGCGGAAGAGTCCGGCGGCACCCCGTCCGGCGCGGGGGCCCGCCCCCGCCCGACCGCGCCGGACGCCGTCCGGGTGCGCGGGGTCACCCACGCCTACGGCCGCGGCAAGGCGGCGGTCACCGCCCTGGGGCCGCTGTCCCTGGACGTCCCGGCGGGGGAGTTCCTCGTGCTGGTCGGCCCGTCCGGCTGCGGCAAGAGCACCCTGCTGCGCCTGATCGCCGGATTCGAACGGGCCACGAGCGGCGAGGTCCTGGTGCACGGCGAGGCGCCGCGGCCCGGCAGGGACGCCGGGGTGGTGTTCCAGCAGCCCCGACTGCTGCCCTGGCGCACCGTCGGCGGCAACGTCTCCCTCGCCCTGCGGTACGCGGGCGTCCCCCGCGCGGAACGCGCCGCGCGCACCGCCGCCCTCCTGGAGCGGGTGGGCCTGGGGGACACCGCGGACCGCAGGACCTGGGAGATCTCCGGCGGCCAGCAGCAGCGGGTCGCCATCGCCCGCGCCCTCGCCGGCGACCGCGGGCTGCTCCTGCTGGACGAGCCGTTCGCCGCGCTGGACGCGCTGACCAGGGAGCGGTTGCAGGAGGACCTGCGCCGGATGAGCTCCGGCACCGGGTCCACGTCGGTGTTCGTCACCCACAGCGTGGACGAGGCGGTGTTCCTCGGCACCCGCGTGGTGGTGCTCACCCGGCGGCCCGGCACCGTCGCCCTGGACATCGCCGTGGACCTGCCCCGCACCGGCACGCCACCGGACGAGCTGCGCGGCCTGCCCCGGTACGCCGCGCTGCGCGCCGAGATCGCGGCGGCGGTCCGCGAGGCCGCCACCTGAAACTCGCGCCCCAAACCGTTCCCGCCCCTTCCCGGATGGAGGATCCATGTCCACCCTGTCCCCCTCAACCGCCGGCACCCGGCTGTCCCTCGAACCCCTCGGCCCGGGGTTCGGCGCCCGGGTCCACGGCCTGGACCTGGCCACGGCGGACGACGCCGGCATCGCCGCGGTGCGCCGCGCCCTGACCGAGCACAAGGTGCTGTTCTTCCCCGGGCAGCACGCCCTGACCCCGGACGGCCAGGTGGCGCTGGGCAACCGGCTGGGGCGGCTGACCGCCTCCCACCCCGTCGTCCCCGGCGTGGACGAGGCCCACCCGGAGATCTACGCCATCGACGCCGCCGACAACGGGTTCGCGGACGTGTGGCACACCGACGTCACGTTCGTGCGCCGCCCGCCCCTGGGCTCGATCCTGCGCGCCGTCCAGCTCCCCCCGACCGGAGGGGACACGAGCTGGGCCGACCTCCAGTTGGCGTACGAGTCCCTGTCCGCGCCGGTGCGGGAGCTGGCCGACCGGCTCACCGCGGTGCACGACGGGTCGCGGGAGTTCGGCTACTACCTCGCCCAGCGGCGCGGCGGGGAGGGCAACGAGTGGGACGGCGAGCGGTACCGCAGCCTGGACCCGGTGGAGCACCCGGTGGTGCGGGTGCACCCGGAGACCGGCCGCCGGGGGCTGTTCGTCAACCCCGGCTTCACCTCGCACATCGTGGGGGTGTCCGACGCGGAGAGCCGCGGCATCCTCGACCTGCTCCACGCCCACATCACCAAGCCGGAGCACATCGTCCGCCACCGCTGGGCGCCCGGGGACGTGGCCATGTGGGACAACCGGGCGACCGCCCACTACGCCAACCGCGACTACGGCGACTTCCGCCGCATCATGCACCGGGTCACCCTCCAGGGCGACGTCCCGGTCGGCCCGGGGGCCTGAGGCCGGGGGGCGGGCGGCGTCAGCCGATCGGGGTGAGCGTGCCGTAGATCATGTAGGCGAAGCTCGCGTCCGCGGGGCTGTGGGCGTGGAAGGTCTGGTGCTGCCCGTCCACGGTGATCCGGGCCTCGGCCAGGATGTCGGGGCCGACCGTGTCGTCCTCGACGATGCGGACGGAGAGCTGGTCCCCCACCGTGTAGTCCTGGACGGCGACGCCACCGCCGTCCAGGGCGGTGGCGTAGTTGGTGCCGCTGGTGTCGCAGACGTGGCCGAAGGCGATGCAGGTCATGTCCTTGCCCACCTTGAAGGTGGCTGCGTTGGCGGGCCAGATGTGGGCGAAGCCCTTCTGCGGGGAGAAGACCTCCACCCGGATCTCGTCGCCGTTGCCGAGCCAGCCGTCCTCCTCCAGGTCGATGACGTGGATCCGGGAGAGGTTGATGCGGGACCAGGTGGCCTGCGCGGAGGGGCCCTCGGACGCGGCGGTGTCCGAGGCGCGGCCGGGAGCGGCCGCCGCCGGGGTGGTGCCGAGGGCCGTCAGCGCGGCCAGGCAGGTGAGGGCGGCGGCCGTGCGTCTGATGGCGAACGTGCTCATGGTGGTTCCTCCCGGGTCCGTGGGGGCGCGATCCCGGCTGACCGCCGGGTTCGCGCCCACGGTCGGGCAGGGCGATGAACATCCGATGAACGTTCCCGAGGGGCGCCCATGGCGTGGGTGCCCCCAGGCGGTCGTCCTCGCCTCATCGCGTGGGCCTGCGGGCCCGTCTGACCGCGCGGTCGATCGCCCAGGCGTCCGCCACCGGGCCCACGTGCCCGAGCTTGTCGGGGTTGATGACCGCCCGGACCGTCTGGATCCGCCCGTCCAGTACGTCCAGCGCCAGTGCGTGGAGCACCCTGCCGCGCCCGTCGCGGAAGATCGCGCCCGGCTGGCCGTTGACCTCGTGCGGCTCGAACGTCACGTCGATCCGGGCCATCCAGGGGAAGACGGAGGCGAGCAGCCGGGCCACGTTCTCCGCGCCGGCGACGGCCCTGGCCAGTCGCGGGGCCTTGCCGCCGCCGTCACCGACCAACGACACGTCGGCGGCGAGCAGTTCCCGCAGGCCGTCGACGTCCCCTTCGCGGAGGGCGTCGAAGAACCGTGCCGCCAGTTCCTCCCGCTCTCTGCGGTCCGCCTCGAAGCGCGGTCGGCCCTCGGCCATGTGACGCCGTGCCCGCACCGCGAGCTGGCGGCACGCCGCCTCCGAGCGCCCCACCGCCGACGCGATCTCCGGGAAGCCGAAACCGAACACCTCCCGGAGCACGAACACCGCCCGCTCGAGCGGGCTGAGCCGCTCCAGCAGCAGCAGGGCCGCCATCGACAGGGAGTCGGCCAGCTCCGCCGACCGCGCCGGGTCCTGGTAAGGGTCGGCGAGCAGCGGCTCGGGGAGCCACGGCCCGACGTACTCCTCCCGCCGGGCGCGGGCCGAGCGCAGCACGTCGATCGCGATCCGGGTCACCGCGGCCGACAGGAAGGCCCGGACCGACCTGGGGCGCGTCGGGGACGCCTCGTAGCGCAACCAGGTCTCCTGGACCGCGTCCTCGGCCTCGCTCACGCTGCCGAGGATCCGGTAGGCGATCGAGAACAGCAGCGGCCGCAGCTCCTCGAACTCCTCGATCCTGCTCATGCCGGTTCCCCCGTCAGCCGGTGAAGGACTCGGGACCGAACCGGCCCCACACGATGAAAGCAGCGAGCCCGAGGTAGGCCAGGTTCAGCACCACGAACCCGTGCTCGCCGCGGCGGCCGTGGGTGACCATCGCGCCGACCATCAGCAGGACCCAGCACAGCGCGGTCACCGGCACCAGCACCGGGGCGACGCCGAGCGCGGCGGGCAGGACCAGGCCCGCCGCGGCCAGGAGCTCCAGGACGCCGAGCGTCTTGACGAAGGCGGCGCCGGCGTCCCCGGTCCAGCCCCCGCCATGGACCGCGGCCAGCTTCTCCTTGGGCACGAAGGTCTTGGTGACGCCGCCGCCCAGGGCCAGCGCGGCCAGCGCTCCGGCGGCGATCCACAGCGCCAGGTTCATCATCCACTCCTCGATCGGGAACTGCCTGCAACCCCTACGACGAGACAGCGGCCTCCGGCTGTGACATCACCGGAGGCGGCGGCCGGGAGGCCCGCGAGGGCGAGGCCGTCGCGGTCGCTGCTCAGCGACTGAAGTTCGGTCGCTGAGCAGCGACCGAGCCTGTTTTGGTCGCTCTCCGGTCGCTCAGAGGAAACCGCAGGTCACACAGGGGCCGCAGCCCGAATCAGCGACTGAAGCGACTGAAGCCTCCTATCTATGACGCACACGGGCGCACGCGCGCACGCCAATGCCGTCATAATGCGTGAACTTCAGTCGCTTCGGTCGCTGTCCTCATTGTGGCGACCCCTCTGACCTGCGCTTTTGGCGTCTCAATGGCGGCAGCGACTGAACGGTCCAGTCGCAGATCCCGGTCGCTGGGCGTTCAGTCGCTGCGGCCGGGAAGGCAGGCCGAAGCACCGCCCGTTCCCGGGCGTCAGTAGCTTCGGTAGCTCCGAGCGGGCCCGAGCAGCCCGGCGGCCCCGGCGACTCCCCGGGCTCGGGCTGCCGTGCCTCAGGAGCCGCACGCCTCCGCGTCGTTCGCCGCCAGGCCCTCCGACCGCCTGGTTTTGTGGCCTTTGATGCGGGGGGCGAGGGTGCGGGGGTCTACGGCTTCGCTGGGGGTGCCGTTGTGGTAGAGGC